>JALOOP010000129.1 GCA_025454315.1 Oculatellaceae cyanobacterium Prado106
GGACTCCCAAGGTCGCGTCATCAACACCTGGGCTGACGTGCTGAACCGCGCCAACCTGGGTATGGAAGTGATGCACGAGCGCAATGCTCACAACTTCCCCCTCGATCTCGCTACAGGAGCAGCAACTCCGGTTGCGCTCACTGCACCCGTCATCGGTGGCTAACGTTTGAACAAGGTTAAGGCTTCTATGAAGCGATCCCGGTTCGGGGTCGCTTTTTTTGTGGGAAGGGGGGGGAAGGGCGAAAGGGGAAAGGGGTTCTTTGAGATTTTTGTGGATTGCTCGAAGAAGGCTGATCGAAGAAATTATTGAAGTGGAGAATTGAAGTAGAGAACAGTCGTCATTCTGCTCAAGCTATTCTGCTCAAATTCCTGGGAGCAATCCTGCTCTAATAATGGAGCGTCGTGCAATATGAACTGTGAAAGGTTCTTTCAAGGATGCACCGGAACATTGCAGTTTGATAAACAAATTGCAGAAGCAATTCCTGTCCGGTGCGCGCAACCGTCATCCTTCCCGAAGTCAATAATCCCCCCTTTCCCCTTTCCCCTTTCCCCTTTCCCTTCCCCCTTCCGTATTCCCAAATCGCCTGTCGCAAATCGCACGCAGACCCCTCAAACACTGCCATAGCGCTTCTGCAGAGAGTATGTCACATTGAGCTTACAGCCCCGCAATCAATTGCTACTCAACAGGACAATAAGATGTTTTGGCGCACACAAAAAGCCACTCCTTCAGCATTGACCTACCTCAGTCCCACGACTGAACTACAAGGCAACCTGAACGTGGAAGGAAATCTAAGAGTCGATGGCATTATCCACGGCAATGTTCTGGTTCAAGGCGATCTAGAACTCTCCCAATCTGGCCTCATTGAAGGCGCAGAACTCAAAGGCCACAACATCATTGTGCATGGCCTTGTCAAAGCCCGAATCACCGCCACTGGCCGCCTCACCCTCAGCAAAACCGCCCGATTGGAAGGCGATGTCACCGCCCAATCTTTGGATATCGAAGCCGGAGCCTTTTACACGGGACACATTAGTACGGCTGAAGATGAAGTGCGATCGCTCCCCCTCTCCGGAAAGTATCCCGAGTTGGTCGGACGAGAGGAAGGGTTACAGACTTGAGGTGGATGGGTGGATGGGTGGATGGGTGGATGGGTGGATAGGTGGGAGGGTGGATGGGTGGATGGGTGGATGGGTGAACATCAGGGAATTTTGCGATGTTTTAGCCCTTTCTATATTCGACTTTTCTCTTTTTGATGTCAGGATTATCTACTAGCTAAAATCCTTTCTAAGCTTTGCTTCACTCTTCCCCTGTACGAGATAGAGCCTCTAAACATTAGGAAAATAACGCGATGTGCAACTCTTTCTTAACCTTTGCTCCTAGAGCATTTGAGTGAGTCAGAATTTGGAGGACTGCTTGGCCGATCACGCAGAATCAAGGGTTCCAGGAAAAGAGTTGCACATCGCGTAAAATAATGCTTTGAGAAGGATTGGTTTGTTTGATTTGAATAGGCGAACAGGAAAACTGAAAAGTCCGCTCAGAAAGAATTCCTTGTGCAATGAGAGATTTCTAAGTAAAACACCCATCCACCCATCCACCCTCCAGCCCCCACTCCCCAAATTTCCGTCCTCCCTCACACCGAGCCAGACCTGATAAAATCAGGATCTTTACAAGAGACGGAATCGACATGGGCAACTCATTTGGACATCTGTTTCGCATTACCACCTTTGGTGAATCCCACGGGGGCGGCGTGGGCGTGGTGATTGATGGCTGCCCCCCTCGGCTAGAAATTTCCCAAGAAGAAATTCAGTTTGAACTCGATCGCCGTCGTCCCGGTCAAAGCAAAATTACCACACCTCGCAAAGAAGCCGATATCTGCGAAATTCTCTCCGGTGTCTTTGAGGGCAAAACCTTGGGCACTCCCATTTCCATCCTGGTTCGCAACAAGGACACCCGTCCCCAGGACTATAGCGAAATGTCACAAACCTATCGGCCTTCCCATGCCGATGCCACCTACGATGCCAAGTACGGCATTCGCAACTGGCAGGGGGGAGGGCGATCGTCTGCCCGTGAAACCATTGGTCGAGTCGCTGCGGGGGCGATCGCCAAAAAAATCCTCCACCAGGTCGCAGGCGTGGAAATCATTGGCTATGTCAAACGCATCAAAGACCTCGAAGGCGTTGTTGACCCCAGCACCGTCACCCTAGAACAGGTCGAAAGCAACATCGTCCGCTGCCCCGACAGCACCTGCGCCGATCGCATGATTGACCTGATCGAAACCATTGGCAGACAGGGCGATTCCATCGGCGGCGTTGTCGAATGCGTTGCGCGTCAGGTTCCCAAAGGCTTGGGCATTCCCGTCTTTGACAAACTGGAAGCCGACCTGGCCAAAGCTGTCATGTCACTCCCCGCCAGCAAAGGCTTTGAAATTGGCTCTGGTTTCGCCGGAACCCTACTCACCGGCAGTGAACACAACGACGAATTCTACACCGACGAATCCGGCCAAATCCGCACCGTCACCAATCGCTCTGGCGGCATCCAGGGCGGTATTTCCAACGGCGAAAACATCCTCCTCCGCGTCGCCTTCAAGCCCACCGCCACCATCCGCAAAGAACAACGCACTGTCAACCAGGCCGGAGAAGAAACCACCCTCGCCGCCAAAGGCCGCCATGACCCCTGTGTTCTCCCCCGCGCCGTTCCGATGGTTGAGGCAATGGTGGCGATCGTCCTCTGCGATCACCTCCTCCGCCAACAAGGTCAATGCACCGTCCTCTAAACGTCTCCCCATAACAGTCCCTACAAACAGGAAAGGGTAAGTTGTCACTCTGACAACCCACCCTTTCCCATCCCAGAGATTGTTGAAGATGTTTTATAGAAAAGTACCAGGAAACCTCCCCATCTCCCCACTCCCTACTCCCTACTCCCTTCCGTTTTCACCGGAACTGTATAACCCGCAGGCGGCGGAATCACCTGGTCGTGAGGATTCGTAGAAGGTGCCCAACCTCGGGGAGTTGTTAATGGGTAGGCAACTGGACTGGCTCCCATCGGCGGCTGAATCGGGTAAGCCTGATTGGGGATGGGATGGGAACCCATCGGCGGCTGAATCGGGTAGGCTGGCACCGGAAACGACCCGATCGGCGGTGGAATGGTCTGACTGACGGGCGTAGACCCGATCGGCGGCGGAATCACTTGTAGTCTTGGATCAACCGGAGGTGCCCAACCCATCGCAGGCGACACCGGAGCATCCGCAGGCTCAGACCCGATTGGCGGCGGCAGCGATCGCCCCACCGGATCTGCCCCGACGGGCGGCGGAATAATTTGCTGATTGGGTTCAACTGGAGGCGACCAGCCCCTCGGCGGTGGAATGGAATAGGGATCAATATTCATTGTGATGGCTCCTGAGCGAAAGTTGACTCACAAGATGCCCTCAGAGATCTCCCTAGACATTGCCTTGTAGACATGGCGAATAGGGAGCAAGAGAGAGAAAGTCAGGAAATTTCTCCATCGAATCTTTGCATTCATAGGAGATTGCCCCGATCGGTTAAACAAAGTTCAGCGCAACGTTCAACCTATCTCAACTTATAGCTGAAAACGTGCAAGCTAAAAGAAACCTTAAGAACTGTTGCGTAAACGGAATGGATTATGACAGCGTTTTGAAATAGCTGGTGTTTGGACAAAGCGCTACAACCTGCTCCTCTAAGATAGGAAGGTCAGAGATCAGGGCAGAACGAAAGTGAGGATTCATGGTAAATCCGTCTCAGGAGCATCACAGCAATCGCCAGGATAACAGCCAGGATAGCAACGCAGAAACCTCTTGCCTGATCGTGGGCGGCGGTATGGCAGGGTTAATGGCTGCGGTTCTGCTCACGAGCCAAGGGGTTTCCGTGACGGTATTGGACAAGGGGCGCGGCGTTGGTGGGCGGTTGACGACTCGTCGAATCCGGCAGGCGGGCTATGGGGAAGGCGTGTTTGATTATGGTGCGCCGTTTTTTACCGCGCATGATCCTAGCTTTCAGGCATGGGTGGCGGATTGGACGGAGCAGGGCGTTGTCAAGGAATGGCCTGGGATTGTTCAGGGAAGCGAAGTACAGGGCTATCGTGGGGTGTTGAGTCAACGGGCGATCGCACTCCATCTCGCGCAAGATCTCGACCTGCATCTGCAAACCAAGGTCATAGGGCTGGAATGGGGGGGCGATCGCTGGCTCCTTCAAGCAGAAGACAAAGACGGCTCTCCCCAACACTTCCAGGCTCACCAGTTGCTCCTCACCTGCCCCGTTCCCCAATCCCTCGACCTCCTGCAACAATCCGCCATCCCCGTCCCAGATCCCATTCACCAGCGGCTCGAACAAATCCATTACCATCGCTGCATCGCCGTTTTAGCGCTTCTAGAGCAGCCCAGCCAGATTCCCCCACCGGGCGCATTGCGGCAGCCGCATCCAGTTTTGGATTGGCTAATCTGCAATCAGCAAACCGGGATTTCCGCTAGTCCAGCCGTCACCCTCCAAGCCACAGCAGAGTTTAGCGAAGCCCACTGGGACTTGGACAATTCCAGGATCATTGAAGAATTACTTGAAAAAGCCGCTCCCTGGTTAGGGTCAAAGGTGATTGAGTCGCAGATCCATCGATGGCGCTACAGTCAACCCACAGCCTTTTATGGTGAATCCTACTGTGCGCTGCCAACGCCAGGGCATCTGGTGCTGGCAGGCGATGCCTTTTCATCGAATCCAACTCAGGGAATGGCTTCTAACCTGGAACGCGCCGCTCTATCTGGGATGGCTGCGGCTCGTTATTTCATGAAGGGTAGCGATCGCCCCGCCCGTTGAGTCAGCCGTTGAATCACCTGAGACGTATTCATCACAGCGGCAATAACTTTGAAGCAATATTGTTTCCCCTCCCCCGTGGGCGCAAAGGGTTCGCCCAGGCTCATCGTGAACCGGAAACCGTCATCGGTAAAGTCAGAGAGTCCTAGCTTGTCGATAATTTGGGCTGAAGAATATTGGCCTTCTGGCAGTTTGGCCTGATCCATCTGGGCTTTCCAAATCGGGTCGGTGATGGGAAAGTTGTATTGCACTAAATTGGAGAAAAAGATCGCTCGATATTTCTTGTGAATAATGTAGTCTTGCACCACCCACTGAACTTTTTCGGGCTTGAGATAGAGCAGGGAATAGGCCGTTGGATTTTTCTGGAGTGATGGGTAATCAACGCGATCGCCCAAATTCCCAAACAGAGTCGAGAGCGCCGCGCTTTTCTCCAGTTCCGGCTTCAGAATCTCGTTCAGTTGGGGCAAATCAGGAAAGCCCACAAACCGCCATTGCTTCGGCTGAATCAACCAATTTTCCGGCTGATGACATTCTGGCCGATGGGCTGCACAGTCAAGTTCTAAAATGTCAAACAACTGCGGTTCACAGTCAATGTCCAACAGATAGTGTTCGGGTTGCAAAATGCCACCCGGCTGCCGGGATACAGGTCTTAACCACCCTGATCCATCGGTTTTTAACCCTGCGACACAGCGCCCGCCCCTCTTATCAGAATTGGCGAGACAAATAATTTCAAAAACAGGCATAGGTTCGATCGCTCACGGAAGCAGAACGAAGAGTGAATGAATCGGCATTGAGAAACTAAAAAACAAGCTTCGCCCCTATTGCTTCTAACAGGGACGTGTTCAACAGGGACGAATTCAACAGGGATGAGTCTAACCGGGAGGAATCCAACAGGGATGAGTCTAGCCGGGAGAAAGCTTATAAATCTAACGGGCAAATTCAGCAGGGATGCAGACTGCACTAGAGATGGTGAATGGCGATCGCCTGATCTAGCCGCTGTTGTAGATATTCAGCAACTAACCGACGATGACAGTGATGCGGTTTTGCCTCACTACACAATAAACAAGCTTTATGGAGCAAATCCGGAGAAATCTTCTGCTCAATTTTTCTAGTAGAGATTAATGAATTAAACTGATCTGCGTAATCGCTCCAGCCGATTTGCTTTTTTTTATACGCATCCAGCATGTCTTTAGTGGGTGCTAAATCCAGCAGATGAATATATTGAATCCCGCCGAGTTTTTCTAGAAAATATTTCAGATCTTTTTGTTTAGCAAAGCCTGCCAACTGAGACACATTGTTCAGCCGAGTGTCAATCACACACTGCACCCCAGCTTGAATCAGAGTCTCAAAAAATTGCTCAGCCTGCTTTTGGGTAAACCCGATCGTAAACAAATCAACTGGCTTGCTCATAGGCCGCATCGCTCTCCTGCTGCTCGACATAGGCAATGCGATCGCCCTGAAGCTCATAAGCCTGCTCAATTAACTCCGTCAGCGGCACCCCATAACTCCCCCCCGCCTCTGAGGCCACCGGACTAAACAACTCAAGCTGTGCCCCCACCGCCGTTTCAGCCGAGTCTTCCAACAGTGGCAACCGATCCCGCAGCCGATGCAGTTTCACCAACCGCTGTTCCAAATGCTCCTGCGACTCCAACTCCCCCGTTTTGAGGATATGCTGAATCTCCACCCCCGCAGCCTGTAGATGCCGGGACTTCAAGTGTCGGCTCACCAAAATCGCCCGATGGCAAGTAATCGGATCTTGCTCAGCACACATCAGCGCGATCTGGTGCTGTCGTGCCCCCTTAGCCAAGCGCTCCAACCCCATAGCAAACGCATCAGTCGCCGCAATCCGTGGATAGAGAGCCTTCCCCTCCACATAGCAGTCTGGATCTTGAGGCCGCGCCCCCAACTGATCCCCCAAAAACACATAGGCAATTTTCTCTGCTTTCAGTGAATTTTTGAGGAGCGTCTGGTTAAACTGCGGCAAGCGACGACTAAAGGGGGACGACCGCACATCGGCCACTGCCGTCACGCCCTGCTGTTGCAGCAGGCTGACAAAGGTTTCAATGGAGTGATTTGAGTGACCAATGGTAAAAATCGGCATGTCCCCAAGGCCAGAACTTCTGTACTTGAAATAGTATCTCAATTCACCCCATTTGGAGCGCTGCACGGTGCCGCTCAATTCTGATTAATCATGCCAGCCGCACCTACCCCGAGGAATGCTGTGGATTACTGCTAGGACAACGCGATCGCCCCACCCCCACCTCTAAAAACTCCCCGCTCAAACAAGTCCTGGAAATCCGCGAAACGGTCAACGCTTGGGATCGGGAAGTGGGCGAAGAACTGACAACGGTGATTCCCCATCTGGGAACGGGAAAAAGCGATCGCTACTTCATTGATCCCAAAGATCTGCTGAATGCCCAGCGCTATGTCCGCGATCGGGGGTTAGAAATAGTGGGGATCTACCATTCCCATCCCGACCATCCAGCGGTGCCATCAGAGAGCGATCGCCTCCTGGCCTGGCCCGAATATTCTTACCTGATTTTGTCCTTGCAGCAGGGGCAGGTGGTGGACTGGCAAAGCTGGTGTTTAGACGACCAGCATCAGTTTCAAGCAGAAGAAATCCTTAGTGTGGAACCCGCTTGAAGCAAAAACTTAAAGCAAAAACTTAAAGCAAAAACTTAAAGCAAAAATTGTGTTGTCCACCGTGACACCTGCTCTAATAGAGAGAGACAAAAGCCACAATGAATTTCATCCCCTCAATGAATTTCATCCCCTCAACTCCTGGGGTTCATTCCAGGTTTGCCCAGACTGGCGAAATTTGTGCGATCGCTTGCCTCGCGCAATGCCAAGAGCATCGCCGATTCATCACCGCATGAATCATACCCTTCTGCCTCATGATCAACCTGGGCAAAGCATGGAATGACACCCCATTGCACTCCTCAAATCTTCCAAAATCGCCATGTTAAATCCCAATCTGGATGAAATCCAGCTTAGTCGCGACGATTACGAACGCTATTCTCGCCATATCATCCTGCCCGAGGTGGGGCTAGACGGACAAAAACGGCTTAAAGCCGCCAGTGTTCTTTGCATTGGCACCGGAGGGCTGGGTTCTCCCCTGCTGCTCTATTTGGCTGCCGCTGGGATTGGCCGCATTGGCATCGTCGATTTCGATGTGGTCGATCACTCCAACCTGCACCGCCAGGTGATCCATGGCACCTCCTGGGTCGGCAAGCCCAAGATCGAATCCGCCAAAAGCCGCATCCTAGAAATCAACCCCTACTGCCAGGTTGACCTCCATGAAACCCGCCTCAGCGCAGAAAATGCCCTGGGTCTGGTCGAACAATACGACATCGTCGTAGACGGCACGGACAACTTCCCCACCCGCTATTTAGTTAACGATGCCTGCGTCCTAGCCAACAAGCCCAACGTCTACGGCTCCATTTTCCGCTTTGAAGGACAGGCCACCGTCTTCAACTACGAAGGCGGCCCCAACTACCGCGACCTCTACCCCGAACCCCCACCGCCGGGACTGGTGCCCTCCTGCGCCGAGGGCGGCGTACTGGGTGTCCTCTGTGGCATCATTGGCACGATCCAGGCCACAGAAACCGTCAAGATTATCCTGGGTCAGGGCAACACCCTCAGCGGTCGCCTGCTGCTGTACAACGCCCTCGACATGACCTTCCGGGAACTCAAACTGCGTCCCAACCCGGTTCGCCCCGTGATTGAAACGCTCATCGATTACGAAGAATTTTGTGGCATTCCCCAAGCCAAAGCCGCAGAGGAGCAAGCAAAAGCCGCCATGCAAGAAATCACCGTCCAAGACCTCAAACAACTCCTAGACAGCGGCAGCCAGGACTTTGTCCTGCTCGATGTCCGCAACCCCAACGAGTACCAAATCGCCCAGATCCCCGGTTCCGTCCTGGTGCCCCTGCCCGAAATCGAAGACGGCAACGGTGCCAACCAGGTCAAAGAACTGCTCAACGGCCATCGTCTGATTGTCCACTGCAAGTCCGGTATGCGCTCAGCCAAGGCGATCGGTGTCCTCAAAGAAAAAGTCGGCATCGAAGGCACCAACGTCACAGGCGGCATCCTGGCTTGGAGCCGCGAGATTGATCCCTCCGTGCCAGAGTACTAGAGGGGAAAAGGGGAAGGGGGAAAGGGGAAAGGGTGGTCTTTGAATGACTCTAGGAATGAATCTATGAAAGAGTCGAAGAGAATTTCTCCGGATTCTTCCCGGTTCACTTCTGAATCACTTCCTGAAGCAGTCCAGGACACCCCCTTTCCCCCTTCCCCTTTCCCCCTTCCCCCTATTCCCCACTCCCCACTCCCCAAGATTACTCACGAGGGGAATCGTCAAACCCAACGCCCTTGCCCCAAGATAGGAAAGCAATTCCACCTTGAACGTTCTCATGGGCACCATCCATATTCTCCGCGACTTTTTTTCTCCGCCTGAGCAGGTCGATCGCACTATTCGGATCTACACCCCGGATGCCTATGAGCAGCAGCCCGATCGCCGCTTCCCCGTCCTCTACGTATTCGACGGCCAAAACATTTTTGCTCACCCTGAGTCCGCCACCTACGATACCTGGTGCCTCAACTGGATTTTAGAAAAACTGGTGGCTGAAGGTCAGATTGTCCCCTGGATTGTGGTGGGGATTGACCATTTGAGCGATCGCCTATCCGAATATTCCGCCTGGGTCGGTGGCCGTGCCCCGCTCCTGGCCGACTTCATGCTCAACCACCTCAAACCCTACATTGACAGAACTTACCGGACGCGCACCGATGCTCCCTCGACCGCAGTCATGGGCGCAAGCATGGGCGGCATGATGTCGCTGTACCTGGGGAAAACCTACCCGCAAGTATTTGGCCGATTGGGCAGTTTGTCGGCGGCGTTGATGTGGGGCGATCGCCATATGTTCACCCTCTGGAACAACCCCACCCAACACTGGTCAAAAATTCTGCTCTATGTCGGGGGCGCTGAGCAATATTCCTTCTACGGCGTTTGGCTCGATTACGTGCCCGTTACCCGCGACTTTTACCAGCATCTCAAAGACCTGGGCTACGCCGACCATGAACTCCAGTTTCGCCTCGCGCCCAACGAAATTCACCATGAAACAGGCTGGCAGCGACAGTTGCCCAATTTTCTCCCCTGGCTGTTAGAAGAGGTTCAATTAGAAGGGGTTTAATAACGAATGCATGACGGATCATCACAAACTGTAACTGCTTCCCAACAAGAAGCTTAAGCCCAATAGGATCAGCGATCCCAGCGTGATAGGGTGACAGTGGCTTACAAAGGGTAGCCAATTTGACAAAGAGTCAATTTAACCAAGGAGTCCTGTGCTATGGTTCAAACCCCTCCTCCTCCCTCCATTAGTCCCCGCCAGATGAACTTGCTGCGGATCGTCACCGCTATGGCCTGGGCAGATGGTGGCCTAGCCGAAACCGAGGCCAACCTGATGCTCGATCGCTTCAGCCGCATCTTTGCCCAAAATGCCGACCAACAGCAGCACCTGCGGCAAGAACTGCAAGACTACATGATGCAAAACATCCCGCTTAGCGAACTGGTGCCCCAGCTACAAAGCACCAAAGAAAAAGAACTCGTGCTGCGCCTGGGCTACGAGGTCATCTGCTCCAGTTCCCGCGTCCCTTCAGAAGATCGCATCAATACCGAAGAAGCGGCGGCCTTATACCAGTTGGTCATGCTACTCGATCTCCCTTCCAGCACCGTCGAGCGCATCGAAGCAGAAGCTGCTGCTGCCCTGTCCACAGACAAGGGCAATCTGGTGGACAGCCTTACGAATCAACTGCAAAACTTCATGCGCTAGGACTTGTCGCCACTCCGGTTGAGATTCAGTTGGGCTGCCCTACGCGCAACCCAGCTGATTTCTTGCTTTTTTACCTGCCGATTTTTTTGCCTGCCAATTCTTGTACTGGCCAATTGTTTGACTGGCCAATGGTTTGACTGGCCTATCGTTTTGCCTGGACTTGGGTGAGCGCAGCAGGTTCTAGGAAATCCTGCTTCTGAAGAATGCTGTAAAGGTTCACATCTCGCTCCAATAGACAGGCATGGCCACTGCGGGGCAGGATATGGCGTTGAGTGGTGGGGATCTGATCGGCCAGTCGTTCGGCTTCGGCAATGGAGGGGAAGATGCGATCGCCCCCACTAGCCATCAACAAAGTCGGCTGCTCAATCGAAGCTAATTGGCGATCGCTCAGTTGCAATTCCCGCAGCAGCGACAGCCGCCAGACCGAAGCCTCCTGCGACACCGACTGCATCGCCTTCAGCAGGGCTTTGCGATCGTCCGGTTCAATCCGTTCCAAGGCAGCCAAAAAAGGGACAAAGCTAACACAAGACCAGCGATACAACACTTCCGGCTGTGGCTGCACCAGATACGATCCCCAGTACAACAAGGGATGTCGATTGAATGCCGACGCCGGATTGGACAAAATCAGTCGGTCAAACAACTGGGGAGCCTGCAAAATCACCTGCAAGGCCAAACAGCCGCCAAACGACTCGCCCAGCAAATACACCGCAGGCCGAGGATACCGCTGCAACTCCTGCTTCACCAGGCTCACCACGCCCGCCGTCAACTCCTCCCAGCTCCGCAGATCATCCACGGGAATCACCAGACAGCGGACATCAAACCATCCGGTCAAACTGCCAATCTGTCGGTGAAACAAATCCCCCGTGCCATCCATACCGGGTAGGTAAATGAGCAGGGGAGCATCCGGCTGCACTTTTTCAATAAGCTTAAACCGAAGGGATTGATGAACCTTTTCCATGTGCCGTTTCCAGGTGCCTACTTATTCCATACAAGACTTCATTAATCCCTGAATTTCTCCCTCGCAATAGCGGGTCAACTCCAAAACCTGCTGCTTGGCATGTTTCCCCTGATAGGCTTGTCGCTGTGCCGCGCTAATCCAAACCGGACGACCCACTAACAGGTCAACCCGCTTGTAAATCACCATCGGATGCATCCCCGACTGCTGAAACAGCGGTTCGGTCGGGTCAAACCAGCTTAAAATCTGGAGCGGAAAAAAGGAATTGGTGGTTTCCGACTGAGGAGCGATCGCCACAGGCAAAACCGCCAGATCGGTGACGGGCGATCGCAAGGCCAAATGGGCAAACCCCCGCTGAAAATCCCCCATCGTGCCGGGTGGGGTAAACTGCACCATCGGCTGTGCCCCCTCCGGAAACAGCCCCACACATTGCCCCGTTTGCAGCAGTTCCCCCGCCTGATGGAAAAAACTCTGCTGCCGTTGTTCCGGCAAATCCAGCGGAAAACACCCCAGCCGAGTGACAAAATCCTTGAGGACAGGAACCTGCCCCATGTAGTGATGGCAAGCAAACCGAATGGGACGAGCGATCGCCGCCATCAACAGCGGCGCATCCATAAAGCTCCGATGGTTACTCACCACCAAGACCGCGCCTTCACGGGGAACCCGATCCTGATAATGATAAAACGTGCGGGTTCCCAACGCAGCCAGCATTTGTTGAGAAATTAGCAGCGGACTATAGTACAACACGCTTCCCCAAAAAGTCACAAAATAGTGAATGGAACACCTCAAGGTTGAAACACCCTGATCTTGTCCATCTGAGACATCCAGCACGGTACGAATCGCTGTGACCTCAAAATCGCTATCACTTCAAAGTCACCGTGACTCCAAGCACCGTCCCACCGCTCAAGATCATAATGCTAGGATTACATAATTCCTTATTTATTTGGGGCTGAATCCCATGGAAATCATACGGTTATCCAGTCAAGGATCAATAAATCTTCCTGAAGGCTTACTCGTGGCTCATCATTGGGCAGAGGGTCAAGAACTAGTCGTCATGGATGTTGGGGATGGGATTCTGCTAAAACCCAAAAACCCGTTTCCTCCAACCACATTAGACCAAGTTGCAGGTTGCTTAAATTATCAAGGACCACCTAAAACCCTAGAAGAAATGGAGGATGCAATTCGTCAAGGTGTCATGGAGCAGTGGAATGATCGCCGTTGACACCAATATTGTTGTACGGCTTCTAACAAGAGATGACGAATCCCAGTACAACAGAAGCCGACAGCTATTTCAAGAACAGGAGATTCTGATTCCAGACAGCGTTATTCTTGAAACTGAGTGGGTTTTGCGTTTTTCCTATCGTCTCAGACCCAGTGAAGTTTGCGAGGCGTTTAAAAATCTGATGGGGTTATCAAACGTCCATCTTGTAGACAAAGAGGGGATGGTCATTGTGCTGCAATGGCATGAGAGTGGCTTAGATTTTGCTGATGCCTTCCACCTGGCCAAAAGTCAGAGATGTTCAGCAATATACACTTTTGACGTAGAGTTTGTGAATAAAGCCACAGGATTAACAGCCTGTGAAGTTCGACAGCCCTAAGTTTCAGCTTGCCGCAGATTAAGCAGAATGTTGAACCTCAATATTTTTCCTTAGCAGGTCGCATAAAGTTGGAGGTTTCCTCGGCGGGATTGATGACAGTCCGGCTCGGGGATTCTGCTAGCGTTGATCCTTCGGTTACCTCAAGGTCGAGTTCGGTGGTGGCTTGGGCGAAGGGGAAACTGGAAATGGAGTGGTTTAGCTGATCCAACAGTTCTGGGGAGATGGGGTTGGCCAGGGTTTGGGTGGATTGGCAGAGGAAGAAGGTGAAGGAGAGACTGCCCAAACGGACGCGATCGCCATCTTTCAGCAGTGTAGTTTTCCGAATGCGCTCCCCATTAATAAAAGACCCATTGCTGCTGTCGAGGTCAGCCAGATAGAAGCCCTGGTCTTCGACATAGTGGATCGCAGCGTGGCAGCGGGAGAGCCGTCGATCGGCTAGCGCCAGGGTAACCCGTTCGGGGTCACGGCCAATCAGCCAGGTGTTTTGCGGGTGGGCGATCGCCTGAGTCGTCCCTTGCAGCAAGTTGGTCACCAAATGCACCGATCGCCCTTGCACCACCCCTTGCAGGTAGGGCGCATTGGCCAAAGATGGGCTGGACGAATTTTCCAAGCCCAGGATTTCATCGAGCAAACCCCGGTGGTGGTCATACAGCTTCAGAAAAACCTGATACAACCCCAGACGTCTCTGCAAGTCTTCATCCACAAACAGGTTAATGGCATTGGCACCATTGGGAAAGAAACGATCGGAACTTGTCATAAAAAATCAATAGCTAGCGAATCTGCTAGAAGCTGAACCCCTCACACCTCGGTGATTTTGCGGCGGCTTAATCCCCAGTTGATAAAAACCTGGAATCAAACCTGCAATCTCACTCACTCCGACCTATAGATTAAGAGGATTCCCGAGCCAGACATAACCGAACAATCACGGGAAACCGCTTGATCTGGAGTATCGAGAAAGGAGAATTTCCTACGGAAAATAAACTTTCAAACCACGGACAGTTCAAAGCGCGATGCAAATCATATCGCTTCCCAAGACCAATCAAAATGCTTCACCACAACCTTCACACTTTTCATACTTTAATCATTGTGGTTTCATAAATTCTTCACCCGGTCAGGTGGGTTCTCAAAAAATCACCAATTCTGAAAAAGCTTGTCTGACGGGAAGTCAAACCATCCTCCCCATATCACCCAGCAGTCATTGTTTGGTAACTTCCTCATCATTTAGACACCTGTGGAAGAGGCAGAACACCGCCCAATTTCCAGGCAGAGTCTCAGAAGTTGACTACTTTTCCCACAACTTCCACAAGGTTGCCCATCACGATTCCGACGATGATTCTTGCGATGATTCCCACGACAATTTCGACCTCGATTCTCACGACAATGCCTATGTCAATTACCAAGACGATTTTCACAATGATTAGTCTGAGGGTGCGATCGAATGAATTTCAGACTTCAAATCCCGTTCCATCAAGGCTTCTACAGCCTGTTGAGGAGAAATCTTTTGATTCAACAATTGATACACCTGCCACGAAACCGGAACCAGAATCCCCTGCCGTTCCGCTAGATCAATTAGCACATTCGTAGTACTCACGCCTTCTGCCGTACCCTGGATTTCTTGCAGCATCTGCTCCAGGGATTTGCCCTGCGCCAACCCATAGCCCACCCGATAATTCCGACTTAGGGCACTGCTACAGGTGGCCAACAAATCGCCCAGTCCCGACAACCCAAAGAAAGTTTCTGGCTGTGCCCCTAGCTGAGTGCCAATCCGAATCACCTCAGCCAGCGATCGCGTCACCAGCGCCGACTTGGCATTCGTCCCCAGGTTCAACCCATCACAAACCCCAGCCGCGATCGCAATCACATTCTTCAAAGTCCCGCCCAACTCCGTCCCTAATGGATCAGCATTGGTGTAAACCCGAAAGCGATCGCAGGCAAAAATCCCCTGCACCTGTGCTGCCGCCACCGGGTCAATACTCGCCACCACCGTCGCCGTCGGCAATCCCTGTTCAATCTCCTGAGACAAATTCGGTCCCGACAGCACCACCACGGGATGCTCCGGAAAGGTCATTTGCCAAATCTGGGCAGGTGTCCTGCGACTTTCGGGGTCTAGCCCTTTGGTGGCACTGACAAGAATCGTATGACTGGGAATGGAGAGCGATCGCACCCGCCCCGCCAATTCCACCACCCCTTTCATGGAAACCGCAGAAACAATGACATCAGCCTGGGCGATCGCCTCCGCCAAACCCAACTCCCCCCGCCGCGACCAAACTTGTACCGAATGCCCCACCTGCTCTGCCAAAGTCGCCAGCACACTGCCCCAAGCTCCGGCTCCCAAAATTGTGACGTTGTAGCTAGACATGTTTTTTGGGGGGAGTAGGGAGTGGGGAGTGGGGAGTGGGGGAAGACCTGGATTTTGTCTTGGAGTTTCTGTGATGAAGATACTTTGTGACGGAATCTTGGAATGTCTTTGAGGGAGTAGGGAGTGGGGCTACGGTGTAAGCACAAGTCTTGGCTGTTCTTCCCTCCTGGATTTTGCGCCCCCCAGCCCCCAACTTTGGGGGAGCCGAACCTTCCCCAGAGAAGTCCAGGGGATTTAAATTCCCCCAAAATTGATGCTGCTGGCGAATCTATAGCGCTTGGCTCGACTTCGTTTCCAGCCCGCCCGTAGATGAATCACGGGCTGTTAGCACAAAGTCCATTGAAATGGACTGAGGAGACTGGAAGGCTCTCTGGATATGCCTTTCAACCCATTTTAATGGGTTTTACCGATTAGTCCGCAATTCATTCGCGGGCGAGTCTGGAGCGCAGCCATCTCAGGTGCTTGAGGGATGAAACAGGCATCAGCAAAGCTTTTAGAATTCGCTAGCAGAAGCAGAATTAGGGGATTTAGGGGGCGGAAACCCTGGAAGCGAAGCCAATGATGGACTGGTATGCACCATAGGAAGTGGAGAAGACATGGATTTTGCCTAGGGACTTCACAATGACTTCCATCGTCATCCCCTACTCCCCACTCCCCACTCCCTACTCCCTACTCCCCCAAGACTTAAGCTGCTAACCCATTATGTCGCAGCAATGCCGCCGTATCCGGCTCTCGGCCCCGGAAGGCTTTGAAGACTTCCATCGGGTGTTTGCCGCCGCCTGCTGCCAGGACAGTTTCGCGGTAGCGATGGCCAATTCGGGCGATCGCCTCCTCGTTTTCCAACCCAGCTTCTTCAAAGGCCGCAAAGGCATCTGCGCTCAGCACTTCCGCCCACTTGTAGCTGTAGTATCCGGCTGCATAGCCGCCTGCAAAGATATGACCAAAGGCGCAGAGGAAGGCATCTTCGGGGAGGGGTTCCATGACTGTGGTGGTTTTGGCCAAGCGGCGGCGGACAGCCTGGGCAGTGTCGCTGCCGCCCGGTTGGTAGTGGGCATGGAGTTCTAGATCGACCCAGCTAAAGTGGATTTGCCGGAGCATAATACTGCCACTCATGAAGGTGCGAGCCGCCAGCAGTTTTTGGTAGTAATGCTCGGGTAGGGGTTCGCCAGTTTGATAGTGCTTACCCAGACTGAGCAGCGTTTCTTTGTGGTAGCACCAGTTTTCCATAAATTGGCTGGGCAGTTCAACCGCATCCCATTCCACATTGCGAGTGCCAGCCGCCATCGAGTAATCGACGCGGGTCAGCATATGGTGCAGCCCGTGACCAAACTCGTGGAAGAGGGTTTCGACTTCGTTGAAGGTCATCAAGCTGGGCTTATCGTCTACGGGAGGAGTCTGGTTGCACACCAGGTAGGCCACGGGGAGCCGCAGAGAGGTGATGCCCTTGTCGTTGAGTTTGGTACGGCTGATGCAGTCATCCATCCAGGCACCGCCGCGCTTTTCGGCAGGACGGCTGTAGGGGTCAAGGTAGAAAGATGCGATCGCCACTCCCATCTCATCCGCCACCTGAAAATACTGCACATCCGGGTGCCACACCGGGACAGGCTCCGTAACGCGCGTAATCGTCACGCCAAAGAGCTTCTGGGATAGAGCAAATAAACCATTCAACACCTGATCCAACGGAAAATAGGGACGCAGTTCTTCCGCGTTGTAGTCAAATTTTTCTTCCCGCATCCGCTCTGACCAAAAGGCAATGTCCCAATGCTTCAGGTCTGCGCCTTCAGCGGCTCCCTTGGATTGGGCATAGGCGCGGAGCTGAGCTAAATCTTGTTGAGCGGCATCGTAGCTAGCTCCCCGCAGTTGTTCCAGCAAGGCTTCTACCGCTGCCACATTAGGAGCCATTTTCTCTGCCAAGCTGACTTCGGCAAAGTTGTCAAAGCCCAGAAGCTTCGCTTTCTCCTGCCGCAGTGCCAAAATTCGCTCAATAATCTCCGAGTTGTCAAACTCCCCGCTGGCAGCACGACTAATGAAGGCTCGGTAGAGTTGTTCCCGCAGGTCACGGTTGCGGCCATGCTGGAGGAAAGGCATGTAGCTCGGCATATCTAGGGTGAAGCGCCAAGGGCCTGCTTCGGGCGTGGCCTCTTCTGCACCCGCTGCACGGGCTGATTGGGCAGCTAGGGCGATCGCACTCGGCGGCAACCCTTCAATCTCTTCCGGTTTCGTTAGGGTCAAGCTAAACGCTTTGGTGGCATCCAGTACATGGTTAGAAAACTGGGTAGACAGATCGGCCAGTTCAAGCTGAATCGCATTGAACCGATCTTTGGCTTCCCCAGTCAGCGCCACCCCTGAAAGTTCTGCGTCTCGGATCGAGGTTTCCACAATGCGCTGCTGGCTTTCCTCCAGGTTGTTCCAAGCATCGCTTTGCCGCAGCGCCTTGAAGCCCTCATATAGCGGTTGACTTTGGTTGAGGCGGTTCCAAAATTGCACCGCAGCAGGCTGCATGGTTTCGTAAGCTTGGCGCAGTTCCGGGCTATTCTTGACACCCATCAGATGTCCGACCACGCCCCAACTCCAGGAGAGGCGATCGATCAACTGCTCCAGGGGCACCACCAAGCCTTCCCAGGTCGGGACGATTTGGGTTTCCAGTTGGGACAGTTGGGCTTCCGATTCTTCTAGAAGTTGAGTGATGGCAGGAACGACATGCTCGGGCTGAATTTGATCGAAGGGAGGCAGCCCTTTGCCAATAAGGAGCGGGTTGATGGCAGTTGCAGCAGTAGTCATAAGGAGGGAGGGGAGTAGGGAGTGGGGAGTAGGGAGTAGGGAGTGGGGAGTAGGGAGGGATTTTTGGCCTTTACTCTGGGGTTTGAGGATTCCTAAGCTGTTTTTTTGTTTGGGGTGAAGAAGTTTTTGTGAATGCGAAATTAAGCGTTTTTTCAATGTAACGCAATGTGAATTAGCACTGATGAGGGCAAAGGTAGGATTCTCCGAACCCATGCAACGGGCACTCTTTGCCTTTACTCAAAAACAATCCTCAGACCCGCCCAGGATCTCACATCAGTCGTTGAAATAAGGTCACCCTAAAGTCTGGGTCAACTGAGACATCTGCATGGAAAGATCCATCGGCGCGGGCAGCATTTCACCTCGAAAGTCCAAAAGCTGAACCAGTAACAGATAGGCAATGCTGAGGGCGATCGCAATGGCACCCGTGATCACGGCAATGATTTTTGAACGGTTCATTCACTTCCTCGCTAAAATTCGGGAGTTTCGTTCCCTCTAAGCTATCGCAATCCGGCTCCATGTTTCACCGTTTTAAACCCGTTCTGAATGAGGGGCGATCGCAAGTTCCTCATCCCCAGATTCCCAATTCCTGATCGTTAAGGAATGCAATATTTTGTTCAAGTTTGCGCTGGAATGGGCAGAATTCCAGGCAAGTAAGAAGGGAAAGGGGAAAAGGGGAAAGGCGAAAGGGGGGCATTGAATTCTTCCTTGGTTGCATTTGCATAAGTTCCCTCAAAGGTCATCCAAGAAAAGGTATCTAAGAAATTTTTCCACTGTTCTCCCACCGCTCAATTCCGCAAATTGATCCAAGATACCCCTCTCCCCCTTCCCCTTTCCCCTTTCCCCTTTCCCCTTTCCCCCTTCCCCCTCCCCCTTTCCCCTATGAAGGCCATCACCCACATCCCCACCGAACCCCTCGAAACCGATCGCCAAACCATCGTCGAAACCTACGAACTCCGCAAGGTTTATCGAACCGGGTTTTGGATGAATCAGAAAATGGTATCGCTGCAAGGTTGCACTCTCCAGGTGTTTCAGGGAGAAACCTTTGGACTACTCGGCCCCAATGGAGCCGGAAAGACCACCTTGCTGAAAACCCTGTTGGGCATTGTCAAACCCACGGCAGGCCGAGGATTGCTGCTGGGGAAACCCTTGGGCGATCGCGCCACCAAACAACGAGTCGGCTACCTCCCCGAAAACGCCTACTTCTACAACTACCTCACCGGCTGGGAATTTCTCCAGTATGCTGCCGGACTGCTGCAAGTCCCCAAGGCCGTGCAGCGGCAGCGCATTCCCCAACTCCTGGAACTGGTAGGACTGGAGCAGTCCGCCGCCCGCAAAAAGCAACTGCGCCAATACTCCAAGGGAATGCTGCAACGTATCGGCGTGGCTCAAGCGCTGATCAATGACCCCGAAGTAGTCTTCCTGGACGAACCTATGTCCGGCCTAGACCCACTCGGACGCTACCAGATTCGCGAGATTATTCTTTCGCTCAAAGCTCAGGGCAAAACCATTTTCTTTAATAGCCATGTCCTGTCGGATGTGGAAAAGATTTGCGATCGCGTCGCCATCCTTGCCCGTGGGGAACTCCTCTGCATCGGCTCTTTGCAGGAATTATTGGGCAACGCCGATCGCTACCTCGTCAAAATCCAGGGCGGCAAACCCGAAGTCCTCTCCCAATGGATTCCCGACCTGGTCTTCCAGGACAACCACTGGAAAGGCCACCTCAAGGGCAACACCCGCGACTTCATGGCCAGCCTGGAACTCATGGGTGCCCAACTCGTCGGCATGAACCTATCGCGCCCCTCCCTAGAGGAGTTCTTTGTCCAACAGTTGCGGGAGCGGGGGATTCATACCAGTCAATAGGGAGTGGGGAGTGGGGAGTGGGGAGTAGGGAGTAGGGGGAACGGGCAGGGGAAAGGCGAAAGGGGAAAGGGGATATTCTTACTCATTCACCCATCCCTCTGTCATCAGCTCACTTACCCATGCCCAATCCTGATTAACCGCAGAGATGCAGAGACAAACACATTCTCCCCATCCCCCCGTCCCCCCATCCCCCCATCCCCCACTCCCTACTCCCTACTCCCTACTCCCCCAATACGATATATTCGTATCCAGAGCTACATTCCTTCGATTCCTCCTCACCCTTACCTCGATCGCACCCCTAGTATGACCGCAGCGACAGTTCGCCTCGGATGGCAACACCAGTTTATTGAGACTAATCAGATCCGGTTACATTGTGTGGTTCAAGGAGAAGGCGATTTAGTCATACTGCTCCATGGTTTTCCAGAATTTTGGTACTCTTGGCGGCATCAGATTCCGGCCTTGGCCAAGCACTTTAAGGTCGTGGTGCCTGATTTGCGGGGCTACAATGACTCGGATAAACCCGTCAGTGGCTATGACATTGAAACCCTGGCAACGGATGTCAAGGGGTTGATTGAGAATATGGGCTATCTCAAAGCCCATGTTGTGGGTCATGACTGGGGTGGGGCGATCGCCTGGAAGTTTGCCCAGAAGTTTCCCCATCTGCTCGATCATCTGGCGGTGCTGAATGCGCCCCATCCCGATCGCCTCCGCCAAGAGATGTTGAGCAATTTTGACCAGATGCGCCGCAGTTGGTTCATGCTGGCCTGTCAGGTGCCGGGCATCCCCGAATGGTGGATTCGACAAAATTTGGGGTCGTTTGTCAAAAGTCTGCTCCAGGAACAAACCATTCGCAAAGGAGCCTTCACTACCCAGGACACTGAGATTTATCAGGCAGCCTTAGAAAAGCCGGGGGTTCTGTCTGCGGCAATCAGCTACTATCGCCAGTTTTTGCTGTCTCCCCAAACCTGGACGAGTTTATGGGGGCGATCGCCCCAACCCATCACCGCGCCCACCCTGGTTCTTTGGGGCGAAGAAGACCCCTTTATTAGCAAAAAGCTGACCGAAGGCGTAGAGCAATTGGTTCACGCACCCCTACGGCTAAAATCCCTGTTTCAATGCGGCCATTGGGTGCAGCAGGAAGCTCCCCAGACGGTGAATCGAGAACTCCTAGATTTCTTTCGCTGAGGTGTTCCTAGGAGATTGCCCCGTAAAAAGCTTCTGTTCCTCAGTTTCCCAGTTTCGGTTGCCCCCAGCCCCCAACTTTGGGCAGGGTGGTTTCATACACGAGAAGAATATTATGAGCGATCGCTGAAACTGTTGATTCTTCGTTGGAGTTTCCTCGAAAGCTTGGGAACTTAACAACGGAGGAATCAGGGTTTGAGGTTTTCCTTTTGGTGTATGAAACCACCCTGCCCAGCCCCCAACTTTGGGGGAGCCAAGCCTTCAATGAGCCTTCAATGAGCCTTTGATGAGCCTTCACAAGGAGTTTTCAAAAGGGCAATCCCCAAAGATTCACCCTGACCCCTCTTACAAAAAGGGAGATGCAACATTGCTGCATCTCCCTTCGGTGTTTAAGACTGAATTGATCAAACAGGCTCAGGAAGCCTCAGCGTCGTTGGTTATGGGAGTTGCAGGTAACTCCAGGCAATAGCCCGCGCCGTAGACCGTTTTGATATAGCGGGGATGGCGGGGATCGGGTTCTAGTTTGGTGCGGAGGTGGCGGACATGGACGCGGATGGTTTCAATGTCATCGTTGGGGTCATAGCCCCAGACTTCCTTGAGGATTTC
>JALOOP010000130.1 GCA_025454315.1 Oculatellaceae cyanobacterium Prado106
CTTCTCCCTAGGGAGAAGGGGAGCCGGATTGAAGTCCCTTTCCCTGGGGAGAAGGGGAGCCGGATTGAAGTCCCTCTCCCTAGGGAGAGGGATTTAGGGTGAGGGGCAATGCATTCATCTTCATTGCCGAGGCAATATTGCACAAGTGTAAATCCTATTCACCCTTTCCATGACTGACCACGACTTCCGAGCCGCCCTCATCCCCCAACCCCTTATCCCTAGGGAGAAGGGGAGCCGGATTGAAGTCCCTCTCCTTAGGGAGAAGGGGAGCCGGATTGAAGTCCCTCTCCCTAGGGAGAGGGATTTAGGGTGAGGGGCAATGCATTCACCTTCATTGCCGAGGCAATAATTTGGGTAGTCAGACATGGAATCAGACATAGGATAGCCAGGAAGAGGAGGAGTGGCGATCGCACGGAGAAATCACTGCCAGTAGTGCTGCGCTTTCTTAGTGCGGTCGCCCACAACCTGAGATCAGAATGGCTCTTTCTGCACGGCACGGGAGATTAATCTTCGTTCTAAACGAGCCGGGGTCTAACTTCCCAGGTGATATCAAAAAGATCAACGAGAAAATAAACGGTATATTTGCCGCCTTCGTCATGCTCACCGACTTCTAGGCTAACGTTGTATTGAAACGGGCCGCTCTGCTGTACTGCTGGCGCACGCCATTCCTGCAACTCTGCTTTGTTATCAAAAAGAATGACAGAGTTTTTTCCCACCTCATCGTCCGCCAAGCCAAACAAAGCTGCGATTCCCTCTGGAATCCATCCAATTAAAATCTCCCGTGACCATTCTGGCAAAACATGATTGCCTGTGTCCGCTCCTGTAAGGGCGGTGCCGCCTGCGATTTGATCAAACTTCTTCTCGATATCTTCAAATACGGTTCTGACCTTGGTTTCGGCTTCCTCTGGGCTGCCGCTATCATGTTCCATTGCCACAACACCCAGAACGATCGGGGGGGTGATCTCTGTTCCTATTGACGCAACTTCAACAATGTCAACGCGATCGTCACCCGCATCAACACCCGGTTCTTCGTAGGGGCCGACTCGGACGGTATTGGAGCGGTTTGCTCCAGCAACTCCAAGGATGAAATAGGGTTCGTCTGAACTTGACCATTCGCTCGATTCTTCATGGCAATGGAAGCCCAGGTAGCGGACACGAACGCAGGTCATCCTTTCTCCTTGCGGAGTTCCTGATTGAGTCGTAATCAATCCCCCAGCAAACGGACGTGTTCCCCCCTGGTCAGTGAAAGCATAGTCTCCAATGGGAAACCCAAAGGGGCCTCTAAAGCCTTGATTTCTGAGGTAAAACAACTTCATGTCGGCAGCTTGAGCCTGTTTGGAAACAGAGGTTTCAGGCAAACCCGTGTAATCGAACATCTCTCGGACTGAATTTGTTCCCAGTTCTTTGAAGATCTTGGTTAATTGAATGGTAGGCATCTTTGACCTCGCTTCTGTCATTCAGATGAGGATTAGCGATGAGGCGATAAATGGGCGATCGCCTGCTCTAATTCGGTTACTTTTTGGCGCAGTGCCTTAATTTCTTTCACCAAATCCAGAACTTCTGATTGCCCGGATTCTAACTGATGAGTTTCAACAGAAATGGTGTCGCTGGTCACTTTCAGCGTTTGCTGAGTGGTCACAGAGTGCGGTAAAACGCCTGGTAAGAACCGCAATCGAGTGGTCTCGAATTGCATCATGCCGTTACTGATCTTCAGGGCTTGGTGGGGCAGGAGAGGGTTGACATCGATCGACCCATTTCCTGAGCCTTGGAGGGTGATACCGCCTACCTGTAAATTACCCTCTACGCTCACTCCACCTGTATATCCACCGCCGCGATTAATCACGAGTTGATCACCCGGCA
Organism: Oculatellaceae cyanobacterium Prado106; assembly: GCA_025454315.1. Lineage (GTDB taxonomy): Bacteria > Cyanobacteriota > Cyanobacteriia > Elainellales > Elainellaceae > Prado106. Next base: position 1,861 of record JALOOP010000130.1, read on the forward strand.
TGTGAGACAAGGCAACATTGCTGAGTATCGCTGCGGAACCCGTTTGACCTGTTGCAGATAAGTCATCTCCAATATCGCGATTCGCTAGCACCAGGTCTTGAGCAAAGCAGGAAATGGCAGGTGGAGCGCCAAACCAACTGTAGCCTGTCAGTTTAGCCACAGGCCCTGATAGGGCTTTTTCAACTGACAACCGCTCAATGCTGGTTGTTCCTTGAATATCTACACCGCCGGGATAATCGCCAGCATAGTTAATCGTCAGTTTATCCCCCACATTGTGAACCAGGGCACGACGATAGTCCGAATAGTGAATGTTGGTTTCATTGGGTTTACGACGATCGGCGGCATCCAGGAGAAAATCCCAGGCTTCAATCTTCACTTGTTGATTCTCAAAGAGTTTAATGTCGGTATTCATAGTTCACCTCGAATGACTTGAACATAGGATTCTTGCACTGCGAGATTGGTACACAAGGATTGGCATTGAGTGCATTCAACTCGCTCGATCGCTAAACATCTAATTTTAGGAATAGTCAGGCAGAAGCCGGACAGCGATAGACCTGAATTGCTGCTTGCAGTGCGGCGATCGCCCGTTCTAAATTCTCAGTGCGATCGCCCATAATTCGGTGATGATAAGCCTCACCTAAATGGGTTTGAAGATTAGCCCATTCGGTGGGGAAGGAATCTTGGGTGTAAACCTGAAGCGCAAATTGGAAACAGGCGATCGCCGTTTCTAGATTTTCTGCTTTGTCCCCTTTTTGTCTCTCAGTGTAGAGAACGCCCTGACACTTTTGAATCAGCGCCCAATTCTGAGGATGGTTGTCAGGCTGGAAAACAGACAATGCCATTTGGAAACTCATCAAGGCGATCTCCACATGCTGAGAGTGATCCCCCAGGGGGAACTGTTGCATCAGATTCCCAAAAACAACCAGAGTGGTAGCCAATTGAAGTGCTTGCGCGGGTTCGATAACCTTGAATGTGGCTTTTGTGGAAGCTTGCAAAACCTCTACAAAAGTATCATCGAGATACTCTAAATTGGCTTGCAGTAGCTCATATACAACTTGAGGGTTGCCATTGGATTCCTCGATCGTCTGGAGAATCTGATTGAGCAGAGTGAGGTGAACGGAAGGCGTTGCAGGGGTAAGAGACACACTCAACTGATGCGCTAAACCCAGAAGAAACCGAGCATCTGCCTCGTCCCCTTTTTCTGCCAGCATGGTTCCCACGATCTTGATCTGTTCCACCAAACCGTTATCGACTAAATGTGGGTTGGCGTTCAAAATCTCTTGCTCAGTTCCCTTACGGCAATTGATTAATTCTTTGATCAGAGTCATGTAAGTTTGAATCCGCTCCTGCTGAAACTCCTGTTGGGGATCTTGAGCGTTCGGCGATGGGGCTTCTGGAGAGGTTTGCTCCAGCGTATTTCTCAACTCTTCTGCCCAATCTTGTAAGAAATGAGCCGTCTTTGTCTCGTGGTGATCCTGCATTTGCTGGGCGACCTGATCCATAACTTGCACGAAGGCTGAATCAACGAGCGCCTGGTTGACTTGTAAGAGCGCCAGTTCTTTGCCCTTGGGACACTTCACTAGAGCGGTGATTAACTCCAGGTAGGCATCAAGGCGCTGATGCGTAATGGACTGTTGTCCCACCAGGATTCTTGAAGATTGAGAGGATTTTTGGGGGATCTCGGTTTTAGAATGAGACATCGTGATTCTCCTGGCTACAACGCCATGAATGGTTGAACTACGGGAGTTGTTGCGATCGCCAATGCAAGCGGATCGATTTTCTCAATGGGTCTATTTTCTCAATGGGTCTATTTTCTCAATGGATCGATTTTCTCAATGGGTCTATTTTCTCAATGGGTCTATTTTCTCGATGCAGGTCTGGGCGGCATCCGTTCTGCTAGCGGAACAACGGCATCTTTTACGGTGAAGTAATCCAGGTAGGATGTGAGTAACTCTTTTTGTTGATGACTCAATCCTGGGATCTGGAGGACATCCTCAACTTTTTGATAGGGGCCATTGTTGATAATCAAACTTGCCAGAGTCGGGTAGAATCCTTGGCAGTCTGTAAAGGCAACGATGTTGGCGTTGTTGAGATCAATTTTTTGGCCAAATTCAAGACAGGTGGGTTGGGTGTTGGGATTGGGAAGGGACGTTGCTAAGAGCGGACTGGCGATCGCAGTTTGCACCCAGCCTAAAAGCAAGCAACTGATCACGATAAGACTAACGAGGCCAATCCAATGAATGAATCTTTTCATAATTGACTCCTGGATATGACTAGTTTGGTTCAAGAAAAAATTCAAGAAAAAATGGAATTTTTCTGGGGACTGAATTTTACGAAATTACTGCTCGTTCTTTACTCGTCACGAATTCTTTGCTCAGCAGTTCGCACACTTCCTCATCCGTGGTTTGCGCAAAGACTATGATTCTTCAGGGGCGGGTTCAAGAGATTGAGCAGCAGCAGCCAATGTAGTTTCGCTTTCTTCTGCGAGTTCTGCTTTGGCTTCGGCGATAATATCATCCAGGCTTTCAACCATTTCAGTAACCACCCCTTTCCCGGTTTCATAGAAGGCAATGCCATGTTTAATCGCGGCTTTGGCGACAGGTTTGACGACCTTGCCTGCAACAGGAGCAAGAACGGGTAATAACACGATCGCCATCACCCCTGGAACTCCCAGTTTTTCAGCAATTTCTTCCAATTTAGGAGTCATCTTCATCGAGTTTCACCTCCTTATAGGTCGAGTTTCATCGTAAACAATTGAACAGAACCACAAATCTCCGTGGCAACAATCTGTCTAAAATATCTTATGTTTCTTCTCCAAATCTGCTTTTCTAGCCGAACCGACCACACACATATTGCCGAGTGAGATCATTGGCGGGTGATTGAAAGATGATGGGGGTGCGATTATATTCCACTGGGAGAATCGGTCAGCATGAGTCCTCCTGTAGTTTTTTCCATCCTGAGTCTAGGATAAAACTTATGAGAAACCTGTGAGGAAGTTCGGAAAGCTTAAGGGAGTTTTCTGGGGGAGCGATCGCCCAAAAAAATGTAGATAAAGATATCGGAAGATTCGGAAATGTTTTGACTTCGATTAAAAAATGCGATACTACTCACAGGTTGCATTCACTGAAAGTTCTCACTCTTGAGGGAACTTTTATTCTCAACTTACGAATGGAAGAATGAATACTTTCGTCAATATTGGTCATACCAACATTGGTCATAGCAACAAGTTTGATCAAAATCGGTCTGCTCTGGTCGAGGTGATTCACACGGCAGGCACAGGAAGAGTCCGATATAACGTTAAAGGGCTGCAAGGGGTTGCGGCTTTGGAGCGATATCTGACCGAAAAGCTCTCTGAAGAAGCGGGGATCAACCTCGTTTCGGTTCATTCCACGACCGGCCATGTTTTGGTATTGTTTAGTCCAAGACTGACTGTGCGCGCGATCGCATCCCTGATCGATCGTAGCGTCAGAGCCTATGTTCGAGAGCGAACGCAGCACAAAACCGCCAGAACTTCTCCCCAGCAAAATATTCGCGCGATCGCTACACCACAACCCGGTAAGCTGGCATCCCCTACGGAACATCTGACTTCTCAGGATATGGATCACGACACAAAAGCCTGGCATCTCCTTGAAGCGCATCAAATCACTGCTGAATTACAAACCTCTCCTGAGTCGGGCTTGTCGAGCGAATTGGCTGAACATTATTTAAATCGCTATGGTGCCAATATTCTGCCTGAAGCAGCCCCTCGCTCCAAAATTGAACTATTTCTAGAGCAGTTCAAATCCATCCCGGTTGCCCTGCTCAGTGTGGCCGCTGTTGTCTCTGTGTTGACAGGCGGACTGGCGGATGCGATGGTCATTCTAGGGGTTGTGCTCATTAATGGAGTGATTGGATATACAACGGAAAGTCAGTCCGATCGCATCATTCGATCCTTAAAGCATCTCGTCAAACCCTCGGCAATGGTCATGCGCAATCGCCATCAGCAGGAAATCAGCGTCGAAGCAATTGTTCAGGGTGACCTTCTGATTCTTCGACCCGGAACCTATGTTCCCGCAGATGCGAGGGTAATTCAGGCGAATCGCTTGAGTGTGGATGAATCGGCTCTGACCGGGGAAAGTATTCCAGTGACCAAGACGACTGAACCCCTCAAGGATACAGAAGTTCCTTTGGCCGATCGCGTCAACATGGTGTACATGGGAACGCTGGTGACCGGAGGACAGGGGCTGGCCGTGGTGGTCGCCACGGCTCACCTAACGGAGATGGGCAGGATTCAGTCGCTGATGGGTGAAGCCCAGTTGCCCCAGACGCCCATGGAACGACAGCTTGACCAGGTAGGAGAACAATTAGTTGCGATTTCGGGAGTAGTCTGTGCGATCGTGTTTGGCATTGGGCTACTGCGGGGATATGGATTTCTGGAAATGCTCAAAACCTCCATTTCGCTGGCAGTCGCTGCCGTCCCTGAAGGACTGCCGACGATCGCCACCACCACCCTGGCACTCGGCATCCAAGACATGCGGCAACAGAAAGTTCTCATTCGACGTCTGGATGCTGTGGAAGCACTCGGCTCTGTGCAATCGTTGTGTCTTGATAAAACAGGCACACTGACCGAAAATACAATGTCGGTCGTAGAGGTGCAAACTGACTCACAACCCCTGCTGATCGAGAATGGTCGCTTCACCAATAGCGCTATCGAAATGCAGCGAGATGGCGCTGAGGGGCTACGACGGCTAATGCAGGTGATCGTCCTGTGTAATGAATGTGAGGTGAATGGGGATGGGGCGACCTGCACCATTCAAGGGTCAGCCACAGAAAAGGCACTGATGACGTTGGCGATCGCTGCTCACATCGACATTCTGCAACTGCGACAGCAACATCCTTTGGTGAAGACCCAACACCGTTCTGAGGAACGCAATTTTATGCTGACCTTGCATCAAGATATTGATGAGAAAAAGTTAATCGCGGTCAAAGGAAATCCGCTGGAAGTGCTGGAGATATGCCACTGGCAGAGGGTTAACGATAGAATTGTGCCCTTGACTCAGAGCCAACGTCAAAACATTGAAATTGAAAACGATCGCATGGCTGGAAAAGCGCTACGGGTACTTGGCATTGCTTACGGTCATACGGACGATCCTGACCATCCGCTGCAAGACAATTTGGTGTGGCTGGGACTGGTAGGCATGGCCGATCCAATCCGCAAAGGAGCCAAAGAATTAATCCGTGTCTTTCATCGGGCAGGCATTAATACCCTGATGATTACGGGCGATCAGAGTCCAACAGCCTATGCGATCGGCAAAGCCTTGAACCTGAGTCAGGGTGAACCTCTAGAAATTTTAGATTCCACCCATTTGGCGCAGCTTGATCCGGAGGTGATCAAGACCTTGTGCGATCGCGTCCATGTGTTTGCCCGCATCAGCCCTGCCCACAAACTGCAAATTGTGCAAGCCCTGCAGCAGGCTGGAAAAGTGGTGGCCATGACCGGAGATGGCATCAATGATGCACCAGCGCTGAAGGCAGCGGAAGTCGGCATTGCCATGGGAAGTACAGGCACCGATGTTGCTCGTGAGGTGGCGGATGTGGTGCTGGAAGACGACAACCTGGAAACAATGGCGATCGCCATCAGCCAGGGACGAACGATCTACAGCAACATTCGCAAATCGGTACATTTTCTACTCTCAACCAATCTCAGCGAAATTATGGTGATGCTGGCAGGGACTAGTTTCGGTATTGGCCAGCCGCTCAATGCCCTGCAACTCCTCTGGCTCAACCTAGTTACCGACATTTTCCCCGGTCTGGCGTTAGCTCTGGAACCCGCAGAACCGGATGTTCTGCTGCATCCTCCCCGCAACCCCAACGAATCCATTATTCAACCCTCTGATTTTCAGCGCATTCTGTTTGAGTCTGCGACCCTGTCCGCAAGCGCACTGGGAGCCTATGGCTATGGCATTTGGCGCTATGGCATTAGCGCACAGTCCAGTACGATCGGCTTTATGAGCTTAACGCTGGCACAACTGATGCACGCGCTGAGTTGTCGATCGATGACCCGTGGCCTTTTCAGTCCAGACCCCTTGCCGCCCAATGGGTATCTAACGATCGCGCTTGGGGGATCGGTGTCACTTCAGATATTATCTGCGGTTGTACCCGGACTTAGTGGGCTGCTTAAAACTACTCCCATTCATCTTTTAGATGGCATGGTGATTGCGGGGAGCGCATTTTTGCCATTATTGGTGAATGAGGGGACAAAAGGTTTCGGCAAAAGACCTGGAGACCTAGAAACATAGATTCCCCTGCCCTGATTTCCGTTGATTGGGGCAAAACTGGATGGGGTTAAAAGAACGATATCTCATGCCCAAACCTCCTTTAACTCATACTCTTTAACAACTGCTATTTTAATTATGAAAAAAGATTTCATGTTTACTTCTGAGTCTGTCACAGAAGGACATCCCGATAAACTCTGCGATCGCATTGCTGACACCATTGTCGATCGCTTTCTTCAACAGGATCCCTACTCCAGGATTATCACCGAATGTGCAGTCTCAACATCGATCGTTTTTATTTCCGCACGCTTTGAATCGAGTGCCACGATTGATCTCACGGCAACTGCCAGGAAAGTGATTGAGCAAGTTGGGTACACCCAACCCGATTTTAATAGTAAAACCTCTAGCATTATTACCAGTAGCCGAGAATTACCTTCCCACAATAATCGTCTGCTGGATGAGAAATCCTTGTCCGACGATGAGTTGGAGCAGGTTCTCGTGAAGACTCAGGTGACAGTCTTTGGGTTTGCCTGTCAGCAGACCGATGCGCTGCTGCCGATGCCCATTTGGTTAGCCCACCAACTAGCCAGACGCATTGACGTGGCTAGAAAACTTAAGCTATTACCCTCGCTTTCACCAGATGGAAAGACCCAGGTCGGGATTGAATATCGCGATCGCAAACCCTACAGAATTCATAGCATCACGATTGTAGCCAGTCAGGATCACGGCTCCAATGCCTCTTCTCTAACCCCCCAACAATTTCAAGACGCCATTCAAGAAACGGTCATTGATCCCATCTTTCAAAATGAAATTTTGAAGCCCGATGACCAGACGAGAATGCTAATTGATTCCAATGGCTCCGTCGATGTGGGTGGCCCTGCAGTGCATTCAGGATTGACAGGGCGGAAAACGGCGATCGATACCTATGGCGAATATGCTCGGCATAGTGGTGCCGCTCTCAGTGGTAAAGATCCGTCACGCATCGATCGCATTGGTGCCTATGCGGCTCGTTATGCGGCCAAAAACGTTGTTGCAGCAGGTTTAGCGGATGAATGTGAGATTCAGTTAAGCTACTCCATTGGATTGGCTCGACCCGTCAGTATTCAGGTCGAAACCTTTGGCACGGGCGTGATCCCTGATGAAAAAATTAAGGCTTTGGTTGAACAGCATTTTGAATTTCGTCTAGCAGGAATCATTCGACAATTCAACCTGAGATTTCTTCCGGTGACGGTCAGGGGTGGTTTTTATAATAAACTAGCGGCCTATGGGCATGTCGGCAGGCTAGATTTGGGAATGCTGCCTTGGGAAGAGACAGACAAGGTTCCCGTTTTGCAGAGCATAATTTATTAGCCTGATGGGGTTGGAATAATGGGGGGAGTTGTGCTGTGAAGGCTCCATCTTATGACTTTGATGCGATCGCTTTGCTGGAAGATTGTTCGACGATGGGCTGGGGCTGTGGGAGGTCTGAAGATGGGTTGAGTTTCATAAAGGTATCGAAAGCGTACCAGACTAGAGCATACCAAGGAACCGCTTTGAATCGAGGATCTCCTTTAGCAAGTAATTGCCGCAATGCCAATCCAATCAGGAGTAGTGGCGCTAGAAATCGCAGATCTGCGCTCCCTTCTGTCAGTTGATTAACCTGTTGATTGAGCAATGATACGGTATGGGTTACGGTGTTTGTGATGGGTACTTTGTCCACAGGAATATCATGTGCAATGATATTCATTTCATGCAAAGTTACCCAAATATCTTCAAGATGTCTGTTGGCTGGATCATAGGCGATCGTCAAGCTGCCCATCTGTGGATTAATGCGAGTTTGTTCAATCTCTGGAACTAAAGATTGGAGAGTGATGGCAATTTTGGTCATCACTTCGGGTTTACGGTACTGGTGAGCTAATCTCAGGCGAATCCGTCCCGGTGTATGACTGACGATATGCAGCAGAATGGGAAAATCAATATCGTCTGGTAGAGACGCTTTCATATCAGATTCTCCATCAAAAAAATAAGTGTTTCATCTTCATTAGAGCATGTTTCAGGCTATGCAGAGGTAAAGATAATAAGGAATGTTTTCCTCACAAATTCCTCAAATTCTTGTTTTAATTTTGATATATAACGATCTAAAATAGTTGTGTCAGGAGGGGCGATCGCAGCCTGCTCCTCCCTGCACAACTACTTCAAAAATCAACTCGAAACGCTGTAAACTTTGATGATTCCTATCTAGAGCAGAGTCAACATCAGAGATCAGTCGAGAGATCAGTCGTTATCCATTGCTTGTTTCATCGGGATCGGTGATTGCTGAGATGAACAGGTGTGTGGCGGCACAGTCGCCATACACCTGTTCATCCCTAGATTAAGCAACACTGTTTCATCTATAGAAAAGATATAAGGGTGGACATCATATGATTGAAAAATGGGAGAACCAACCGAACCCAATTTACCAATCGCCAGAGGATGAATTAGAATCAGAATTTGACAGCAGGATTGACAGCATGGACTTTGCTCCTGAGAGCGAGGCAATTCATCTTGCACCTTCCGGGCGAATGACGGATGTGGATACGGAGTTGAGCGACGAATTACATGAGGTTCAGGACTTGGCAATCCTCACAGGCGGAGACAGGGATGCCGATCCCTATTTGGCTCAAGTGGTGGGGGAAGAGGCGATCGGGGGAAGTACTCCCATGCCTGACCAGAATGTGGTTGAAGACCTAGCTCGATCCGTTGGAATTGAGATGCTTGATCAAGAAATTCTGCATACTCATGAAATTCTAGAATATCGAGATTCCCACCGTTGGGAACTCAATCCTCAGTCTTCTGAAGACTACGAAGAAGACAAGGGTAACGATATTAGGGAAACCTGAAATACAGTTCTTTTCAACAAGATTCAATTTGAGGGGTTGGTGATTGACGGGATGAATTTGTGTGTGGCTACGGTGCTCTATGGCCGCCCCTCGTTCTATGGTTGCCCCTCCAGAGGGGTGTACCATCTTGATCTCGTAAGTTGAGCAACTGGTCGCCCCTTCTAACCTCAGCCGCAATCACGGTGGGTTCGTCTGCGATCGTGACTCTGGAACCGGTGACAATGATGCGATCGCCCTGTTCAATTGAAATATCCTGCTCCTCAATGTACCAGGTAGGCCCCAGGTGAACCGGGATAATCCCTTGGTCGGTTGCAACCCTGAGATGGATGCCTCCATTGCTCCGAGAGGATATCCGGTCAACTCCCAGAACCTCTCCAGAAAAGGTTTCAACCGTATTAAGATCGTATATCCGTTGGGACAAGCGGGTTGGGTTCCCCGTTTCTCCACTTCCCCTGATCCGACCAGGTTGGCCAAGAGCCGCAGAAACCGGAGAGATACTGAGCAGCACAATTGCCGCGATTAACAATCCAAAGCGAAACATACCAAAGCGCAACATAAAATGACGCTCCATTGCTTGATGAATGGCTAAGTCTTTTATTGAAATTTCTGTTTCCCCAAACTACAGCAGATTTCATCTGAGTAAGGTAAGGGGCTGTATTTGGCAATCAAGCAATCCCGTTAAACTTAGACCCTGGCATGGTTAGTGATAATGGTTTGCCTCAAGGACTTCAGTGAAGTTTGCTGAAGTCCTTGAGGTTCTTCAAGTGTCTAGCGTATCAAGTGTCTAGCGTACAGCGAAACTAAGAAACCTCAACCTTCACCGCCTTACGCTTGCCTTCCTCTGCTTTGGGCAGGGTAAGATGCAGAATTCCGTTTTGGTATTCAGCTTTGACCTGGTCGTTCTTGATAGGGACGGGCAACGAAATGGCTCGTTCAAACCGACCATAATGGAATTCAGAGCGTACCATGCCCTTTTCTTCGGTCTTGCTTTCCGATTTGCGCTCACCGCTGATGGAAATGGCATCTTCTGTCACTTGAATATCCAGATCCTTGGCTTCCATGCCTGGAATCTCTAGTTTCAGACGAATTTCTTCAGGGGTTTCTTCCATTTCTGCGGAGGGCATGAATGAAAGTTCCTCGGAGCCTCCGTTTCCATGGGGCATCCAGCGATCGAACAGGCGGTTCATTTCTTGTTGCAGGTTTTCAACTTCATGGAAGGGTTCCCACCGTTCCAGACCTCGAAAGGGTTTCCATTGAGTAATTGCCATAATCTGTCCTCCTTTTTGGCGATTTCAAAGGGTTTTTAGATTATTGTCTACACAAGTTTGAAAGGATAGGGAAATGTTTTTCCTAGAGATCGAAGAAGCGAGTTGAATGGATTCTCATCCACTCTCAGGATAGAAAGAATCTGTGAGGAAGTTGTGAGGAAAATGGTGGTTGGCTGAACCAACTAAAACGTTGAATTCAGGGAAGGTTGGCGATCGCATCCTCAAGGGCAAGACTGGGTCATTCCGTTCCATCCTTCTTGTCTGCAATTCTTTGTAGTTTTTAATGAATTTAAATGTGGTCGGGATCGAGAAAGTAAAGTTTTTTAGGTATTTTGCTGGTTTTGCACCCACTTCTCACAGTTTCTTCAATTTTTAATCTTACTTTCAGAGTAGAGGAACCAGGATCTTGAGCGGAGGTGGCTCGTTTAGCACGCCAGTAATTTATTCATGATCTAAAAAATGTCCAGAGTCTGTAATCGCATACAACGCAGGGTTGGAAATGAGAGCGGTCACTTCTCATCCCACGTTGCGTCGTTCAAGACATTAATTTCAGGAAATATCAGAAGAGTTAGAAGTCTCATAGAAGTCTCATAGAAGTCTCATAGAAGTCTCGTAATTATTGAAACGGTAGAGCACATCCAGGGAGTACACCCATGTCAGATCTCAATTTTGGTCTAGCCAATACCTATGCCACACCTAACCTTTTCCCCAGCCAACCGATTATCGAAGGGAATACCATCACCTTTGCTAGTGGTTTTAATGCAGTGAATGCGGACGAAGGAGTAGACGGGGAAGCGCTACTAGCAGGTTATACCGCAGCAGCAGCCGACATACTCGTCAATTTGGCCGCAAAGGCCAGTCCTCTTACAACCGTGTTGTCTGGGCTAGTCGCAGGGTTTGGAGCAGGGATTGCGACCCTGCTAAGCAATCGAGATGCGCTCGTCGGTCAATCCAAAGCCGCTATCTTTGACTTTTCTGTAGAAGCGCCTCAAGATCACCTCCTTTCGGCTCTAGAAGTGACCTACCAGTTTTTAGCAACGACAGAACGGGATACAACTTTTATTCCCCTTCCTCCGTTTGTCCTTCCAGCCGGAAAGGGGACGGCAGATATCCAGGCTGGTTTTTCGTTTGGGGGGATTTCACAAGATAACTTTATTCGATCCTTTGTGGATGGAGATACCGCAGATCCAAAAACTCGGGTTGTGACGAAAACGCAGAAGTTTACTTTGCCTACCCCAGTTCGTTCATCTACTTTTCGCGGGAATTTTTCACTGACTGCGGATAATCAGGTGAACGTTGGAGGAACGATTGGTTCTGTATTGGGTGGATTTCCGTTTGTGAATGACAATTTCAGTCAAGCAACCTTTGCGGGATTGCAAATAACTTTTGAAACGGTTCCGCTTCCGCCCCTTTTGGCCACGTTGCTGAATGATGGGCAACTCCGGTTAAACATGGGGCCTTTTGCTAATGAGCGGAACATTAGTCCAGAGGTCATCAATGAGAAGTTCCTGGTGACTGGAGAATCAGGGAATGTCACCGTCTCTGCTTTTGACCGTCAGGAAAATTACTCTAATGTCTCCAATGTGATTGCTGATGGCGGAACTGGAAACGATGAGATTGTCGTTCGCAGTAGCCGTGCTGCATTTGTTGGGAGGTCAGACGAGTTAAACGGAGGCGACGGAGATGACTTTATCGCTCCCGATCTGATCAATACTACCGTTGATGGTGGGAATGGTGACGATACAGTCTCTTACTTGGCTTTGGGTGACTCTGCACAGTTTGCGCTCAATGTTGATCTCAGTAACAATCCATTTGCGACCTTAGTGGTCACTTTTCAAACGCCCATCGGAACTTCAGGAACAGCCCTGACCCATACACTTCAAAATACTGAAAATGTGGAAGGCACGAATCGGGGAGATTCAATTCGTGGAAATGCCCAAAATAATCTGCTAAGGGGATTTGAGGGTGACGATCGCCTGAATGGGGAGCGAGGGAATGACATTCTAGACGGAGGTAAAGGGAACGATGTGCTGGAAGGCGGCACGGGGCAGGATCAGTTTGTTCTCGCCCCCGGCAATGGCACAGATACGATTACTGACTTTAGAGTTGGTGAAGATCAGATTCAACTATCAGGTGGACTTACTTTTAATCAGTTGAACATTAAACAGGGAACGGGTGATAACAGCAATGATACGCTGATCCGAGTATCCGACAGCGACGGTGAATTACTTGCGATTTTGAAAGAGACAGATGCAGAGAGCTTGAAAATTTCGATACAGACTCAAGGCATGAGTGGCGTCATTCAAGGAACATCCAGTAGCGATGTGTTGTACGGCTCGGGATCATCTCAAGACATCATTTCAGGGGGTGACGGTAGCGATACTCTCTATGGCAATGGCGGCAAAGATATTCTGGTGGGTGGCGCTGGAAATGATCAAATCTTTGGCGGTTCTGATGCCGACACCATGCTGGGTGGTTTAGGTGACGATATTCTCTATGGCAATGGTGGGGGCGATTTCATTGATAGTGGTTCAGGACTTGATACCATTTGGTTGGGCGGTGCAGCCACAGTGGTTTTGTCGGAAGGATTTGGATACGATACGATTAACAACTTCCAATTAGGAGCTACCCGTTTGAGAGTCAGTAGCCTCAGTAGTCTTCAATTTGGGGATAGTGCCGAAGGTGCTCAAATCTTTCAGGGGAACGACTTGTTAGCGGTTGTCTCCTGGCAATCTGCGAACACTTTCAGGACTCATCTCAACCAAATTTTCATCACCTGATGGGATGGGCGTTGCTTAATCT
>JALOOP010000131.1 GCA_025454315.1 Oculatellaceae cyanobacterium Prado106
CTTTACTCAAATCATGTCCGACTCATTTAATGGGTTGTGAATTCGGCTCCCCTGAACAGTCCGACGCTCACCCCCATGTTTCATTGAAGTCGATTTGTGAAATTTTTGCGAGATTTTTATGAAGTTTTCTTTACAATGGTTGCCATACTGAGACTCTTGGTAAAGAATTTAACATTGTTGAATTGGGTTCTCCGTATTATTATGGAGAGAAGAGATTTAAGGTTTAGGGTGCCGATACCACTTGACAAGATAATCATGGGTGAATTCCTGGCTAAATTCGTGATTTGTAAATTCGTGATTTGTGACGTGATTTGTGAATAGATTGGCAAAGCCCATGAACCGCGAACTCAGTAATCGGCAATTCACACCATCCATTTACCTCAATGCAAACTGACTCAAAGCAATTTGATCAAGCTCAAAGCAATTTGGTCAAGTTGCAAAACTGGGATCTTCTGAATCAATCGGCTGAATCAAATCGGCTGAATTAAATCGGCTAGTTTGTTGGCGATCGACTAAAGCAGGATAGGGAGAATAGTATTCATCAAGAAAGAGCTAAATTGCCGATTTTCGGCTTTTAGCGATTCATTTTTGGTTTGAAGCAAGATTGGGTTGAGGGATTCATCGTAAAAAAAATCGGTCATAACGTCCACGAGACGACTGATTTAAGGTTATGGTCTAAAAATACTAATTTTCTCGTTCCTAGACTCCGCTTGGGAATGTTCCTTGAGAGTTGCCTCTTGTTTCAGGTTCTTTCCTAAAACAAGTCGCGTATTTTCTGGTTTTACATTGCAAGGCAGAGTCTGGTCACGAGACTATCAGAGAGATCTGCAACGGATACTTAGAGGTTCTTCCGAGAATGTTTAGAGGATGTTTTAGGGTGTTTAGAGAATGTTTAAAATGAATCGTCACATTTGGATAGGGATTGAACTCCTGTCCTGCCATGACTCGTTCCATAACATTCACATTGAGTGAAATATCGGCTGCACATCAGCCTTGTGCAATCTACCAAGTCCTAGATGGCCATTTCAACTCGTTGCGAATCATTTCATCGAGTGGAGCTAAGTCCGCTACCCCGGAAGCAATATTGCTAAAACAAATGAACCACCAAGCCAGTACCGATACTGCGCTGAAGCCCATTTTCAACAAGGGAATGGCTAGTTTTTGCAATTCTACTTTCTGGGGAACACGATCCTTTTTACCCTCTTGATTCAGGTTGATCAATTCAGATTGATCAGATTGATCAAGAGGTTGTGGATCGGAAGACTTCATGGATCAAAATTGATCAATTTTTTTGATCAGGCTCTGAGCGATCTGGCCATTTCACCGTTACGAATTGCCGTTACGAATTGCCGTTATGAATTGGGAGTTGCAAACGTGATGCACATTAAAGCTGGAGGGGGTGTCGTGCAAGCTAAACCATATCAAGCATCTCAAGAGATTGATTTTCGCAAGTATTGGCTTGTGTTAAGACGACGGTGGCTGCCGGCGATCGCAGCCTTTAGCACCGTTGCAGCGGTATCCGCCTGGTTAGCGTTTAGCCAACGTCCCACCTATCAATCCGAAGGGAAACTGCTGATCGAATCCAGTCGAGCGTCTTCTCTAACCGGACTCGGCGAAGGGGTTGGAGAACTGACACCTCTGTTTCCCCAAAGCAGTCCCCTTGATACCCAGGCCGAAATCCTCCGTTCAGATCCCATCCTGGAAGAAACTATTCAGGATCTAGACATCAGAGGCGACGACGACCAGCCTATGGATGTGGAGGATTTGGCCAAAAGGCTTACCATCCGAGGAGTTCGGGGCACTGATGTGCTAGTCATCACCTACAAAGGCGACAATCCCCAACAATCCGCCGCCATCGTCAACCGCCTAATTGACAATTACATCAAAGCAAACGTCCAGGCCAACCGCTCTCAAGCGGTAGCAGCCCGCGACTTCATCGCTGAACAACTACCCAAAACAGAAACTGCTGTGCGCGAGGCCGATGCCGCCCTACGTCGCTTCCGGGAAGACAACCGCGTGATTAACCTGGAAGAAGAGTCCAAGGCCGCCGTTTCCCTGATTGCCAAAATCGAAGAACAAATTTCCCAAACCCAGGCGCAAGCCTCCGATGCCACTGCGCGATCGCGCAATCTTCAGTCTCGTCTTGGCCTCAGCCCGCAACAGGCGCTGCAAGTCTCTGAACTGAGCCAGCTTCCTGCTGTCCAGGAAGTGCTGGCCGAACTTCAGCAAACCCAACAGGAACTGCAAGTCGAACGAACTCGTTACCAGCCAGGATATCCCTCCATTACTAACCTGGAACGGAAAATCACCTCCCTCAATCAACTGCTGCAACAGCGCATTCAGCAAACTGCGGGCGGTGGAACCGGGATCTCGGCCAGTTCTTTGCAGATTGGCGACCTCCAGCGCGATTTAATCGCCCAACTGGTGCAGTCAGAAGCCCAAAGACAAGGCTTAACCCAACGGTTCAACACCCTGGCACAAACCCAACAACTCTACAAACAGCGCGCCAATGTGCTGCCTCGTCTAGAAGAAACCCAGCGCGAACTGGAACGGCGCTTACAGGCTGCTCAAACCACCTACGAAGCGCTGCTCACCCGCCTGCAACAGGTGCAGGTCGCCGAAAACCAGAACGTGGGCAATGCTCGGGTTGTGGCCAGAGCGAGAGTCCCGCAGCGTTCCTCGTCGCGTCTCAGCTATATGCTGCTGCTGGGGGGTGGCTTGGCCGGGGCATTGATGGCGATCGCCGTAGCCTTCACCACTGATTTAATCGATCGCACCCTAAAAACCGTCAAAGAGGTTCGCGAAACCTTTGGGTTTACCCTGCTGGGGATGATTCCAGCCTTCAAGGAGCGCAAAAACCATCTCCTGATGGGTAGCTCTGACCAACTGATTCCCCGCGTTGTCAGCCGAGACCTGCCCGGTTCTCCCATTCTAGAAAGCTACCAAATGCTCCAGGGCAATCTCAAATTCCTCAGTTCCGATCGGGAACCCCGGCGCATTGTGGTCACCAGTTCCGTGGCACGCGAAGGCAAGTCTGAAGTCGTGGCCAATCTAGCCATGGCTGTGGCGCAGGCGGGTCGTCGGGTGCTGATCATTGATGCCGATTTGCGCTGTCCCACTCAGCACCATATCTGGAACTTACTCAACATTGAAGGGCTGAGTAATGTAATCGTGGAACAAATGCCCGTCGAAACCTTGATTCGCCCGATCGCCCCCAACCTAGATGTTTTGCCTGCCGGGGTGATTCCCCCCAACCCACTCGTCCTGCTCGATTCCAAGCGAATGGCGGCTCTGGTCAATACCCTGGCACTCCGCTATGACTCGATCCTGTTCGACGCGCCGCCGCTCGCAGGCACTGCCGATGTGGGAGCCTTGGGACAATTGGCCGATGGGATTCTGTTTGTGGTGCGCCCTGGTGTGGTGGATTCAGCCAGTGCCGAAGCGGCCAAGGAGTTCCTCATGCAATCGGGACAAAATATTTTAGGAATGGTGATTAACGGTGTCAATGTCAAGATTGAACCCGATAGCTATTTCTACTACAGCCGAGACAATCTGGAACCCAAGTCGGTCACCTCTAAGGAATCAAAGCGGGCGATCGCGCTCCGTTAGATCGATTCATCTAGAGCGATTCATGTCAATCGCTCCCTGTCGATCGATTCTTGTTCAGATATTTTTATGACGATAGCTTTGCGATCGCACCTCATCATGATGTTGACTCACCCATTCACACTCTCGTTCACCCTGGTTTGCTCAACCCTTCTCACCGCCGTTCCCACGTTGGCACAGACCCGTAGGGCGGTTGACCCAAGCATGAGCCAACCCTTGCCAACCGTAGAACAATCTCAACCTGCCGAAGCAGGAACCGAAGCGTTGCCCCAGGTCACTCCAAGGCGATCGGATTCGCCGCCCCTTCCTGCACCCAGCCAATCCCCAAGCGCATTTCCCCGCAATAGGTTACCTGACAGTCAAAGCGCCGCTGCTTCAGAGGACTATGTATTAGGCGTTGGCGATCAGTTAGATGTTCTAGTCTTTGCCTATGATGAATTCACCGGAGCCAGAACGGTTCTGCCCGATGGCACCATCATCATGCCCATGCTGGGGCATATCCCCGTAGCAGGCAAGACCACTAGCGAATTAGCGACAGAACTTACGACTCGACTGCGAGCCATGCTGGTCAATCCCGTGGTCACGGTCAATCTCCTCTCGCTGCGACCCGTCGTGGTCAATGTCTCAGGAGAAGTCCAGCGTCCCGGCACCATCCAACTCCGGGGTTCCACCTCCGGCTCGGGTGATGGCAACGAGGAGCAAACCCCCGAACAGCGCCCCACGCTGGCCAGTGCCCTAGCCGCCGCTGGAGGCATCACGGGCAATGCCGACCTCCGCCAGGTCACCCTGCGGCGCTACCGCCCTGATGGTTCCGCCACCCCCATCACCGTCAACCTCTGGGATGCGATCATGGCCGATAGCGCCGCGCCCCACCTCGTCCTTCAGGATGGTGACTCCATCTTTGTGCCCCAACTCCAGGCGGGTGAAGACATCGATCGCCGTTTAATGGCGCGATCGCAGTTTGCCCCCACGACAGTCCGGGTCAGAGTCGTGGGAGAGGTCAAGGCTCCCGGTGAGGTGCAGGTGCCGCCCAATAGCTCGATTTCTAGTGCAGTGGCGATCGCGGGTGGCCCCACCGAAGATGCCAACCTGCGCCAGGTCACATTTGTCCGACTTGATGAAGCGGGAGAAGCGGAGCCACTAGAGTTGGATTTGCGAAACCTTAACGATAGCAACCAGGTTCAGGACGGGGATGTGGTGATTGTGCCCAAACGCGGTTCAGCCTCGCTGGTTGATTTTGCAGGCCGTCTCCTGTCGCCGCTGGGCATTTTGCTGAACTTGCTTAACTAATCCCTGTTCAACTCATCCCTGTTCAACGAATCTCCACGCTTTCAATTCATCCTCTACGCTTTCAACTCACCCTCCACGCTCATCCTCCATGCTCACTGAGAAATTGCAAAAGAAATTCGCCAACCCCTTTATTCGCAATTTGGGTTGGTTGAGCGCATCCGAATTGGTTAACCGGATTTTTCGCTTGGGGGTAGTTGTGGTTTTAGCGCGAGTCCTCAGTGCCTATGACTATGGGCTGACGGCGATCGTCTTGACTACAAGCGAGTTTATCTTAATCTTTACGCTGAAAACGGGCATTAGCTCCAAACTGGTACAGGCGGATGAACAAGATATTGCAGTCCTCAGCCAAACGGCCTATTGGATGAATTGGATTTTATGTATTGCCCTATTTACCGTTCAATGTTTGCTGGCTTGGCCGATCGCCTGGTTTTACCAGGATATGCGGATTGTGGCTCCCATCTGTGCTATGGCTCTGGTTTATTTGCTGATGCCCATTTTCACGGTGCAAACGGCTTTATTGCAGCGCGAGAATCGGCTGAACATCATTGCGCTTTGTACGGTGAGTCAATCGATCGTGGGCAATACCCTCACCGTCATCTTTGCGCTGATGGGATTTGGCCTATGGTCGCTGGTGCTGCCCGGAGTCCTGGTTGCGCCCCTGTGGCTGGTGATTAGCGTGATGAATCATCCCTGGAAACCCAAAGGCCGCTTTACGCTGCACCGATGGCGTGAAATCGCAGGTTTTGCGGTAGATGTGATGGGTATCGAATTTTTAGGTAAACTCAGAGCCAATTTAGATTATTTATTGATTGGGCGATTCCTAGGACTGGAGGCACTGGGGCTTTATTACTTTGCTTTTAACGCAGGTTTAGGCGTTAGTCTAAACATTATTAACGCTTTGGCTAACTCGATCTTCCCCTACCTCTGTGATGCGCGTCAAAACTTGCAGCAGCTTTCTCAGCGCTATACCCAAGGACTAAAAACCACGGCGAAGGTGATTGTGCCGTTTGTTCTATTGCAGGCGAGTTTGGCTCCTTTCTATGTTCCCCTACTCTATGGATCGCAGTGGGGCATGGCCATTCCTATTTTTGTATTGATCTGTCTCTCGGCCATTCCTCGTCCCTTTGGGGAAGTGGCTTCCATGCTGCTGCAAGCGGTGGACCAGACCCGGATTAATCTCTATTGGAATCTTGGATTTACGGTGATCTTTGCGATCGCCCTCACCCTCAGCGTCCAAGCTGGGATTCTCTGGGTTGCCGCCACCGTGCTGCTGGTGCATTGCATCATGCTGCCGCTCTTTACCATTGGCGTGACGCGCCATGTTTTGAAGCCCTCTGCTTAGCCTATCCGTTCGATAACCCCTTGGTTTTAATTAATTCTGTGATTGCCGTTTTGTGATAACCCCAGCTATGAAGTTTTCTGTCATTATTCCGATTTACGGCGTTGAACGCTACATTGCGGCAACGGTGCGATCGGTATTAGCTCAAACCTATTCTGACTTTGAACTGATTTTGGTCGATGATGGATCACTCGATCGCAGTCTAGAAATCTGCCAGCAGTTTACCGATTCCCGGATTCGCATTGTCCGGCAGGCCAACCGGGGATTATCGGGAGCGCGTAACACTGGAATTCGGCAGGCTCAAGGAGAATTCATTGCCCTCCTAGATGGCGATGATCAATGGCTGCCTGATAAACTCCAAGCCCACCTGACGCACTTTCAGCAAAATCCAGAGGTCGGTGTCAGCTTTGACCGATCGGCCTTCATGGATGAAGCGGGGCAACCCACCGGAAATTATGTCATTGCAAAACTAAACGACATTACGGTGGCCGATCTATTTCGCTCCAATCTAGTGGGCAATGGCTCTGCCGCTGTGTTTCGACGATCGGCCTTGGATGCGATCGCCACTCAATCCGATCGCTACGGCACCCTGGAAACCTTCTACTACGACGAAGACCTGCGCCGCACTGAAGATCACGAAATTCTCCTCCGCATTGCGCTCCTCACCGCTTGGCAAATTGCGGGCATTCCTCAAGCCTTGACGCTGTATCGAGTCAATGCTCAAGGACTCTCTGCCCATCTGGTGAAACAGCAGGAAGCCTGGGAACTGGCACTGGCCAAAATCCGCAGCTATGCCCCCACCGCCTCGGTTCAATGGGAGCAAATGTCCAGGGCTTATCAAAAACTGTACTTGGCGAGAAACGCCGTGCGCTTGCATTTGGGTTCAGATGCAGTGCAGTTTATCCAGCAAGCTGTCGCCGACGATCCCCGACTCTGGAGAGAACAACCCCGGCGAGTCCTGGGTTTGCTGGTGACGGCCTATTTGCTCAAGTGGCTGCCCAGTTCCCTTTATCAGCAAGTTGAAGCCTGGATGATGAAGGTGGTGGGGCGATCGCAGCGTCAACATCTCTCTCCCGTTCCCACACAGGATATGTCACCGATGCATAGTGACCATTCATCTCTGACGATTCCCCATTGATTTCAATCTTGCCAACGCCAAACGCTATCTCGGAGAGTGATAAAACATGGTTCAAGTGGATACCGATTCTGGTTCAAAGCTCGTCTCTGTGATTATTCCGGTCTATGGAGCCGAGCGCTATATTGCGGATACCTTGCGATCGCTCCTCAACCAAACCTATCGCCATTTTGAAGCCCTGATTATTGACGATGGATGTCGCGATCGCAGTATCGAAATCTGCCAGCAGTTCACCGATTCACGCATCCGGATCATTCACCAGGAGAACCGGGGTCTAGCCGGAGCGCGCAACTGCGGCATTCGTCATGCACAGGGAGACTACATCGCCTTCTTGGATGCCGATGATCTCTGGCTGCCCGACAAACTTGCCCAGCATGTCCAACATCTCGAACAGCATCCCCAAGTCGGGGTCAGCTTCAGCTATTCCCAATTCATTGACGAAGCCGGAAACCCCAATGGCATCTACCAAATTCCCAGTCGCATCACCCAGATTACCCCAGCCTATGCGCTCTGTCGTAACCCGGTCGGCAATGGCTCCGCCGCAGTCATTCGACGGGCGGTTCTAGACGAGATTTGCTTCACCGATGATCGGTGGGGTGTGCCCGAGAAATGCTACTTTGACGAAGCCTTCCAACGCGCCGAAGACCTGGAATGCTGGACACGCATCGCCACTCACACGGCCTGGGAAACCGCAGGCATCCCGGAAGCCTTGACGCTGTACCGGGTCAGCACAGGCGGACTGTCGGCCAGCGCCAGACTGCAATATGAGGCGATCGAGCGCGTCATTGATAAGTGCTGCAATTCGGCTCCCTTAGTCTTGGGTGCTTATCGCAATTTAGCGAGAGCCTACTACATGCGGTACACGGCGCGTCGAGCGGTGACCCTGCGAGATGCCGATCTGGCTATGGAGATGATGAACCTTGCCCTGCTGACGGACTGGCGCATTCTCATCCACGAACCCCGTCGAACGCTGATGACGATCGCCGCTGTCTATTGCCTTGCCCTGATTCCCCCATCGCTCTATCAATCGCTGGAGCAATTTGCGCTTCAGGCGACGGGCAAAAGTCAACGGGGACGGCTGCGGGATGGAGGTGCGGCCAATGAGGCGATCGAGAAGACTTCCAGTGTACTCATTAGCTAACTTCAGCGAACTTCAGCACACTTTAGCGAACTTCAGCGAACTGAAGATGTCCCTATAGGCAGGATGGTTTAGATTTCAACAGGCTCGTGTTTTGGAGATTTTTGATGAGAGTCAATATTTGTGGTGTGGCGATTGACCGGTATACCTTTGCGGAGGTGGTGACCAGTGTGGTCAATCACGCCCAACTCCGCAAGCCACCTGAATATGTGGTAACCCCCAATGCCCATCATGTGGTGCTGTTGCAAAATGACTGCCAGTTTCGCCAGATTTATCAACAGGCACGATGGGTGGTTCCGGATGGCGTTTCGCTGCTCTGGGCGGCTCAATTTCTCAGTACCCCTTTGGCAGGACGGGTCAACGGCACGGATTTGTTTGAAGAACTTTGTGCAGAAAGTGCGATCGCCGGACTCAAGGTCTTTCTATTGGGCGGTAGACCGGGAGCCGCTGAGAAGGCTGCAAAAGTCTTGCAGCAACGGTACCCCACCTTAAACATCGTGGGCACTTATTGCCCTCCCTATGGGTTCCAGAACAATGCCCAAGAATTGGACACCATGAATGCCGCGATTCAGGCGGCCAATCCCGATCTGCTCTTTGTCGGGTTAGGCGCACCCAAGCAAGAGTCCTGGATCTACAACAATTACCAAACGCTCAATGTTCCCGTGTCTCTAGGGATTGGCGTTAGTTTTGAACTCGTCTCCGGGATTGTTCCTCGGGCACCGCGCTGGATGCAGTACACCGGACTGGAATGGCTATTTCGCTTATTCATGGAACCCAAACGGCTATGGCAACGCTATCTCCTAGGAAACATTATTTTCTTAGGACTAGTCATGAAGCAAAAATGCCGCAAGATCTTAAAAAAAACGATGAAACCTTCGATTCCATAGTAGTTTCATGCGCCATCCCTTTGTTATCCATCAATCAATACTTACGATGACCGCTGTCCGTTCCCCTCAAGCGTAGCCATGAAGCGTAGAGATCTACTCTATTACGGTTTATCCAGTTGGGCGGCTTGTCGGGTTCAAAGCGGTCTGCTGCCGACACAAGCTAGCCGAAATGCGATCGCCCCCATCTCTCCAGACACTAGCCAAGTTCACCCCGCTTTGTCCTCTCAGGAATCCACTCGATCGCACCCCAAACCCACGCTGAAACAACGGGCTGCGGCTAAAAATATCATCTACGGGGCTGAATGCGGCACACTGTCTTTGGCGGAGGAACCGGATTTAGCAGAGGCGATCGCCCAAGAATGCGCCATGCTGGTGATTGGCTGCTTGAAGTGGCAGTATCTTCGTCCCACTCCCTATACCTATGACTTCACCTATGCCGATGGGTTAGCTGAATTTGCCCGACAGCAGAACCTCCAGATGCGGGGGCATACCCTGGTCTGGCATATCGAACAACCTCAATGGTTTCAAGAAATTGTCAATCCTCAAAACGCCGAACGGGTTTTGGTCGAACATATCCAAACCGTGATGCAGCGCTATGCAGGCCGGATGCATTCCTGGGATGTGGTCAACGAGGCGATTCAACCGCAGGACGGGCGATCGGATCAACTGCGGCAATCTCCCTGGCTAAACCTTCTAGGCTCAGACTATGTGGATTTAGCGTTTCACATTGCTGCGGACACTGACCCCGATACGCTGCTGGTCTACAACGACTATGGTGTGGAGTACGACACTGCCGACCACGAAAGCCGCCGCATGGCCACCCTCAATCTCCTGGAACGCTTCAAAACCAAGGGCACTCCGGTTCATGCCTTGGGCATCCAGTCCCATCTGGTGGGCGACCAGTCTGACTTCAACCCCGAGCGATTTCGGCGATTCCTTGGGGATGTGGCCAGTTTGGGGTTCAAGATTCTGATTACTGAACTGGACGTGATTGATCAGAAATTGCCTGCAAATATTCAACAGCGCGATCGCCGAGTCGCCCAAGTCTAT
This sequence comes from Oculatellaceae cyanobacterium Prado106, assembly GCA_025454315.1. Taxonomy (GTDB): domain Bacteria; phylum Cyanobacteriota; class Cyanobacteriia; order Elainellales; family Elainellaceae; genus Prado106. The sequence goes on from JALOOP010000131.1 coordinate 10,446, forward strand.
CAGGAATACCTGGATGTGGTACTCGACGAACCTGCCGTCATCGCGATTTTGCAATGGGGCTTGAGCGATCGCCACACCTGGATCTCCCAATTCTTTCCCCGCCCCGACGGACTTCCCTCGCGTCCGCTACCTTTAGATGCTGAGTTGAAACGAAAACCTGCTTGGAGTGCGATCGCCCAAGCCTTTGACCGCAGCACCCGGTAACTCCCCAGACTCCACCCGCTCATCTTCACAGATGCCCCATAGACCAAACCCCTGTCTTAACTTAGACACTCCCTAAAATTTCTCTAACCTTTCACTCCCCACTTCCCACTCCCTACTCCCCACTCCCTACTCCCTACTCCCCACTCCCTCCTCCAAAAGTTTCAGCAACCCATTCGATTCGTTTTCCCGGAATTTCCGAGCGAATAAAGCCTTAGAACTCAGCAGATGAGGCAGATCCGTTTGGTCCAAAACTTTGGGAAGCGTCACGCCCTTGGCATTCCAGTCGATGTAATGACAGGCATGTTCGTTGAGGGCGAAAAATTGAGTGCGATCGCCAAAGGTTTCCACATCATGGGTAATCTGAGGCGCAAACGGAGAGCTTTTGACAATGGACTGGAAAAAGATTTCGTCTGGGCACAGGGTATATTGATGAAACCTAAAATAGTCAGGGTTTTGTTGCACAAAATCGACAATGTACTGAACACAATCCTTCGTCAATGCCCACCAGCTACAACCATGGTAGTGGGGAATTTTTTGTGAAACCTTTCTGCGAATTCTTGAAACCGCCGAGATCACACTCTTGGGCAGAGGGAAATCTTTGATACAGAGATATTGCACATTGCGGTAGTGGCTGCTGGAAGCATCTACGAGTCGGTCAATCCGCATGAATTCCTGATTTGAAGCAAAGCAAGCTTGCATCTCCGATAAACTTTTAATGGGAAAGTCCGAGCCGCTCAGGAAGCAAAAGCGATCGAATGGGGTGCCAGCATTTAAGCTGACCTCCAGAAGATTGAGCGTGGCTCTCACCATATTGAAACCACCCCAGGAAATCCGAACCCGATCGCGGCCATCCAGCACAATGACATCTTTATGCTGCGGCAGATATCTTTGAAACTCAGTGATATCGGCTTTTTTGTCGATGTGGATAAAGATCTGTGCCCAGTCACAGCGCAGAGAGGCTACGAGCCGCCCCAGATGGGCAGGTTGGTCATGCGCCAGGATCAAAAACGCAGTTTTCATCATTTCAAAGCTTGCAGTAGAGTTTGCAAATTTCCCATCCCAATGTCCTATCCTCTTTGTGGGATCAAATTCCGACCGGTTTGTAGGCTAACCTAGCTCAGGTTCTGGATTCCAGGCTACTTCTCTCGTGCCCCATTTACTCATGGATAGGCTAAACGAAACATACAGCAGCCACAGAATGTCAGGGAACATTAGCAGCGTCTCGGTGAAGTTCAGAAAGAGGATCAGGGTGAAGTAAACGATCGGGACAAAGCCTTCTAGCGTGGGGACTTGCCGTAGCCATTGGAGCGATCGCCAAAACACCGACAGCCAATGAGCCGCAAAAACCGAAAGCCCCACCAGCCCAATGTTGAACCACATGAAGAGAAAACCATTGTGGGGATGTGGCGGTTCGTCGCCCGGTCTGAGGTAGCGCCAAATATCGGCCACTTCCCCTTTCCAGCCGCCAATCCAGAAGGCATTGTACCCATAGCCAAACCAGGGTCGCTCCCAAAGTTTGTCGAGCATCAGCGGCCAGTAATTGGTGCGTCCGGTGAAGGTCGGATCACGGCCCAAGGATTGCAGGAGGAATTCGTAGTTGGTGATTGTCAGAACGAGAGTGATGCCGAGGATAACGACGGCAGTGGTGAAGAAGGGAATGGCGATCGCATCATTCCATCGAACAGCTTTGAAAAAGGGAATCAGCGCCAGCACCAACACCAGAATCACAGGTGCCGCTTTGGCCATCGACATCATCAGAAGGAACGTCGCAAGTCCTAGCCCTAGTAAAACAATGAAGCGCTGCCGATAGTGCTGAAGCACACAGAAGAGAGATGACAAAATGCAAAGCACCATCATCACCCCCAGCATCGTGCGGTGAATGAAAGCGCCTCGCCAAACGCCTTGATGCATCACCTGTTCCATATTGGTAATCAGCCCATGCCCCATAACGCCATAGAAAGGCAACGCCACCGCCAAGACAAGACTGGCCGCAGCACTCACGCCCAACACCAGCGCTACCATTTGCACCTGCTGACGCAGCGAATAGCGGGTTGCAAAGTAAACGCCAAACAAGGTGACTCGCAGCAGCGGAATAATGTTTTGCACCGTCTCAGGCAAATAATCAGACCAGAGGGGAGAAGCCAGAGCCAGCAAGACCAACGCCCACAGCAGTAGATCTCGGGAAAGGGTGGAGGCACAATCCTTCAGGTTGGCAGCCAGCAGCCCCAGCGTGATGGCAAATCCAATGTAGGCGGAGATTTCCTTGAAAATGGAGAGCGGGTTGTCCGGCCCCACAAAGCAGGTTAAGGCACCCGTGTGAAAGAACAGTGCCGTTAATGCAAAGGCTTGTTCTAACAGACTCACGGGTTGAAAATAAGCCTGCACCGATTGGTCTGGCTCTAGGATTGGCGGTAGGAGTGGAGCGGAGTCTGGCCGAAGCCCACCTTGAAAATCGGTCATGGAAATCGGGGATTGGGATGAATTCAAGAATGCTTAAAAAAGCTTAGGCTTTCGGAATGTTCAGCTTTTAGAATATTCAACTTTTAGAATATTCAGGCTGATGGATAAACTCAGGCTTATACAAATACTCGGATCTGAAGAAGCTCTTGATTGTAAAAAAAACTCACGCTTGAAAATGAGCCTCAGGCTTAGACTAACCCACTCCCGGTGCCGTTGTCTTGATTAATGTCCTAAATTTCAGCTTGAGCAGCAGGAGCCTCATGCCATAATCTTTGATTTGGCGTGAGAGGAATGCGTGTGAGGCGAGGAGTGGTGTCTGACCGAATTGGCAAAGCCAACAGGAAAGACACCGACGACGAGACGAACAAACTACCGCTCGGCTAATGAACGAATAAACTCTCGAATGACATCTGTTTTATTGCGCTTCACCCGCTTGCAGTAATTATCTAGAATCTTCTTCTCTGTTTTCGGCAACCTAATATTGATGGAATCGTCATATTTCATGGCTTGCACCGTAAAGTAATATCAATGACATGAAATACACTTACCAGTACCAAGCACTTCCGACAACTGAGCAAAAGCTAGAGTCAAACCTCTGGCTTCGGATTTGCCAATACTGGTACAACCGTCAACTAGGGGACAGGTTTGACTGGTGGGAGTGCAACCGCTCTTATGTCAATGCTTGCCCATTGATCTGCCACTTGCCTGAGTTGCGAGACAACCCAAACTATTACAGCCAGAAGAAATATCTGCCTGAGATTAAAACAGATCTGGCTACGGTCGGCTGGTCGTTGGAGTTACTGGACTTCTCACGAGTTCCAGCTAACACGTTGCAAGAGGTTTGTAAGCGGGTTGATAAGGCGTTTGACCGTTTTCTAGCAGGTGACAGCAAGGGCAAGCGAAGTGGTAAGCCTCGCTTCAAATCCGCTGATCGGTTTCGTTCGATGGTGTTTGAAGGAGCAGGTGTTGAATTGCACTCCTGTTCTTTGGGCGGCAAATATATATTTGTTAAAATGCCGAAGTTGGGACTATTAAAGGTGCGATTGCACCGTCCTATCCCTGATGGTGCAATCTTAAAACAGGTGCAACTGATCAAAAAAGCAGATGGTTGGTACGTTAACTTACGGCTAGATGACTCAACTGTACCTACCGCTCCTGACGGACTTGATCTGGGCTGGGACAACTCTTTGGGGATGGATGCAGTCTTGCATGAAGACGACTATATAGCCACCTCTGACGGTGAAAAACTGCCATCGCTGAAGTCTTTTCGTAGATCCGAAAAGCGACTAGCCAAGGTGTCTAATCGTAAATCTGCTAAGAAAAAAGGGAGTCGTCCCCGCCGTAAGCTGGCAAAACGTGAAGCCAGAGAGCATCAACGAATTGCCAGGGCTAGACGCGATCACGCCTTCAAAACCGCCCACAAAATCGTGAGAACGGGCAAAACAGTATTCTTTTACGAGAATCTCAATCTCAAGGGATTGAGCAAGCGCAACGGCGCAAAGCAAGATGAGCAGGGAAAATACCTGCCTAACGGTCAATCGGCTAAGTCTGGACTGAACAAGTCTTGGAATGATGCCGCATTTGGGCAATTCTTTACAATCCTGGAATACATAGCTGCAAAAGCTGGAGCCGTTGCGATTGAAGTGAATCCTGCCTACACGTCTCAACTTCTCTCTTATCGGGATGAGTTTATCTTTACCGATTGCAGCATTCGGGAGTATTGGGATGAGGTAGAAAATCTTTGGGTTGATAGAGACATCAATGCCGCTATCAACATCAAAAGAGTCGGGCTGGACGAGTTCCCGACTATAAACCGCCGTAGAGGGAATGCTGTTGTGGGTCGTTCTACAACTAATATTGCCTCGGCAACAAAAGAGAATGCGACAAATAAAGTGAAGGCGTGGTGGGATAGTACCTCGAAGGAAGTTCTCTCTACTCTTCGGAGTTTGGAGAAGCCCACACTATATGCGAAGCATTAGTGTGTGGAGTCGTCACTTCGGCTCTGTTCTACAATAGATATCGGTAAAATACTTCAATACATCAACGATTCATAACGGGTTTTTAGTCATGGATGCAATGGAATTTTTCCAACAGAGTGCGGGGAAGTGGCGATCGCACCGCACCACCCACCACCTAGCGTTTCGGCGCTCAGAATTTGGCGAATCGGAGATCAACGTCGAACCCCTGACGGCCACCGACCCGTCCATCGTAGCGCTCTGTGAGTTGCATCAGATTGACCCCAATACGGCCATTGGCGGCTGTCGGGTTCGCTGGGAAGCCTCCATGGACTGGGACAAAGACGAAGAACAGCATGAAGGCAACACCGCGTTTGCCCTGGTGCCCGATCCCGAAAACCCTCGTCAAGGTAAGCTTCTGCGCGAGTTAGGCTATGCCGAAATTGTCCCCGTCGTGGGCGACTATGAGCTAGATGATGACGGTGGCCTGGTGCTGGTGACCGAGTATGAAACCATGAGTTCGGTGGAGCGCTTCTGGTTTGCCAGCCCCGATTTGCGAATGCGAAGCAGCACCGTAAAACGCTTTGGTGGGTTTAGCAGCGCCTCTTTCTGCACCGAAAGCCGCATTACTCCCGATGCTTCTGACTCCGCTGCCGCAGCAGACAGCACCAAGCCTGCTCCCTTCTCTGTGCTGGGCTGGTAAGCGTGCAGTGGATTGCGCTGACTCAGACCGATCCCTTTGCGCGGGGGTTGGAATATCTGCGATCGCTCCAAACCCTCGTCCCTGACCCCGGTCTAATTCACCAGTGGGATAGCGATTTGCCAAGCGATCGCCTCCAGTACCATCTGCCGATCTGCACCTGGATTGGCAGCCACATAGACACGCTCAACGCCCAACTCGATCGCCACCTCACCGCCTGCCAAGACTGTTTCTACCCCGACCAACGGCCAGCCGTCCAGATCTTTGCCGCTCCCCTGGCTCCCGCTTACGGAATTGACGGCTTTTGCAATCTGGAGTTGCGTCCGATTCCCATTTTGATTGATGTGGGGCGGGTGGTGCGGTCGGACTGGCTGCGGCTGGTGGTGCATGAGTACGCCCATGCCAAAGTGGGGACGGCGGGGCATGACTCACGTTTTTTGGCGATTTTGGAACATTTATGTTTGGGGTTGGCGATTCCTCTGCCCTCCGACTCGACCTTACGACTCCAGCAAGCCAGCCGACTTCCTGACTATCGGGCGTTGGCCGATGCATCAAGATTTTGGATGGGGAATCATTGAAAATTACTTAGGAATATTACAGATTGCGAAAACCTCGCAATCTAAGTTACCAAACCCTCTAGGCTATAGATGCTCAAGTATTTGTACTCACCTGCTTTTTTCGTAGGATATTCCCTAGGAGTCCTTTGATTTAATCAGCGGGTTGGGTTCATTTTGCTTGCGGTTTACTAAGAGGTTTAATATGGCACTTCCCTTAATTACCTATTCCCCTTCTAGCCGGAACCATCGGGTTAGCGGATTTGAGATTCCGGGCGATGAGTCCCCTCGGATTTTTACCACGGAAAATTTACCTTCTGTCTCTGACCTTGATAGTCTGATTCAGGCCGCCTATCGGCAGATTTTTAATGAACAGCAGATGACCAAGGATACTCGCCAGATTGCCCTGGAATCCCAACTGCGATCGGGGCAAATCACCGTGCGAGAGTTCATCAAAGGTCTAGCCACTTCCCCCACCTTCCGATCGCGCAATCTCGACACCAACAACAACTATCGCTTTGTCCAGATGTGTGTGCAGCGCATTTTAGGGCGGGATGTGTATAGCGATCGCGAAAAAATCGCCTGGTCGATCGTGGTGGCCACCAAAGGACTCTACGGCTTCATCGAAGAACTGGTCAACAGCGAGGAGTACCTAGAAAACTTCGGTGAACACACCGTCCCCTACCAGCGTCGCCGCATCCTGCCCAACCGCACCCAAGGGGAAAAGCCCTTCGCTCGGATGGCGCGCTACGACGAGTTCTACCGCGACAATCTGCCCACGCCTAGCCTGCAACGCAGCTTTAAGTTTGACATTCCCATGTCCCCGACTCGGTGGGATTGGCAAAAGCCCCCCTATTCGCCCTTGGCACGGCAGTTGGGTAAGGCGATCGCCTATGGCGGGGGTGCCGCAGCAACCCTCTTCGTCGTCGCCGTATTCCTCAGCTTCTTCGGCTGGATTCACCTCTAGAGTGAGCCTAGAAAAATCCCAAAAGGCTTCTAGGCAAACTATCCTAAGCATTGAGCCAGGAGCGTCCTAGATGCTCAGCACCCAGGACATTTCGACAATCAGGATAGTAAAACCTTACTGTCCCACTTGCAGATCTGTCACAGGGTTAATAGACCAAAACCGCGACCTCGCCGATGATAAGCATTGTGAGGAGCGAGAAACAACACATTAGCCTCTGGAGTCGAAACAAGGAAAGACGCCCAGAGGCTTTTGCTTGGCAACCGATGGCCAATTCCCTTCGCTAGTTTGCTGAAATGTAGGAAACGGGCGTATCGTCTACCGCCACAATTTGATCGAGACGAATCACCGTACCATCTTTGAGTTTGCAAAAATCAGCATGATTTGAGGCGTAGATATCGACGATTTCGCCCTGGACTTCCACAAACTGCCCTGCTTCCTTACGATAGGTAATTTGACAGGGACGATGCAATACGGCTAGGGCTTCCAGTTCGTCATGGAAGTCGCAGCTTACAGGAATATAGTCACTCATAAAATTCGCTCCAGGCTAGTCAAAGTCCGTGGGTAAGTCAGGCTGACGATGGTGTTCAAACATGCGCTGGATTAAGCTGGGCACCACACGCGCCAAAGAAAGTTCAGGGATGTCCTGTTCGTCAAAGAACTCGGCTCCATCCGTTTCACAGTTCTCTTTATTGCTGCCTCCTTCAATTGGGTCGCTGAGCAACTGACATTGAAAAAACAGCTTATAGACATGGTGTCCAGTCGGCGGATAGGCATGGCGAGGGTGGTTGCGATCGTAAACCCCCAGCAGTTTTACAGCCTGGGTTTGATATCCAGATTCTTCGTAGATCTCTCGCTCGATCGCCCGCCCCGGTGCTTCCCCGACATCAATCCAACCTCCCGGCAAAGTCCAGCAACCATCCTCCCGCTCCTTCACCATTAGAATTCGATCTTGCCAAAAAACCGCGCCTCTCACTTCCACCTTGGGAGTCGCATAGCCTTCTTCCTGCTGGAATAAATTCAAAAGATAGCCAGGTTCTACATTCGTCCCCTCCGTCAGCATTTCAATAGCGATCGCCCGAATCTGCCGAAAGCGATCGAGGTCAAAGGGATTTTCGCTATAGGTCAAACCATTTTGGGCGATCGCCTGCAATCGTTGTGCCCAGTGGAGCCAGTCCGGAGCCATGTTTTTGAGGGAGTGGGGAGTAGGGAGTGGGGAGTGGGGAGTGGGGAGTGGGGAGGTGGGGAGGTGGGGAGGTGGGGAGGTGGGGAGAGAAATGGATGTACGTTCCCTTCACCTTTTCCCTTTTTCAACTCTGCGTCTCTGCGTCTCTGCGGTTTAAATTCCAATTCCAGATTATTTTTCTATAGAAATTAATCTATTAACTGTGCAGATCCAATCAGTACTATAGCGTTCCTCAGAGGTGAGTAATCCAAAGCAAAAATACCATCAGGCCACAAAACAACCTCATGGTATTTCTCTAGATTTAAGTTCAGCAAAGGAGCCACAGATTTGGAATCCGAAAAAAATTCAACGATTCCCCCTACTCCCCACTCCCCATTCCCTACTCCCCACTCCCCCACTAGAGCAAACTTGAATCCAAACTCTCCGACTCCGCCAACGTTTGGGGCAGATGCAGGCCGCATTCTTGCTTGAGGCCATTGAAGCGGGTGTCGCGTTCGTTGTCGTCGAGGGCAGTGAGGGGGCGGCTGGAGTGCCAATCGCCGACCGTGACATAGCCCTCATCGAAGAAAGGATGGTAGGGCAGGTCGTGTGCAACCAGATACTCGTAGATGGTTCTGGAATTCCAGTTGAGGATCGGCAGGATTTTGTAGATGGAACCTTGCAGACTGACTGGGTTGAGGGTTTTGCGGTGGTCGGTTTGGTCACTGCGGAGTCCGGCGATCCAGGCGGTGACATTGAGTTCTTTGAGGGCACGCTGCATCGGTTCGACCTTGCGGATCTGGTCATAGCGGTTGAGCGATTCGACATCCTCCTGTGACCAAAGACGACCGTACAATGCCTCCATCCTGGCGGGGCTAATGGGCGATTGATACACCTTCAGGTTGAGGTTGAGTCGTTGGGTTAACTCTTCGGCAAAAATGTAGGTTTTGCTCGGCAGATAGCCTGTGTCTACCCAAATCACAGGAATGTCAGGTACCACGACAGTCACCATATGCAGCATCACCGCCGAGTGAATGCCAAAGCTGGTACTCATCGCTAACCCCTGTCCAAAGGTTGCCGTAGCCCATTTCACAATTTGGTTGGCTTCTGCCTGCTGAAATTGCTGGTTAACTTGTTCTAAATTGAAATTAATATGCCCCACGGTCAAGCTGGTCATTGTCTTTCCTATTCTTTCATGGGTGATTACAGACAAACCTTAGACACTGTCGGCAATCCCTCTTCTAAACCATTAAATTTATCAGTTCTGTGTCGTTGGCAACAAGTAAGATTTGTTGCTCAGCGTTTGAGGGGGAAGGGGGAAGGGGGAAGGGCGAAAGGCGAAAGGGGCGATCGCTCTCTCCTCCTAAAACACAGATCTTTGATTTTGGGTTCGATCGCAGTTTCTCCAAGAGTTCCCAAAGACGGAGATCGGCGAAATCATTGACTACCAGCGTTGCTCCCAACTCGTAGAGCAATTCTGGAGTCTGACTGGTGGCCATACCCACGGTCAAGATGCCTGCGCCCACTGCCGATCGCACCCCCGAGGGCGAATCTTCAAAGGCGATCGCTTCTGCCGCCAACACATCCAGGGTTTTCAGAGCCAACTGGTAGGGCAGGGGATCGGGCTTGCCGATCGGCAATTCTTCGCCCAGGATGACGGTGGGGAAAGTTTCGATCAGTCCCAGAACCTGCAGCATAAACTCAGCATTAACCCGAGGCGCATTCGTCACCACAGCCTGTTTCAAAGAATGCCGCTGACTCCAATCCAGGATCTTGGCCAGTCCAGCCAAAGGTGGCAGACGAGTCGCCTGTTCCCGAAACTGCGCCTCCTTATACTCACTCAACTGAAGCCCCTCCTCTGCCGAAAGCTGAGGCAAATGTTCCTCAACAATCTCCAGATTGCGCCGACCGCTGAACTGAGCATCGTAAAATTCCTGATCAATCTCCATGCCATAGCCCAGCATGATCTCCCGCCAATTCTCAAAATGAATCGGATCAGTATTGGCTAGGGTGCCGTCGAGGTCGAACAGTAGAGCGTTTAGGGGCATGGGGGAGTGGGGAGTAGGGAGTGGGGAGTAGGGAGTAGGGAAGTGGATGGGTGGATGGGTGGATGGGTGGATGGGTGGATGGGTGGATGGGTAAAAATTCCCCCTTTCCCCTTTTCCCTTTCGCCTTCCCCCCTTCCCTCTCCTCTGCGTCTCTGCGTCTCTGCGGTTGATATAAAAATTCCGACTGAAGCCCCGCCTATTGCAAAGGTTAAATTCCCTCTGCCCTCAAGGATCTTGATTTGAGAAGAGGCCAAAGATAGGCCCTAGAACCGCTCCAAAGACAAAGCCACCAGCATGTGCCCAGTAGGCCACACCGCCGCTTTCCATACCAATGTTGGTGCGGGTATTAAGTTCGGCAAGGCTGTAGAAAGCTTGTTGTACAAACCAAAACCCCAGGAAAAAGACAGCCGGGATGCGGAACGGGAAAATGGAAATGAGCGTGAGGATAGTGGCTTTGGGGAAGCGGATAATGTAGGCTCCCATGACTCCAGCGATCGCCCCACTCGCCCCCAACGAAGGCGTAGACGACAACTGCGAGAAAAACCACTGCGTCAACCCTGCCAAAATTCCACAAGCCAAATAGAACACCAGATAGCGCAACCGCCCCATCTGCTCTTCCACATTGTTGCCAAAAATCCATAGGTACAGCATATTGCCACCCAAATGCAGCCAGCCGCCATGGAGAAACTGGGACGTAATCAGCGTAGCCCACTCCGGCAAGCCAGACGGAATCACCTGTCCTTGAAAGCTAGCCGTCAACTCCACAGGGACGATCGCCGCAGTATTAAAAAAGGCTTCTAGCCCATTGGGCGGCAGGCTGACCTCATAGAGAAACACCAAAACATTGAGAATAATCAAGCCATAGGTGACGTAGGGCGTAATCCGAGTCGGGTTGTCGTCATTTAAGGGAACCACGGGGCAAGCCTCTCAAGAAATACTCAATTATCCTACCGTTGATATCCTCCCTCTTTGGAGGGGTTTTTGGGGAAAGGGGGAATTTTATACCGGGCTTAGGGAGATGGGGAGGGTGAACTAGGTTGCAATGAAAAAGGCATAGCGATCGCCATGCCTCCTCAAGTTCGTAAATTTCGTTTAACTTACGATTCAATTTTGATTCCCACTAGGCTGGATGTTGGGGCAGATGGTCTGCGATCGCTTTTTGGGTAAAAGCTGGAACAGGCAAAAGCTTCAACATCCAAAATGGGATTGGTCAAAATGACTAAAACTACTGAACGACGACCTTGCCAGCCATGCCTGCGCCCCGGTGGGGAGAGCAGTAGTAGCTGAACTCGCCGGTTGAATCAAAGGTCACTTCATAGGACTCGCCGGGGGAGAACATCATTTGATCATGGGACTTGGTGGCCATGTCCTTGTTTTCAAACATGATGTTGTGGGGAGGAAGTTTGTTGTTGACCCACTTAACGGTATCGCCCTTGTTGATGGTCAGAGTAGAAGGCTCGAAAGCCAACATGCCGTTGTCTGCGCCCATTTTGACGGTGAAGGTTTCAGCGGAGGCAGGAGAAACTGCCATGAAGAAAACGCCTGCAACCAGGACAACCGCGCACAGTGCGAGACTTAAACTCCGTGACACCAGGTTAATCAGCTTCATTGAAATACCTCGGAATTTGAAGAAATGTTCGTTCCCAGATCTGATTTTATCTTGAAAGAACGGTTTTCGTTGCGATGAATGTAAGAAGTCGGGAGTGGGGAATGGGGAGTAGGGACGCAAAGAGGAATCAAGGAGAAAAAACATGGAATGTTACCTTGATTCTGTCTACTAAACGATCTAAGTTCCCTCCAAGAAGTCTCACGACTCAGTCAATAATTCCCCCCACTCCCTACTCCCTACTCCCCACTCCCTCAAAAAGAAGTTGCCCCCCACCCCGGCCCCTTCTGAGCAGCTCTCAAAATGAAGGCGGAGAGATTTTCGACTTCGGTTTGGGAGAGCCAGGATTCGGGGACTTGGCGGCAGCCGAAGGCTTCTTCGGTGCCGTCGTAGGAGAGGGGTTCGCGCATGTAGGCCACTAGACTGGCGATATTATCGCGCGGTGGGGTGGCTCCTTTGAGCGTTTCTAGGGAGAGGGAAATGAGTGGATTGGGCAGGGTGGCTCCGCCCACATGGCAGTTTTTGCAGCTATCCTCGAACAGGCGTTTGCCTTTGGAAATCTCTTCGATCGAGAAGGGGCGGGTTGCCCCGCTGTCGTCGATGGTCAATTCCACAGGCTCGTTGACATCCAGATAGCGCAGCACATAGGGATCGGGAGCCGCCTGGGCGGGGAGAGCCAGGTTGAGCCAGGTTAAGCCTGTGAGGAGAGCGATCGCCACTCCCGTGATCCAGGATTTTGGGAGGGTGGGATGCGATCGCAGCAATCCATTAAAGGAACGGGTGAGATGGCGCAATGGGATGATGAGTGAGAGTTGCACGGAGGTTTAGGAGCAGATTTTTAGAACAGGCTCAGTGATCGCAATTTAGCGGACGATTCCACAAAACATCGACTAAGACATTCCTGGAAAGGGAAGGCTGAGTCGATCCCCAAGGTTCTCCCGACTTCATGCGGTAGCGGATGATGCGGTAACGGAGTTGGGAAGGGTGAGGGGAGTGGGGTGATGACAGCCATCCCCTACCCATTGCCCATCTTTGTAAATCGTGTAAATCGTTGCGGCAGATAGACTGGAGTTTAGTAATAGATCTTGCCGCCGCCCCACTTGACACCCACGATTTTGGGTTGGAGGAGGATATGGCCAGCAATCACTTCCAGGTCATCTTCGGTCAGGTTCCGCATCTTGGGGAAGATGTCGGTGCTTTGGGTGCTGGGGTGAAGCTCAGCGATCGACTCCAGACCATCGTAGGTGGTGGGGTTCTTCATGTAGTCCACCAGAGATTCGACATTGTCTCGGCGGGGAGTCGCGAGGGCGAGGGCTTCGGGTTCCAAGCCCACGTTGGGGTCAGTTTTGGTCACACCTCCAGCATGGCATTGGGCGCAGGCGTAGTTAAACATTTTCTTCCCTTGCGCGACTTGCTTCAGGCTGAGGGTCACGGTCGCCCCTGATTCATTCAAGGGGACAGTCCGGGTTGCCTGATCCAGTTCAGCCGCGATCGCTCCGCCTACAAACATCTGGAAGGCAAGGCATACTGCGACCACTACAGGCCAGATGCATTTCTTAAACATGGTTCTCCTTCAAAACGTCCTCAGTTTATTGATAATAAATGTGACAGATGAGCCGTGCTTTTAAGCGGGGAGCGTTTACCAGGGATGCCAGCAGCCATCTGCCAACCAACAGCCTGCACACGATCCCTCTGCTGAAGCAGAGAGGCCAACTGTGCAACGTTATATAGTCCAACACAGTGAGAAAGTCAGGCTGAATCAAGCCCGATCGATAGGGATCATTGGATTCAGCTATTCTCATCCAATATCATGCCACTGAATGGGTGCATGTTTTTCAAGAAGATTTCATTGGGGAGTAGGGAGTAGGGAGTAGGGAGTGGGGAGTCTCACAAGAAAGCTGCGGGGGAGATGCACAAAGTGCATCTCCCCCGCAGCTTTCTTGTGGATATCAATGTTTATCGATAGTTCGTAAACTGAAGCGCCATGGGGTAATCCTCTTGCTTGAGTCGTTGGATGACGGCTTGGAGTTCGTCTTTGGATTTGGCGGAGACTCGAACCGCGTCGCCCTGGATGGAGGCTTGGATTTTGTTGAACTCGTCGCGGATCAGTTTGGAGATTTGTTTGGCGGTTTCGGTGCTGATGCCTTTGCGGAGTTTGATTTCCTGGCGGACTCGACTGCCGCTGGCGGACTCGACCTTGCCGTACTCGAAAATTTTCAGGTCGAGATTTCGCTTAGCAGCTTTTTGGTTAAGGATGGTGTGGACAGATTGTAGAGTGAATTCGCTGTTGCTGTTGATAGTGATGACATCGTCACCCAGTTCTAGGGTGGTTTTGGTATCTTTCAGGTCATAGCGCGAGGTAATGTCGCGATTGGTTTGGTCGATCGCATTGACGAGTTCCTGGCGATCGAATTCGCTAACAACATCAAAGGAGTATGTGGAAGCCATAAGACAAGAACAAGCTAATGGGACAAACAAGTGGGACAAACGTGCAAAGAAGGGGTTACGGACAACCCCTAGGGCGTGACTTTTAGCAAGCTTAGCGTGATTAGAATGCCAATGGCAGTGGAGCCAATGCCAAACATCAGCGATCGCACACTCGGCCAATCCAGCAGATAGCAGACCGAAAAGCCAAAGCGGGCAATGGTATAGGCGATCGCTCCACCCACCGCCCAAGGGGAATCAACCCCTGTCACATAGGCCATCAACGCAGCAGCGGCAAAGAGCATGAAGGATTCAAAGGCGTTTTCATGCGCCCAGGTGGCGCGTTTAGCAAAGGCGGGGAGTTTGTCAAACTGAGAGCGGGGGGCAGAGCGATCGTAGCCAATCTGGAACCGACCGTAGGCGACAAACAAATAGGGAAAATAGACCAAAACTGCGGCAGCAGCAATGCAATAAAGATAGATAGCAGGGGTAGGGAGTGAGGATAGGAAATTCACGATAAGGGTAGGGGCTGAAGTTTTCACTGGAAGAGTCGCCTAAGAAAATCATAGGCTGGGCATCGGTATAGCCCCAAACGATTCTATCCCTGAGATAAAATGGCTCCCACGGATCTTGGCATTAAGCTTTTTGCGATCGCCCCACCCCATTTCCCGAATCAGAAGTTCCCTAATCAAAATAGAAGAGGGTCACCAGTTTTCGTTGATCTTCCGCATCGCCACAGGTCTTGAGGAGGGTGTGGCTGTCGTGGAAGGCAAAACAAATGAGTTGCTGACAGCGGGCGACAATTTCCTGATTGCAGAGGGCACTGGCCTCAGCCAAGGACAGGGTATCGTTGCCGGGATTTTCGACCAGATGAATGACCTGTTCTAGCTGGTCACGGGATTCGCGAGGTTGGCGATCGAGGCTCTGGGGCAAAATCACGGTCAGGAGATTGGGGTCGGCGCGCATGGCACCCCGAATGGCAGCAGAATTGGTGCCCGTCGCACCGGATGTCAAAAGCTGATTCCCGGAGAGTACCAGGGCATAGCTCATCAATTCGATCAAATGCTGATGGGTGATGGGCACATGGCGCGACCCAAGGAGCGCAATCCGCTTTGAACCGGTTTGCTGAATCGCGGCAAGTTCTTGCAAAAATTCATCTACTCTGGGCAGATCTACAGATTGACTCAAAGAAGGACTGTCTCTATCGTTACGACGTGGCTATTTTAGCAGGTGATTGGCCTATGCGATCAGAAATCTGGTCATTCTTTAGAGTGGGAGTGGGGAGTGGGGAGTGGGGAGTGGGGAGTGGGGAGTGAGGAGATGGGCACAATATTTCGCCTTTCCCCTGCTTCCCTCTGCGTCTCTGCGTCTCTGCGGTTTATTAATTCTGTGCCTTTCGGCCTGTTCGCCTTTCCCCTATCGCCTTTCGCCTTTCCTTTATTGATAGATATAAATCAATTCAAGCAACACAAAATGGGGTGAGTTTTTGATAGACGATCGCCATTCAGAAATAGTCTTTAGGAGAAATAATTCCAGGCGATCAAGGTATGAAATAGCTCGGCAAATTGGGGTGGGGGAATTGCATCCTGAAAGGGATTGGGGTGGGGAGAGGCGATCGGAAATCTGAACTTGTGCGCCAAGACACAATCTTGAAATCTTAAATCATTAAGACTTGAATGGGTTATTAGGGATTGACATGATAGAGTCTGAAAGATTTAGACTTTTTCACTGTAGAATCAGCGAGGAAATCACTTGGGAAAGAATGAATTCATTGCTTTTTCAAGTTGCCACTTGGCCGAATCTTTTGGCTTGGAGGCATGGATTTTTCTTGATTGGAGCGATCGCCATTTTCCTTGATTTTGCTCAATAAAACTCATGCTCATCGGTTTTATTGCGTTTTTATTAAGTGTTTTGGCAAACAGGATAGCTTGATGATCTAGGTAAGTGGAAAGAGGATGGAGTCCAATGATCCCATCGGCTTAATTCATGGATGCCGCCGCTGATACTATCGCTATCAGTTTAGGTGGCTTGTCTCAGCCCTTTTGAATTGATCAAAATGCATTATTTGGTGCATGATGATTAATGGTTAATTCGGGTTGAGTTTACTGGTCTAAGTTCAAGTGTTCAAGTTCAGATGTTTAGGATCGATTGTTAAATGCAAACGTTTGAATCTAAATGTTTGGTTTCAAATGTTTGAGTTTCTGCTTAAGTAAAACACTTTTCGTCAGCAAACTTTATTTTCTGCTGTTTTTTGTAATAGATTCACTTAATTCGCCATAATCCTTCACAAGCCATCATCAGAGTGCATCTCAGGGGCTGCTTCGGCTATCGTTCTTTGGTCAAACCATTGCCTCGTTGTGAGCGTTTGATCAGCGGATTCAGAAGATTCTATGGCACTTCGGGTTCCATCTATAGGTGAATCATATTGTATTCATCCTGAATCCTGATGAGAGTGGCGATCGCCAGTCAAAGCGTTCTAGGGCGCTTTTGCAGATGACATCGGATGGAATGTGGCGAGGATTACCAGAATTCGGCGGACGAATGATACCGCTGATTTTGGAACCCTCCGCTATAGTGATGGTTAGCCTTAAAAAAGGTCTATATTTTCATGACGTTTAACTCAGGTTCCTCAGAAAATCATTTTCATCCATCGGATAAATTCGTTGTCACGACGCCCATTTATTATGTCAACGATTTACCCCATATTGGCAGTGCCTACACGACGATCGCGGCTGATGTAATCGCGCGGTTTCATCGTCTGAAGGGGCAACCCGTCCTGATGGTCACCGGGACAGATGAGCATGGCCAAAAAATTCAGCGCACCGCAGAAGCGGCAGGGCGATCGCCCCAGGAACATTGTGACCAGATTGCAGCGGGCTTCTACTCGCTCTGGGAACTGCTTAACATTCAATACGATCGCTTTATTCGCACCACCTCGGAGCGGCATGTGGCGATCGTGCAGGAATTTTTTCAGCGCGTTTGGGACAATGGCGACATTTATCTAGGGCAGCAAAAGGGCTGGTACTGCGTCTCCTGCGAAGAGTTCAAGGAAGAACGGGATCTGCTCGAAGACCATTTTTGTCCGCTCCACCCCAACAAAAAGGTGGAATGGCGAGATGAGCAGAACTATTTCTTTCGCCTCTCCAAGTACCAAACCCAACTCGAAGACTTCTACCAGGCCAATCCCCAGTTCATCCAGCCCGAGATTCGCCGCAACGAAGTATTGAGCTTTGTGAGTCAGGGGCTACAGGATTTTTCCATCTCTAGAGTTAATCTAGACTGGGGCATTCCGATTCCCATTAACCTAGACCATACGATTTATGTGTGGTTTGATGCGCTGCTCAACTATGTTACGGCAGCGGTCGAACTAGATGAAACGCCCACTCTAGAACATGCCCTGGCTAAATGGTGGCCCGCCAGTCTGCACATCATTGGTAAAGATATTTTGCGGTTCCATGCCGTCTATTGGCCCGCGATGCTGATGTCGGCTCAGATGCCCTTGCCGGGAAGGGTCTTTGGACATGGCTTTCTGACCAAGGACGGCCAGAAAATGGGCAAAAGTCTGGGCAATATCATTGATCCCGTCGATCTGACTCAGCGATATGGTTCGGATGCGGTGCGCTACTATTTCCTCAAGGAAATTGAGTTTGGCCGAGATGGAGACTTCAACGAAACTCGCTTTGTCAACATTTTGAACGCTGATTTGGCTAATGATTTGGGCAATCTGCTAAATCGCACGCTGAATATGGTGAACAAGTATTGCGATCGCCAAGTCCCCTCCATCTCCCTCGATGCCATCTCCCCCGACGATCTGCTCCGCTCCAAAGGTTCAGGACTAGGCGATCAGGTGATTCAAGCCTACGAAGCGCTGTCCTATAGCCAAGCCTGCGAAGCGATTTTGGCACTGGTGCGATCGGGCAACAAATACATTGACGAACAAGCTCCCTGGACGCTCTACAAACAAGGCCAACAGGCCACCCTCGAACTCGTCCTCTACAGCGTCCTGGAAACCGTTCGCCTCTCGGCCTACCTCCTCTCACCGCTGATCCCCAACATC
>JALOOP010000535.1 GCA_025454315.1 Oculatellaceae cyanobacterium Prado106
TACCCATCCACCCATCCACCCATCCACCTATCCACCCATCCACCCATCCACACTCTGTCCCGTTTACCAAAATCACAGTTCATTACGCCCCCAGAGTGCCATGTTTTGATAGGCTGAAGAGGGACAATTCGTGCTGGATCTTCAGGGTTGTAACTGATAAGCCGTGGCTGATGCGTTGTGACTGATGCGTTATGACTGATGAGTTATGACTGATGAGGGTCATTGAAATTACCCTTTGACATTACCCATTCAAACTAGAGTTGGCATCTGGCAACGCTGATTTTTTTGATGAGCGGTGCCTGGATTACCCCCCAAACTCCCAAACTCCACTTTCCAAAATCATGGATACAAAAGCATTTAAGCGATCGCTCAATAGCTCCGAAAACTACCACCGTAAAGGGTTTGGTCATGAGGCCGAGGTGTCGGGGCAGATGCAGTCCGAGTATCAGAGCAATCTGATTCAGCAGATTCGCGAAAACAATTACGTCCTGAAACGGGGCGAGGTGACGATTCGGCTGGCGGAAGCCTTTGGGTTTTGCTGGGGCGTGGAGCGCGCGGTCGCCATGGCATACGAGACGCGACAGCATTTTCCCACCGAGCGCATCTGGATCACCAACGAAATTATCCACAATCCTTCGGTGAATCAGCGTCTGCGCGACATGCAGGTGAACTTCATCCCCGTCGAACAAGGCATCAAAGACTTCTCAGGGATCGATCAGGGCGATGTCGTGATTTTGCCTGCCTTTGGGGCTAGCGTCCAGGAAATGCAGTTGCTCAACGACAAAAGCTGCACCATCGTCGATACCACCTGTCCCTGGGTTTCCAAGGTCTGGAACACGGTCGAAAAGCACAAGAAAAATCGCTACACCTCGATCATTCACGGCAAGCACAACCATGAGGAAACCGTTGCCACTAGCTCGTTTGCCGGAACTTATTTAATTGTTCTGAATCTGGCAGAGGCGCAGTATGTGGCCGACTACATTTTGCAGGGAGGTGACCGTCAGGAATTCATGGCCAAGTTCAGCCGCGCCTGTTCCCAAGGGTTTGATCCCGATCGCGACCTCCAGCAAGTCGGCATTGCCAACCAGACCACCATGCTCAAGGGCGAAACCGAACAAATCGGCAAACTGTTCGAGCGTACCATGATGCAAAGGTATGGCCCCGACCAGCTCAACCAGCATTTCCTCAGCTTCAACACCATCTGCGACGCGACCCAAGAGCGCCAGGATGCCATGTTCCAACTGGTCGAAGAAAAACTCGATCTGATGGTGGTCATCGGTGGCTACAATTCCTCCAACACCACCCACCTCCAGGAAATTGCCATTGAGCGGGGGATTCCCTCCTACCACATTGACAGTGGCGATCGCCTCGGCCCCGGCAACCGCGTCGAACACAAACCCCTGCACTCTGAGCTAGAAGTCCAGGAAAACTGGTTACCCGAAGGCCCGATCGTCGTGGGCATCACGTCTGGAGCTTCCACACCGGATAAAGTCGTGGCGACGGTAATTGAAAAGATCTTTGAACTGAAGGGGGCAGTGGCGATCGCTTAAACATCGCCTAAAACACTAAATCAGCAAAAATCATGAAAGGGGTGCGGCACAATGTGCCGCACCCCTTTCAAAATAATTGAACCAAGCTCTTACTGGTAGTTGACAATCCGAGCAAAATCCTGGGGTTCAAGGCTAGCACCACCGACCAACGCCCCATCAATCTCAGGTTGCGCCATAATTTCATCCACATTGCCCGGTTTCACCGAACCGCCATATTGAATGGTCACATTGGGATTGGTGAGTTGGCTGCGGATCAGCCCAATGATGCGATTGGCTTCCTTCGACTCGCAGGTGTCTCCCGTGCCGATCGCCCAAATCGGCTCATAGGCAATCACCAGACGCTGCTGATCGACACCTACCAGTGCCTGCTCAAGCTGCTGTTGAATCAGCGCCTCTGTTTCTCCAGCATCGCGCTGTTGCTTGGTTTCGCCCACACAGAGAATCGGGGTCAAACCATGCTTTTGGGCAGCCTTGAGGCGGAGATTGACCGTCGCATCGGTTTCGCCGAAGTATTGACGGCGTTCGCTATGGCCAATGACCACATAGCGGACATTCAACTCCGTCAGCATGGGCGGTGAAATTTCGCCCGTATAGGCTCCCGCTTCTTCCCAATGGACATTTTGTGCGCCCACCTGAATGCGCGTCCCATGCAGATTGCGCGAGAGGGTCGCCAAGTCGGTGAACGGCACACAGAGGACGATTTCGCGATCGTCTGCGGTTTCGGTAATGGTGTCCAGAAACCCTTGTAAGAACTCCTGCGTCTCCGCCTGAGTCTTATACATTTTCCAATTGCCAGCAATAATGACCTTTCGCACGAGTGAACCCAAATGTCAGCTTAATCACAAACTATCTTTAATAGTCTACGTCTGAATGGCGCGAATTCGACTCTAAAAATGGGGAGTAGGGAGTAGGGAGTAGGGAGTAGGGAGTGGGGGGATGGGGCTCGGCTGTATTCATCTGTGTGTATCTGTGTGCATCTGTGTTCCCCTTTCTTCTCTCTGCGTCTCTGCGTCTCTGCGGTTAATTGGAAAATGCAAAAGCGATCGGGATAAATCAACCCCGATCGCCTTGCAAATTCTATTCAATTCTAAATTCGGATGAATGAGGCTTCTAAGTTAGACAACTTGGAGATGGAATCTGAAACAGACAGGTGAATTGTCGTGAGATTAATCGTTTTCTTCTGATTCTTCGTTGTCCTTTTCGCCCGATTCCTCACGGGATTCTTTTTCGTTGGCTTCGTCGTCGCCGTCTTCTGATTGCCCTTCTGCCTCATTTTCAATTTGATTATTGCCTTCTTGGGCTTCGTTCTCGCGCTCCTCGACGTTGGCTCCGCCTTGATTGGGGCCGCTACAGGCTGCGATCGTGGTTGTGAAGGTTCCTAGAATGAGCAACAGGCCAAAAACTCGAAGATTCATCGAGATACCCCTCAATATAATAAACGGACTTAACAATTTCTTAAGCCTATCAACTCAATGCATAGATCAGGATAGGATTATTCACTCATCTACATTGAGAAATCTCTAGGATCAAAATATCCAACCTAGAGGAATACCGCTTCTAGCAGAGCTTTAAGCCGAATCAATCGTCATTCCAATCTTCTGTTGACCAAAAATGCCTTTGTCAAGAAATACTTTTACCTAGGAATACAGTTACCCAGGAATACAAGGGCATTCATCCCACATCTATTCCCAGCCGCAATGCCAACAGTTTCAGTCGTCTGTTGAGACATTCCCTAAATTTTAGGGGCAGACCTTCAAGGCTTATTCCTAAGAGTCCGTTAATTGGTCTTGATTAGCGTGAATCCGTCGCGCTACAAACAGCGTTCGACTGTAGCAGCCACCGATCGCCCCAACGCCTGAAAGTCATACCCACCCTCCAGTCCAAAGACTATCCGTCGAGTCACACCCAGACAATAGTCCGTCAGAATGCCATAGTCTTCGGGATGCAAGGCGATTCCAGCTAGCGGATCGGCCTGATTGGCATCGTAGCCTGCGCTGATAATCAATAAATCGGGCTGGAAGGCTTGCAGTCGCGGCAGAATCGTCTGTTCAAACAGGGGCTGATAGTCCGCCAAGGTACTGCCTGCGGGTAGCGGCAAGTTCAGCACATTGTCATAGGAACCCCGCTCATGAGCCGTTCCGGTGCCGGGATACTGGGGAAACTCATGCAGCGAGCAAAAGAAAATATGGGGATTCTTCTCAACGATCGCCTGAGTCCCATTGCCGTGATGCACATCCCAGTCCAGAATCGCCACCCGCTCCATCCCCGATTGTTGCAAGGCATAGTGGGCTGCGATCGCCGCATTCGAGAAAATACAAAACCCCATCCCCTGCGCCGGCAAAGCATGATGCCCCGGCGGTCTAGCCACCACAAACGCAGGCTCTCCCGTTTCCAGCACCCGATCAACCCCATCCAACCAGGCACTCACCGCCAGCAGCGCCACCTCATAGCTATCCGAGGACACAGGCGTATCGGGATCAATATAACCCCCACCCGCATTGGCAATTTCCCAGATCAGTTCCACATACCGATGGGGATGGATAGCGTAAAGCGCCTGGGTCAGCCGATTGCCCTGCTGCTCAACGGGAGTGGGCGATCGCCAGTCCAACTGATCCGCCCAAGGAGCCGCCTT
>JALOOP010000132.1 GCA_025454315.1 Oculatellaceae cyanobacterium Prado106
GGCCTCTGCCTTTGTTCAACTGTTGGGGTTGGCCAATCCATTGCTGGTGCAGCAGGTGATTGATAAAGTCATTGTCAATGCCAATTCAGGGGCAATGACAACCTTTGGGGTGTTGATGATTCTGTTTGCGGCATTAGAGGGAATCTTAACGGTTCTTCGTACCTATTTGTTTGCCAATACAACGCTGAGATTGGATCTGCGATTGGGCACAGAAATTGTTCGACATTTGCTGCATTTACCGTTGCAATTCTTTGAGAAACGCCCGGTGGGGGAGCTATCGGCCAGGTTGTCAGAACTCGAAAAAATTCGTCAATTTTTCACCGGAACTGCTTTGACGGCGGTCTTGGATGTGACCTTCTCATTCATGTATGTGGCCGTGATGTTTCTCTATAGCGTTCCCTTGACTTTCTGTGTGTTACTTTCTCTGCCGATTATTTTGCTTTCAACGTTGCTAGTTTCGTCCATTCAGCGTAAACTCATTCGGATAAAATCCGACCATGGGGCAAAAGTTCAGTCCTATTTGATTGAATCTCTGAGCGGCATGTTCACGGTGAAGGCACAGCATATGGAAAACCTGGTGGAGGCGACTTGGCGCGATCGCTATGTCCAATATCTCTCCAGCGGTTTCACCACCAGTACGGTGATGACGCTATTTGGCTCATTCAACAATTTTCTCAACAGCGCCAGTGGATTTCTCGTCCTTTGGGTAGGCGCTGGACTCGTGGTGGAAGGACAGTTAACGCTCGGTGGATTGATTGCGTTTCGGATTCTTTCAGGGTCTGTCACCGGGCCGCTCATTCGCCTCTCCCGCCTCTGGCAACAGGTTCAAGAAACCTCCCTGTCGATGGAGCTATTGGCCGATATTGTGGAAACGCCCTTGGAAGCAGCACCGTTACAGGACGATGCCCATGTGTCCCTGCCGCCGATCGTCGGTCATGTACAGTACCGGGAGGTATGCTTTGGCTTCAAAGCCGGACAGCAGCAGCTTTCAAGCGTCAGTTTAGAAATTCCAGCAGAGTCTTTTGTCGGCATTGTCGGTCAGAGTGGTTCTGGCAAAAGCACCCTGGTCAAGCTCTTGCCGCGTCTGTATATGCCGCAGTCTGGACAAGTGCTAATCGACGGCTTTGACATTGGCAAAGTCAAGCTTGATTCCCTGCGGCGACAAATTGGCTATGTCCCCCAGGATGCCGTCCTCTTTGAAGGCACCATTCGCGACAACATCACCCAATTCACAGCCACAGAAGATGAAGAAGTCATTGCCGCCGCCCGCATCGCCGATGCCCACGACTTCATCATGCAACTCCCCGAAGGCTACAACACCCCCGTCGGCGAACGCGGCAGCACCCTCTCCGGCGGCCAACGCCAGCGGATTGCGATCGCCCGTGTCGTCCTCACCAACCCCCGTCTACTGATCTTCGACGAAGCCACCAGCGCCCTCGACTATGCCACCGAACGCCGAGTCTGTGCCCAGTTAAAACAAAAATTCCGCGATCGCACCGTCTTCTTCATCACCCATCGGTTGAATACGATCGCCACCGCCGACTGGATTCTCTACATGCAATCCGGCATCCTCCTAGAACAGGGAACCCACGCCGATTTAATGGCAAAGCAGCAGCTTTATTACAGCCTGTTTCGCCAAGCCAATGGAAGTTAGAGGAGTATAAGGAAAGGCAAACACAGATGAACACAGATGCACACAGATAACGCAGATAAATAAACCGCAGAGACGCAGAGACGCAGAGAGAAGAAAGGGAAAAGGCGGAAGTTTATACCCATCCCCCCATCCCCCCATCCACTCCCTACCGCCCCATCTCCCCACTCCCCATCTCCCCACTCCCCACTCCCCACTCCCCACTCCCCACTCCCCACTCCCCACCATGCGATTTCTCCAAAAGACCCACCAAACCCTCCTCCAACAAATCGAAGATGATGCCAACGGCGGTGCCTTGAGTTTGCCGCAGCCTGCCCGGTGGGTGGAGCGGTTGACCCAGGTGATGATTCTGGGGTTGACGGCCACGGGGGTTTGGGCTGCGGTGGCTCGGATTGATGTGGTGGTGGTGGCGGGGGGGAAGCTCGAACCGCTGTCCCAGACGCAGATTGTTCAGTCACGGGTAGGAGGCGTGGTGACTGCGGTGAAGGTTCAGGAAGGTGAAACGGTTCGTCCAGGACAAGTCTTGGTGCAACTCGATAAGACACCTTTGCACACGCAGCTTGCAACTCTTTCAGAACAGCGACAGGAATTGTTGCAGGAGATGACTGCATTGCGAATTGCCCGTCAGGGAGAAACGCCTGCGATCGCCAACCTCACCCCAGAAATTCAAAGCCGAATTGATACGCGATCGCTCCTCACCGCCCAACTCGCCAGCGATCCAGCAAGCTTAACCCCCGAACAACGACAGCGCTACGATCTGTTTCAACAACAGCTTACAAACCGTCAGTCTTTGAATCAATTACAAACCTCAAACCTGGAAACCCAGATTGCCGCAACGGATGCCCAATCGGCACAAACCCAGTACCAACTCCAGGTAGAACAGGGACTGCTCGACCAATTGCAGCCCTTGGTGCAACAGGGAGCCATTCCCCGAGCCGATGCCCTGGATCGATCGGTCAATGTCAACGCCCTGCGAAACCAAATCAACCAGGCCAATTTACAAAAAAGCCAACTGCAAATTAACCAGCAGCAAACCCAGATTGAAACCCAACGATTGCAAACCGAAGCTTATCAAAGCGTTCAACAACAGCTTGCAGAACTCGATCGCGATTTTGACACCACCATTCAAACCAACCAACGACAGCTTGTGCAAGTCGCAGCCCAAATCAAACAAGTCCAGCATGATCTGCAAAGCCAGGATCTGCGTGCCCCGGTTGAAGGCGTAGTATTCAATCTAGTTCACAAACTTCCAGGAGTCGTGGCGCAGCCGGGACAGGTGCTGTTACAAGTTGTCCCCAAAGAATCCTTGGTGGCGCGGGTTCAGATCGCCAATGCCGACATTGCCAATATCCGAGAAGGCATGGCGGTGGATGTGCGAATTGATGCTTATCCCTTTACTGAATTTGGTTCCATTCCCGGTCGCATTACTCGGGTCAGCCGAGAAGCAATGCCCAGCACCGCTCAAGGGCCAACGCTATTTCCCATTGAGGTGAAGTTAGAGGAGAGTTTGCGCGATCGCCAAGGCAACCCCCTAGCCATCACACCCGGAATGACGGTTTCTGCCAACATTAAGGTGCGATCGCGCACTCCCATCAGCTATGTAGCCGATGAATTGATTAAGGCATTGGATGGGGCGCGATCGGTGAAATAGATTTAGCCCCAATAGGTTTAAATCTGGGGTTTTCATGTTCCATTTTCCTATTTCTCTGCCAAAATAGAGTCGGCAAGATTAGGGGCAAGCAAAGTGACTAGCAAAGTGACTAAAGAGGAACTCCTTGGGCTTATCGATCGGGTAACAGATGAAGGCTGGAGAGGCTAGCAAGTTCACATCATCCCCCTCAGCCCAGAGCTATGCTGAAATTCAGCAGCTTGCGATCGAATTGAAAGAGGTGCTGGCTGCCTATGCTCCACGCGATATGGTTGATATTCAAAGCTTTATCTGGACTTGCAACCTAGCGTTGAAAAGCCAGCCCCGCTATTGGAAAATTGCACCGGGTGAGAATGCGTGGCAGTGGGATGAATGTCGGGATAATGGATTTATTGGCATTGGTTGGGAAGAACTGGGAGATATTTCGGAACTGAGTCAAAAAGAGTTTGGCGAACGCAGCGAACGGTTGATGAGCCAGCATCCAGATTGGCATAAGGCTGGGATGAATCAGGTTTGGGTGTTCTCTCAAATTCAGGAAGGCGATCGCATCGTTGCCAATCAAGGGACTACAAAAGTGTTAGGAATGGGTACCGTAACAGGCGCTTACTACTATGATCCAAATGCCGATCGCTACAATCATCGTCTTCCCGTTCGATGGGATGATTTAAACCCTCGTTCCGTCAATAAAAAAAGCTGGGTAAAAACATTAATTTCACTCACACCGGAACAGTTTGACGAAATTTTAGGAGAGCGTTCAGCAGGTCTGTTTACCGCGACGACGTTCGAGCTTCTGGCTGCGCTTCATGCCAATCCCCGTAAGGAAGTTTATCAGAATCGCAAGCAGGAGTTTAAGCAATACCTGGAAGAACCTTTCCAGAGGCTATTCCGACAGGTTGCTTCCGAGTTGCCAGATCCGGTTAAAGAGAGGATGGAAACTGAACGGAACCTCTTTGCCCAAATCCAGAAGAATGATTTTAAGCATGGAGGAGCTTGGGACTACTACTGGGGAGCCTTTTATCGCAAAGACGGCAAGCGAACGGAAGATGCCCAACTCTTCATGTGGATGAACCATGAGCGGCTAGATGTGGGTTTCTTTATCGGACTGCATGGCAGCGATCAACTCCAACAATTCTTGAAAAATTGTCGAGCAAACTCCGAAACACTTTTAGAACTTCTGGAAAAGAGTCTGTCGGATGAAAAGCTGTGGTTTGGCAGTCGCGATAGTGCTACGAGCATTCCTTGGAAACAATGGCTCCAAGAGCTAGGCAATGAAGACATTCGGGCATCATTACGCCTGCCTAAAGCAGAAGTTCTAAAGTATTCCACTGAGCAGTTGGTTACTCAAATTACCCAGGTTTACAAACAGCTTTTTCCGCTCATCCTGCTGACGATCGAATCAGAACCTTTGCCAATGATTCGGAAACATCTTGAACCTGACGTTAAACCTGACGTTAAACCTGACGTTAAACCTGACGTGAATATGGAATATTCGCTTGCTCAATGTGCAGCGCAGACTTATGTAGAGGAGAACTTGCTGCAAGATTAGGTGCAGGCGATCGCCCGTAAGCAACAGGCCGTCATCTACGGACCACCGGGAACTGGGAAGACTTTTCTGGCGCGGGAACTGGCTCGGCATTGGATTGGGGGAGGGAATGGCTTTGTTGAGGTGGTGCAATTTCACCCGGCCTATACCTATGAGGATTTCATTCAAGGCATTCGACCCAGAAGAGTGGAGGGCGGGCTAGATTATCCGATGGTGTCAGGTCGTTTCCTAGAGTTTTACAAAGAAGCACAGCGCTGTGGTTCGCATCGCTGTGTTCTGATCATTGATGAAATTAATCGAGCCAATCTTTCCCAAGTCTTTGGGGAGTTGATGTACTTGATGGAATACCGCAATGAAAAGGTGCATTTAGCCAGCGGTGAGCTTTTCAGTATTCCTCAGAATGTTTATCTAATCGGCACCATGAATACCGCCGATCGCTCCATTGCCCTGGTGGATCATGCTCTGCGACGACGGGTTGCGTTTCTTCATCTGCCACCTAATTACGAAGGCTTAAGGAAGTTTCACCAGGATAGAGGGTACTTAGTCGAACCTCTGATCACGCTGCTGACCCAAATTAATGCTCAGATTGGCGATCGCAACTATGAGATCGGCACCAGTTTCTTCCTCAAGGACGATCTAGAGTCACAATTGAAAAGCATTTGGGAGCTAGAGATTGAACCCTACCTCGAAGAGTTCTTCTTTGATCAACCCGATCAATTCGTGAGCTTTAAATGGAAAACAGTTAAGAACCAGTTAGAAAAGAGGGAAACAGTTAAGAGCCAGTTAGATAACAGCCAGTTAGATAACAGCCAGCTAGCTGAGAGCCAATTAGAGTCATGAGTTTAATTCATCCGAGGGTTCACGAATTAACGGAGTATTAGCCTCAGTTATTCTCCACAAGTGACCTCCCTCTAGAAATCGGTGAGTTGCTTTGGCAGTCCTATCGCAAGCAGGTTCAAGTGGAATTTCCCACCTTGGCAACGGGGCAGCAGTGGCAGCTTACCGCTTAGGGATGGGTGGGTTATCTGCCGATCTCCGCAGACTGGGGAATTCGGCTTCAGCCCAAGGTCGAGCTACAAAATCTCTTTGGTATGTTAGAGGTGGCCTATCAGCTCAAGAGTTTTCAGTTTTTGGAAGGTTGGAACCAGTGTGATGTTTTAGACGATTTCTATGAGCGATTGGCCTCTATTCTGGCGAGACGGGTTCTCGATCGCGCAAGAACGGGATTTTACCGAACCTATGTGCCGAGAACCTCTCAGTTGAGCTATGTGCGAGGGCGCATTGACACTCGTCATCATCTCCAGCGGCCTTGGAAAACGAGTATCCAATGCCATTACAAGGAGCATACGGCGGATGTGCCCGACAACCAAATTCTGCTCTGGACACTCCGACAAATTGCTCGGACGGGCATCGGCAAAGAAACCGTTCGCGCCACCGTCCGAAAAGCCTATCATGCGCTTCAGGGAACGGTTTCACTAGAACCTTACACGGCTCAAGATTGCATCAAACGACTCTACAATCGGTTGAATGATGACTATCAACCACTCCATACGCTTTGCCGATTTTTCCTGGAACAGAGCGGGCCGAGTCATGAAAGGGGCGATCGCAAAACGCTGCCGTTTTTAGTAGACATGGCAAGGCTCTACGAGTTGTTTGTCGCAGAGTGGCTCAAAGCCCATCAAGCCCAGGAACTATTGCCTCGTCACCTAAAAGTGAAGACACAAGAGCGGGTTTACCTGGATCAGGGCAGATCTTTATCTTTTAATATTGACCTGGTACTGGAAAGTCAAGAAACAGGCAAAACTAGTTATGTTCTAGACACGAAGTATAAAACACCCCAATCTCCTTCAGCTGCTGATGTCGCTCAAATCATTGCCTATGCCACGGTCAAAGGCTGTTCAGAGGCAGTTCTGATTTATCCAGAACCCCTATCCTGTCCGTTAGACTTCCGGGTGCAGGGGATTCATGTCCGAACCCTGACCTTTGCGATCGCTGGGGATTTAGAACAAGGCGGTCAGGCGTTTCTGAGCAATCTGCTCCGTCAGGGAGGCTAATGGATTTGCAGCATCAAGCGCTAGCTGCTCTACATCGGTTGTTCCGCAGGCTGCGGTGGATTTTCTGGCAAGGGGATAAATTCTGTTTCATCAGGCACCGGATCAAATTGTCTATTGCGCCAGTCCTGCTTGGCTTGCTCAATGCGCTCAGTCCGACTCGATACAAAGTTCCACCATTTAGTGCGATCGCCCACCGACTCTCCCCCGACAATCACACACCGGGCGGGACTTTGAGCGGCGATCGTCACGTCCACGCCAGACTTCAGCATCGCCAATCGGTGTTGTTCCAGCGTCTCGCCATTGATTTGTAACCCTGGTGTCACACTATAGATTGCTTGCTCCGTGTAATCTGGCGGCAGGGTAAATTGCGCTCCCGGTTGCAGTTGAATATCCAGATAGATCATCGGAGAAAAGATTTGTACGGGCGAAGTTTTGCCATAGGCACTGCCTGCGATCAGGGTAAAGAAAACCCCTTCGGACTCCCAGCGAGGCAAATCGGTGGCGGGATGGTGGCGAAACCAGGGATCGGTTTCCTCATGCTCATTGGGCAGGGCAACCCAGGTTTGAATGCCATGAATGGTCGCTTCTTGCTGTCGGGTTGCCTCGGGCGTGCGCTCAGAGTGGACAATGCCCCGTCCTGCGGTCATCCAGTTAACCGCCCCAGGACGAATTTCCTGAACGCTGCCCACACTGTCTCGGTGTAGCAAAACGCCTTCAAATAAATAAGTCACAGTCGCCAGGTTGATATGCGGATGGGGACGCACATCCACGCCCTTACCCGGCGGAAAAACCGCAGGCCCCAAGTGATCAAAAAAGATAAACGGCCCCACCAGGGTCAGCGTCTCGGAGGGCAGTAATCGACGCGCCTGGAAGCCGCCCAGGTCTTGGACATGGGGTTCAATTAGGTGCTGAAGGCAATCCATCATATCGGGCATATCAGGGGTTTATCTCAGGGTGGAAAATCAAAAAAGATCAAAAAAGCTTTTTGGATTATGCCTGAAAGAGGGGGCGATCGCAGATATCCCAGTCACATCTATCCTGTTCAGAACGGTGAGGATTCTTCCAAGGCAATGAACTGAATATCATGGAGTCGTCTTCACCCTCACCTCGAAGAATCCGATAAAATCAAGGCAACTTCGCGTTTTCCCCTAACCAAGCTGCTATGGTTTCCATCCGTTCCAATTCCCCGGCTGAAAATGAGGCTTTTCCTAGGGTGTCGTTGTGCGATCGCCCCACCCGTCGCGCAGACTTGCCCACCATGTATGATTTACCGAGTGAAGCCCTGGAGGAGCCTGGATTGCCGGACGAATATCATGACCTACAGCCTCAGTTGCTGAGTCGAACCCTGAACCTGCCACAGTATTCTCGCAGCGAATGGTTCACCGGATCTGACCTCAACCTCTACTACGATGACCAGCATTCCCAGTG
This sequence comes from Oculatellaceae cyanobacterium Prado106, assembly GCA_025454315.1. GTDB lineage: Bacteria > Cyanobacteriota > Cyanobacteriia > Elainellales > Elainellaceae > Prado106. The sequence goes on from JALOOP010000132.1 coordinate 8,325, forward strand.
GTACAAGCGGCCTGACTGGTTTTTATCCGTTGGCGTGTCACGGCTCTACGACGGCAAGGATTTGCGGCGCAGCTATGTGGTGTGGCAGGAGGGGAAAGCGCCAGATGTGGTTGTAGAATTTTTGTCGGAAGGGACTGCGGCTGAGGACTTGGGACGATTTCTGGATGCGGATGTGCTGCAAGAAAGTGGAATCGAAAATCCGGAGAGGTCTGCTCCAAGTATTGCGGCTGGGGAGACGGCGGAAGTCAAGGAAAAACCACCTAGGAAACTGGAGGTGTATGAAGCCTATTTGCGGGTGCCCCATTACATTGTTTACGACCGTGATACTCAGCGTCTGCGATATTTTCAGTGGATGGAAGGGGGATATGAGGAGCGATCGCTCCGTCCCCAGTCGCCTTTAATTTGGCTAGCGGATCTAGGCGTGGGGCTGGGCATCTGGCAAGGGGAATTTGAAGAGGCACAAGGCGAATGGTTGCGCTGGTGTGATGCAGCGGGCAACTGGTTACTAACCGATACCGAGTTAGAGCGACAAGCCAAAGAGTTAGAGCGACAAGCCAAAGAAGAAGAGAGACAAGCCAAAGAAGAAGAGAGACGAGCCAAAGAGCAAGAGCGACAAGCCAAAGAGCAAGAGCGACAAGCCAAAGAGCAGGCAGAACTGCAAGTGTTACAGACTGCCCGTAATTTGCTGGCTTCTGGCATGGATTTGGCTCAGGTGACGCTGATTTGTGGCTTAACAGCCGCACAGATTGAACGATTGAGAGGAGGAGGGTTCTAGCAAAATTTTGGTTGGCGGTACCCGAAAGCGGCCAATTCCTGCTTCAATGATGATATTGAAAAAATAAATTTTTGTTACAGAAGGGTAACCATGTATATTGTGCAGATCGCTTCTGAATGTGCCCCTGTGATCAAAGCTGGTGGCTTGGGTGATGTGGTGTATGGCTTGAGCCGAGAGCTAGAAAATCGGGGTAACACGGTCGAACTGATTCTGCCGATGTACGACTGTATGCGGTACGACCATATTTGGGGGCTGCATGAGGCGTACCAGGATTTGTGGGTGCCCTGGTATGATGCGGCGATTCACTGTACGGTCTTTTGTGGCTGGGTGCATGGACGGCTGTGTTTCTTCATTGAGCCGCATTCCCAGGACAATTTCTTTCATCGCGGCCATTATTACGGCGACAAGGACGACAACATGCGCTTTGCTTTCTTCAGCAAGGCGGCTTTGGAGTTTTTGCAGCAAAGCAACAAGCGTCCGGATGTGATCCACTGCCATGATTGGCAAACTGGGCTGATTCCGGTGCTGCTCTATGAAATCTATCAGCATCATGGCATGGGAACGCAGCGCGTGTGTTACACCATCCACAACTTCAAGCATCAAGGACAGAGTGGCGTAGATATTCTTTGGGCAACCGGACTCAACAACGAAGCCTATTACTTTGACTACGATCGCCTCCAAGACAACTTCAATCCCTTCGCCATCAATTTGATGAAAGGTGGCATTGTCTACTCCAACTACGTCAACACCGTTTCGCCTCACCATGCCTGGGAAGCCCGCTTCACCGATATTGGCTATGGCTTAGGACACACCCTGGAAATCCACCAAAACAAGTTCGGCGGCATCCTCAACGGGTTGGACTATGAAATGTGGAATCCGGCAGCCGATCCCTATATTCCCCATGCCTATACGGCGGACAGCCTGGAAGAGAAGGCCAAAAATAAGCAAGCGCTGCGGGAGCGTCTGTTATTGCAAGACAACGATCGCCCCTTAGTCGCTTTCATTGGCCGCTTGGACGATCAAAAGGGCGTTCACTTGGTGCGCCATAGCATTTATTACGCCCTGCATAAGGGCGCACAGTTTGTCCTGCTGGGGTCTGCGACTGAACCTGGAATCAATGCCCAGTTCTGGCATGAAAAGCAATATTTAAACGACAACCCCAATTGCCACCTGGAACTCGGGTACAACGAGGAACTGTCCCACCTGATCTATGCGGCTGCGGACATCATCATTGTCCCCAGCAACTATGAGCCTTGTGGGCTGACCCAGATGATTGGGATGCGGTATGGCGCAGTTCCGGTGGTGCGGGGCGTGGGTGGGCTAGTCAGCACGGTCTTTGACTGGGACTATGACCCGGATCATTCGGAGGAGGAGCGCAACGGGTTTGTGTTCTATCAGTCGGACTATCGGGCGCTAGAATCGGCCATGGAACGGGCGATCGACCTGTGGAAGTATGCGCCGGAGAAGTTTGAGATGCTGGCGACGCAGGGAATGAAGGCGGATTATTCCTGGAAGCAGTCTGGGGAGAATTATTTGGGGGTTTATGAGTATATCCGCTGTAAGTAGGGGCAGGGGGGAACACAGATAAACGCAGATGAACACAGATAAATACAGATAGGAAGGGAAAGGGAGGAGAGAGCAGCAATTGCATTAGGTTATTGGTGATCCCATCCTTGTTGATGAGCTACGTCGCGTACCACTTCTACAAATCGGTGTAGAACTGGAGAATCGGTTGTTTTCGACCAGGCGACTGCGGTTTCTAGCAGGATAGGGGGGGCTGCGATCGGACGAAAGACAATGCCCGATCGCGCTGCGAGTTGCAAGGATTCTGCGACAAAAGCAACTCCAATTTTAGCGGCCACTAACCCCAATACCGCATTGGGAGGACAAGTTTCCTGTACCACTCGCGGCGTAAATCCAGCCTGTTGACAAAGACTGGTAATCTGGTCATGGAGCCAAGGGCCTTGCGATCGCTGAAACAAAATAAAAGATTCATCCGCAAGCTGTTTCAGGTCAATTTTCTCTTCAGTTGCTAGAGGATGGCTTTCCGAAAGCGCCAAAATCATGGGCTCTCGAAAAAACGTTTGGTAAACAATGTCCTCGCGTCGAATCGGGGGATGCAATAGTCCCACTTGAATCAAGTTTTGGTCAAACAGGGCAAGCTGCTGTTCGGTGCTGGTTTCGTTCACTGTCAAGTTTACTCTAGGATACTGAGCGTAGAATTTTTGCAGAATCCTGGGCAACACGCGATACATGGTTGCCCCTGCATAGGCCAGCGAAAGTTGTCCCAATTCTCCGTGACCGGCTTGCTGAACCACTTGAATTGCGCGCGTCCAATGCTCCATCACCAGACGGGCTTCGGTTTGAAACAGTCGTCCTGCTTCGGTTAACTCGACTCGTCGCTTGGTTCGCACCAACAGGGGTACCCCCAACTCTGCTTCCAGGTTTTGAATCTGCTGAGTGAGGGAGGGTTGAGCAATGTGCAGTCGTGTAGCGGCGCGTCCAAAGTGTAGCTCCTCAGCAACCGCGAGAAAATAGCGCAGGTGACGAATTTCCATCTGAAGCCCTTAACGATAAGCACTTTGACTAATAGCTACAGCCTATTAATTGCGAACAAATAACTATTGGACACTATCATAACCTGGGGCTTACTATCAGACCCGTACCTTGAGTAAACCTTCTGAGTTTGAACGAGCATTCTGGGTTATGAAGCGCATGAGTAGAAGTTTGGTGGTTAAAAGTCTGATCGCTAGAAGTCTTGTCTTTGCTCTCTTGTTTGTGTTCACCTGCCTTGCTTTATGGATAGGCGTACAGGTTCGTGGTCATGCGGCGATCGCTTCAACCCCTTCATCCATTACTGCTTCTGCCCAATCGGCTGAACCTCCTGCGATCGCCCAGTCCACCCCCTCCGCTCCTGCTACCCGTAACCAAACTGCCCCCTTAGACTTTCAGGGACGAATGCTGGTTTCGATTTCCGATGCCGATATGGTAGCTTCGGCCTATGTCGATCGCCAGCTTGGTCCGCGTGAAGGAGAGGATGCATTGAGCATCCTTCCCTTGGGGGGAGACTATCGACGGATGCAAGCGATCGAATTAGCTGGAGTCACCAACTCTGTCGCAGGCCCCCCTTCTGCAGTAACGGTCAGTCCCGACGGACGTTGGACGTTTGTAGTTGAGTCGTTTAGACCCGCGACTCCATCCATGCAATTATTTACCGACCTGGAACGGGGCAATCGATTGACGGCGATCGACCTCTCTAACCCTCGTCAACCTCGAATCCATCAGCAACTAGAGGTCGGCACTCGCCCTGAAACGGTTGAGATCAGTCCTCAAGGGGATATGCTGCTGGTGACGTTGCATCCCGCCGATGGTCGGCAGCTAGCCTTTGTGCCCTGGAATGAGGGCGAATTTGGCACCCCAATTTATACGACATTGCCGGATGTCGCAGGGGATGTGCGAGTGTCCCATGCCGTCTAGCATCCTTCGGGGAATTACATCGCCGGAACCTTGGTGGATCAGGGGCGTATTCTGTTTGCACGAGTCAACCGGAGTGGCAACATGGTCGCTCTGGAATCCTGGGGCAATCCAGTTTTGGTGGGCAAGTACCCGTTCAAGATCCTGTTCACGCAGGATGGCCAATATTTAATGACCACGAATCTACAGTGGGGGGCAGATGTGCGCGGCTTCTGGGCTGAGGCACCACGAGGGGCGATCGCTGTTGTTCGCTTTGCAAGTCAAGCGGAGCAACCCGAACAACAGCAGCATTTTCTGGTTTCTGTTGCGGAAACGGGCGTTAGTCCCGAGGGGATTGCCATCAGCCCCAACGGCAGGTTGGTGGCAACAGTCAACCTGGAACGCAGTTATTTACCCTACAACGACTCGCGCATTACCTGGTTTTCCTCGCTCACCTTAATGGAATTTGATCCGCGCACAGGACATCTGGAAACATTGGGAGATTTCTTGTACGAAGGAATTTTGCCCGAAGCATTAGTGTTTGACCGTTCGGGGAATTACCTGGCCGTTGCGAACTATGACCATTTTGATGATGCCCAAAGGGGCGGCTCCATCGATTTTTGGCGCGTCATTCTCAATGATGGCACCCATCCAGCACCAAGATTGGTTCAAACCAACCATTCTGTTCCCGTTACCAGAGGAGTTCATTCCCTGGTGCTGGTTCCATAGGATTGAGGGCTGTGATGTTGGGTTTCACTCCGGCTAACCTAGAACTTGTGCTTCCAGTCTCCAACCTTGAGGGAGCCGAGCCTTCTAGAAAGATTCTAAGAACATAATCGATAGAGATTTGAGTGGGAACTTGGGGAGATGCTGTGCAATGTGCAGTGTTTCCCCAGGTTTTTTGATGTTTGCTCTAGAGGAAGTTTTGGGTCTTTGCTGCCCTCGATCGCCAGATTTCCAGAAGGGGCGATCGCAACTTGTCACAAAATATACGCAGGACACTGAGAGAGAAAATTGCGTTTCAGTCCGTGAAAACAGGGGTTTTGAAGTTTTCCTCGGCAATCACTCTGTAAAGTTAGTATAAAACAATACCTAAAACATTGGCATCTCCGTAATTTCTCGAATATTCTAAGAACAACAGGGACACATGAATCAAGGATTACACGCAAGACTCAAGTTCTACTCCTGAATTCATTTCTACTCTTGAATTCACTTCTACTCCTGAATTCATTTCTACTCTTGAATTCACTTCTACTCCTGAATTCATTTCTACTCCTGAATTCACTTCTACTCAAAAGTCAACCTCTGAAGATAAACAGCAACTTATTATGAAACTCAACACTGCTTCCACTCTGGGCTTTATTGCAACCTCCTTGATGGCGATCGCTGCTCCTGCTCAAGCCTTTACCGGTTTTGGATTCACCGCAAACTATACGCAGAATCCGTCCCAGCCCACCACGGGCAACATCACCCTCAACTCCGTCACCTTTGGCAGCAAAACCCTCGGCCAAAGCGACCTTTCCCTGGTAACCCGCGCCAGTGTTCTCCGGAATTCCACGATTACCCATGGTCACAGTGCTGTGGGAGTAGCCAGCGCAGATCGCGGAGATTCGGCTTCAGGCATCAACGAAGAAGAGGCCAATGAAATCAATGTGGTCACTGCTCTTGGCAACTTCAACCTCAACAACATCATTGATACAGAAGATCGTTACAGCAGCGATGATGTGGCGAACGGGAGCGATATAGCTGAGATCAATGTGTTCTTTGGCAAGGCGGTCAACCACTTCTTCTTGGCTGAGCGCGGCATGAACAGCGACCTCAAGGTTGAGGCGATCGACGAAGCTGGCCAGGTCATCAACGATATTGCGACCGAAACCATCCTGAGAGGAGACTGGGCTGCCGCTGGCTACAGCATCAACACCACCGAAATTGAAAGGGATCAATCCGTTGGCTTCCGGGGTCTGAGAACCAACCGCCTGATTGCAGGGCTGCGGTTGTCGAGCAATCGCTCCATGAACGGTCCTGACTACAAGGTGTTTGCGGCTCGGGTGCCTGAACCTGCAACGATGGCGGGTCTGGCGCTGGTCACGGGTGCAGCGGTGCTGTCTCGCCGGGGTCGGAAAATGCGGGTACAACGGGCGGCTGCTAAGTAAGAGTTCGAGTTCATCCTGTCTAGCTTCGGCCTGGACAGGATGGGCGATAAAGCATAGTTCAGGTAAGTTTAATCAGGATTAGCTCAGGGATGCCTAAAACATTAGGCATCCCAATTTTATTGCCATTTGAGATTTTGGCTTGCATTTCTGTTGTAGATGTCTTTGTCCTGGAATGCAAACTGAAAATCCTTGGCAGGACTGGTATCATCATGGGGGAATAGATTGGCAAAGCCTGTCTTTTTGCGATCGCCCCCCTCCCTTCCCAACCCCATTTCAACCCCATTTCATGCCTGCTTAGTTCCTGAAAAATCCCCGTTGAATCTCTGTCTAATCCCCCTGCCCCATGCGGATTTTGCTGATTGAAGACGATGAAGTGTTAGCGGAGATGCTGACGCGCACCCTGCAGCGCCAGCATTATCTGGTGGATGTGGTCTGCGATGGGCAAGATGGCTGGAATTATGCCCAAAGCACGGACTATGACCTGATTTTGACCGACATTGAACTGCCGCGTTTGGATGGGGTGAGCCTTTGTCAGCGGTTGCGATCGCAGGGTTGCACCACGCCCATTTTGCTAATTACCGCCAAGGATGCACAGGGCGATCGCATTCGAGGTCTGGACGCGGGAGCCGATGATTACCTGACGAAGCCGCTCAATCTGGGAGAACTCCAGGCGCGCGTCAGGGCATTGCTGCGACGGGGCGATGTTGCCCCTTCTGCCATTTTGCAAATGGGAGCCTTAAGACTCGACCCGAATCAGTGGGTTGCCACCTATGGGGAGCAGCCGCTCAACCTAACGCCCAAAGAATATCGTCTCTTAGAATTATTTTTACGTCATCCCTCCCGGATTTTTAGCCGAGGCAACTTAGTCGAACATCTCTGGAGCTTTGACGATCCGCCCCAGGAAGAAAGCGTCAAGGCGCATATCAAAGGACTCCGACAAAAGCTCAAGGCCGTCGGAGCCGTCGATTGGATTGAAAATGTCTACGGTGTCGGCTATCGGCTGCGCGTGACAGGCATCTTGTCGGAGACGGGCGGTGGCGGGGATGGAGATGGGGCGGGCGGGGAAGGAGAGGGGGAGAGGGGGAGGTCGGGAGATAGGGAGAACATCTATCCACCCACCCATTCACCCATTCATTCATCCACCCATCCACCCATCCACTCATCGACTCATCCACCCATCCACTCATCGACTACAGAATTCGACGCTGCGATCGCCACACTCTGGACTCAATCCGAGGGGCTGATGGTGCAACGGTTGACGACGGTGTGGCAGGGGGCGATCGCACTCTATAGGGGAACCTTGAGCGATGAGTTGCGGCAGGCCAG
>JALOOP010000536.1 GCA_025454315.1 Oculatellaceae cyanobacterium Prado106
TAGTCGATTAGCTTGACCGTTTCAAAGTCAAACGACAGGCTTGTGCCGGGGTAGGTGAACCCATAGTGCTGAGGTCGCCATTTTGAGTTTCTGTCGCATAGAATTGCCAGACTGATGGCGGGATGACCCAGCAGGTTGAAGATTCGCACGTTGTAGATGAACATGCGCTCGGGGAAATGGGCTTCGGGGGCGGCTTGCACCTCGACATGGAGGAGGAGATACAGGGCTTTGCCACGCTTGCGCCAGACTTTGACGAGTTGGTCGGCGTAGCGTCTGCCGATGGCCGCATCGGGGGCGATTTGCTGGAATTCTTTGTCGAGGAAGGTGATGGGCTTGCTCCAGTCGATCCAGTGGGCGATCGCCGGAAAGAAGAAGGCGATCGCATCTGGAAAGTATTGGCGCAAGATCTCCTTCCAGGGCGAATCCTGGTCAGAACGGAGCGTGGACATTGCAGGTAAGAGTGGAAGAACAAATGTATTGTAGGGTTCCCTGCTTGGGTTTGCATCGGGTTAAATGGAATGTAGCGATCAGGAAGCGGGGGATTTTAGGCATGTTGTGGAAACGGAAAAATTAGCGTTAAAGTCTGCGTTTTTGGGCGATCGCACCTTCTTTCGGCTCATTCCAATTCATAGATTTTTCCATTCCCATCTCCATAAATTTACCCAGTGAGGGGTGACACCCTCTTCCGTAAACTCCGGGTTTTAGGGTTGTGTGGTGTGATTGACTGTGAGCAGGGTAATCGGTTGAGGGAAGCATGAGAGAGAACCCGGAGTTGTGATGTTTTATCCTGGTTCCGCCGGAGTCATCAGGTCGAGGTGGCAACGGTGATTTTGGTCATAATATGTGGTAGATGCACCCTGATGATTAGGAGCATAGCCCAGCTATGCTCCTTCTTTTTTGTTAATAAAATTCTGGAATCGCTTTTCCCCTTCTCCCACTCCTCGAAATGCCATGACAAACGATAAGCTTTTGCAGATTATTGACAAAGCTGCCTGAGTAGGAGCGATCGAACTTCTAGGCTAAGGCGACCGTTTTTAAGAGGTAATTCACACCTTTCGATTCCATCAGAGCCGTTAGGAAAACCTCTAGGCGATCCTGATGCTATTTTGAGTTCCTACTTTCAGCTTTCAGCTATCTAAAATGAAGCTTCGTTTCGGGTTTCGTTTATACTGGAAGCAAGTGAATAATAGCAGGACATAGACTATGGCTGACTATCAAGAGGTTTTGAGTTTAGCCCAAAGATTAACGCTCAACGAGCAGATACAACTTGTCGAAACACTAACGGCGGTGCTGGAGCAGGTGGTTTCCGTAGAAGGTACCGATGAAATTATCCCTGCCGATGAAATTGCTGAAAGTGAGGCAGCCCTAAAGAGTTATTGGGAAGGGCAAGATCCGGGACTCTCTTCAGCAGAATTGAAGCAAAGGTTGTTTGGAGGGAATTTTGGCTGATTGGCAATATGTTGTTCTCAAACCTGCTCTAAAGTATTTGGAACGAATGCAATCCGATGACCAATCTCGAATTATTGAGGCATTAGATACCTTGCTGGTGGAGCCTTCTCTGTTAGATATAAAACCTCTGAAAGGTCGCTCAGAATTACGTTTACGAGTTGGGAAATATCAAGTTTTGTTCGTTGAAGATACTGCAAAACAGACTTATGTCGTCACGATGATTGGTTCGCGAGGAGATGTTTATAAATCGTGAGTTGATCAATCGTAAACAGGAATTCTCAAAGTTGTACCCCAGCCCCTGGCCCTAACGGTAAACCCAACACAAACCAAATCACAAACAACAGCGACCAAGCCACCAAAAATGACAGCGAATAGGGCAGCATAATCGAGATCAGCTTGCCAATGCCCAGATTCTTGTCATAGCGCTGTCCAAAGGCTACCACCATGGGGAAGTACAGCATCAGCGGCGTAATGATATTCGTGGTGGAATCTCCAATTCGATAAGCTGCCTGAACCGAGGCTGGAGAGTAGCCCACCAGCATAAACATTGGCACAAAAATGGGAGCCATAATTGCCCACTTGGCGCTGGCTGAACCAATAAACAGATCCAGCAGCACACTCAAGAGAATAAAACAGACAAACAGCGGCGGCCCTGCAATTCCGGTCGATCGCAGAAACTCCGCGCCGCTCACCGCTGAAATAATCCCCAAATTGCTCCAGTTGAAATACGCTACAAACTGAGCCGCCATAAAGGCCAGCGCCAGATAATAGCCCATGGAACTCATGGCCTGTGCCATCCCCTGCGCCACTTCTTTGTCACTCTGCACAAAGCCGGTGACCTTGCCGTAGACGACACCGGGGATAAAGAAAGCGATCGCCACCATAAACACAATCCCCTCAATAAACGGCGAAGGAATCAGCGTAAACGTCTCCGGATCGCGCAGAATGCCCTGTGGGGGTAACAGCAGCGCCAGGATCAGCGCAATAAACGCTAGCAGCGAGTAGCCTGCCCAGCGGAGTCCTTTGCGTTCCACTGCGCTGAGCGGTGCTGTGTTCGATCGCCCTTCTTCTACCGGATCGACACTGGGTTCTGTGGTGTTGAAGTTGGCGGGATGGCGATCGCCCTCACTGAAGTCCTCCACGACTTGCTCTCGATGCGTTTCAGCATTCATCTGCGTTGTTTCACTGGCTGAATTGATTTCTGAATAGGTTCCTAAACGTGGCTCAACTACTTTGTCAGTGATATACCATCCCACCAGCGTCACCACTAGCGTTGAAACCACCATGAAATAATAATTCGAGGTGGCGTTCACCGTATAGTTGGGATCAATCAACTGCGCTGCACTCTGGGACAGGCCGCTGAGCAGAGCATCCGTGGGACTAATCAACAGATTGGCACTAAATCCCCCCGCCACTCCCGAAAAAGCCGCCGCCAGTCCTGCCAACGGATGCCGTCGAAAGGCCAAAAACGTCACCGCGCCCAGCGGCACCAGCACCACATAGCCCGCATCCCCAGCCACATTCGACATCACCCCCGCAAACACCACCACGGGCGAAATCAACCGGACAGGCGCAACCTGCACGAGTTGCCGCAGTGCCGCCCCTAATAGCCCCGTATATTCGGCCACGCCAACGCCCAAGAGAGCCACCAAGGTCGTCCCCAGAGGCGGAAACGCGACGAAGTTTTCCAGGGCTTCACTGACAATGCGTCGTAGCCCATTAGGAGTTAACAGGGAAACGGCGGTGACGGTTTCCTGGTTAGCGGGATTGACGACGGAGAGATTGGCGGTGCCTGCGATCGCACTCACGCCCACTACGATCAAACAGAGAATAAAAAACAAAGTAATCGGATCAGGGAGCTTGTTCCCCAAGGCTTCAATGCCATCCAAAATCCGAACCACGCCAGACGAACTCGTATCTCGATTGGGAGCTTGCGGTGGCGTTTGAGTCATCGTCAACTCTCTCTAGGAAGAATGATTAAGGGTGATTTTTATGCAGATTACCGTTTCTCCCATTTTTCTTCAACTTATCAATCGGAGGATATTCGGGCGGTTGGGTGGGGGGCGATCGCCAACCTACATTTTCTACTTCATGAAGGTGGATGCCAACCACTAGAAACCCAGCGCCGACGCGCAACCACGATCGCAGGACGATTCATTTGAAGCGCAAGAACTGTGGCACGACCAATCGCAGTTAACCCGATAACTTGGGTGCCATCATCGCTCCAGGTAAAGTGATCTGTCCATTGTTGCTGACGCGGATGCTCTCCATTTGAGCAACGCAGATGCTTGCGCTTTACAAAGCATAAAACGATCGCTCTCTTGTCTCAATTCGGCTAGTTCTCGCCGCTCGGCATCTGTGAGGTGTTGTTCTCGATGGCGCTCCAGTAACTCATCGTAACGTTCCAGGTCTGCGGTTGGTTTCTGGCTACGAGCGACGCTCCAGAGGGTGTTATCGTCTAAGCGATCGAGTGCTGCAATATCGGCTTGGAAGGCATCGGGGATATCATCCCAGTCGGGTGGACTGCCGACGGTCAGGGCATGGAGAATGATTTCTTCGAGGGGGCGTTGAGTCGCCTGGGCTGTCTGAACCAGTCGCAGATAGAGGCGAACGGGGAGTTGGAGTTGAATCGTTTCTGGCATGGGGGAGTGAGAGCAAGGAGTTAGAGACAAGGCCGAAAGAATCTTGAGACAGGGGCATCCGAGGATAGAGTCATTTTATTGCAGGGGTTAGAAGGATGGGAAATCATCATTATTCCTGGAACCGTTTTCTCTGGTAAGCGATCGCCATTCCCCCAAAGATGCACCAACCCTACCCAAGAGTTCTTTGCCCTAGGACTAAAGGGATGACAAAGACTAAGATGGTTTGACCGATCGCCCTACTCCCAAAATGGCTGGAGATAACGCCAAAAATCCGAGCAGACAGGCCAAGCCGACCATGTAATAACTATTGACGATCGCCCCCACCCCCCGCACCAGCAAGATCAACGGCAACACCACACTGAGTTGTTCCCAAAGTAACTGCTGAGCCAACCGGGTCTTTGTCCAG
>JALOOP010000537.1 GCA_025454315.1 Oculatellaceae cyanobacterium Prado106
ATATATTGCCTCGGCAAATAAAGTGAAAGCGTGATGGGGGGTGCTTCGCACCCCCCATCACGCTTTCACTTTATTTGGTGCATTCTCTTTCATTGCCGAGGCAATAGTACTTTGGCAAAATGTAGGGCGCGATCGCCGAAGCCATTTCTCTAATGAGGCGAAAGTGGAAAGATGACCAAAAGTTGGGCTGTTCCAGATAAGGGTCCATCCCAGGAAATGGCGAGGGCATAGAAAACTTCCAGAGGACGCAAGATCAAAGTCATTATATCCCGATCTTCTAGTTACTCTCTCCATTCCTCTAAGCCCCCTCAAGAGATTCGTCCAAGGTCAGCTTGGATGGGGCATCTATCAAAAGTTCTCAGCTAACCAAGCTTGCAAATCATTTAAGCTGGCAAAATCCAATATGGCTTCTGTTAACGCTTCAAGTTGGTCGATCGATAGGGTGGAAATGCGATCGCACACCGACTCATCCACTACGCTTAATTTTTTAACTAGCAGGCGTAAAACCAACGCTTGCGATCGGAGCAACGCTCCTTGTAGCGCCTCTTGCTTTGCCTCTTGCGTCGCTTCCTCCTTAGCTTCCCGAATTGCCCTTGGTTCCTCGGATAGATTGAGTCCTAGCATTTCCCTAACCTCCGTTTGACTGAGCGCTGTAAATTTGTACATCATGATTGAGGTGACGACATCCATTATGTCTTGCTTTTCTCGGGTTGTAAATTCCTCCTGCTCAGTTCTGGCCAGCAGATATCGGGCGGTTTCTGGGGCTTCTGCTTCATCTACAATGGTTAGGACGACGGTGGCTACCGAGACGGGGAGCGATCGCACATCCCCCAACTCATCCAGGTAGATTCGATGCATTTGCTCTCCGTTGAGCAAGGAGCGATGGGGGTAGACTTTGCTTTGCTCAGTGCTGCGAGAAGGATAGATGACGACGGCTTGCCAATCGGAAAATCGGGGACTGTTGCAATAGAAGTACAGCAACGACTCGCCAAAGAGCCGCTCATAGAGCGTTTCGTCCTTTTGCATTTGAACTTCGCAGAAATAGATGGTGCCCGGTTCTGATTCGGGCGGCAAAAACACCCCGTCAATTTCAAACTTGGGTTCTTTGACCGCCACTGAGTCAAATCGGTATTCTTCTGCATTGCTGGGACGTTGCCCAATCAGGTCGAATAACCAAGTGGGCGATCGCTGAAACAATTGATAGAAAATCGGATCTCATCGCATAACCTCTTCTTACAGCCAATTTGAACAAGCGTACTATACACCTCATAAGCTGTCACCGATTATGTCCGAAATTTCCTGAACCTGGAAAAATCATGTGATGCATCAGCTTATTAACCCAAGCCTTTTAACCCATTGATGAAACTTGATCAATCAATCCAGGAATAACGCTCTAAAATCACCGGGTTCTGCCAAGTTCCAATTCAACGATGCTTACCGTGATGAGGACTAAAGTCCTTACAAACCAGTATCTAGACCTATAAATCCGGAAACTAGAATCTCTAAAATCCGGCGATATTGGGAATCACTCCTGGAACTGGCCAGGGTTTGCGAGATCAAAATCGCTAACGCATCCTACCGCTACCGCTTATGAGTTCTACCGCTACGCATTCTAACGATTGTGCTTGTAGGGGAACTGGCTAGGGGTGCAAGCAATTTGTTGTCCAAGGACTCGAAGAACTCGGTAGAATAAAGGGCAGCACCTTTCGTCACGCTCCGTCTTTCAAGCTCCGTCTTTGTTGAATTCGGCTTTCAAAACTTCTACTCTAAACCCTGATGTTGAACCAGCAGCCAACCAGTCAGCCCGAGACGGTTTCTCCAGATACCGTTGATTTAACCAACTGCGATCGCGAACCCATCCACATCCCCGGAAAAATTCAACCCCACGGACTGCTGTTCGTCCTTCAAGAGCCAGCGTTGACCATTGTCCAAATCAGCAGCAATAGCGCCCAACTGCTAGGGATTCCCCCCGAAGCCCTGCTCAACCAGCCGCTCAGTCAATTACTCAGTCCTGCCCAACTTCAGATGATCCAGGACTGTCTTGCCAAAGATTTTGCCACAGTCAATCCCCTTAAAATTTCCATTCAGCCAAATCACTCCGATGACATTATCGGTGACGTAAACAATAGCGGTAACGATCGCACCCCCGATCGCGTATTCGACGGCATCCTACATCGTCAAGCAGAATCCCTGATTCTTGAACTAGAACCTTCCCCAACCCATCAACCGGATGATTTCTTTGGGTTCTATCGTCTGGTGAAAGGGGCGATCGCCAAACTGCAAAACGCCCATACCCTCAGCGATATGTGTGATGTTATCGTCAAAGAGGTGAGACAGCTAACCGACTTCGATCGCGTCATGGTCTACCAGTTTGACCCAGAAGGCGCAGGCCGAGTCATCGCCGAAGACAAACGCGATGCCCTGATGCCGTTTCTGGGGCTGCACTACCCCCCCAGCGACATCCCCAAACAAGCCAAACAACTCTACACCCTCAACGGCTTACGGCTCATCCCTGATGTCGATTATCATCCCGCTGCACTGGTTCCAACCCTCAATCCCCTCACCGGACACTTGACCGATCTCAGCCTCTCGGGACTGCGGAGTGTCTCTCCCATCCACATTGAATACCTGCACAACATGGGCGTAGGGGCTTCCATGTCCATTTCACTAATCCAAAACAAAAAGCTCTGGGGGCTGATCGCCTGTCACCATCAGTCGGCCAAATATCTCACCTATGAAGTGCGAACGGCCTGTGAATTTTTGGGACAGGTCATGTCGCTGGAACTGAACGCCAAAGAGGCCAACGAAGACCTCGACTACAAAATGAAACTGAAATCCATTCAGTCCAATTTTGTCGAACTCATGCCCCAACAGGACAACTTGTTAAACGGTTTGTTAAACCAGGAAACCAACCTTCTAGAACTGGCCAATGCACAGGGCGCGATCATTTGCTGGAACGATCAGTGGTATGCGCTCGGTCACACGCCCGATCTAGATCAAATTGAACCCTTGCTCTCCTGGGTCGAAACCCAGATGCAAGGCAATATCCTCGCAACCACAGCCCTCGCCCAAGACTATCCCCCCGCTGCCGACTTTCGGGCGATCGCCAGTGGCCTCCTGGCCCTCGCCATCTCCCGCGTCAACCGCAATTACATCCTGTGGTTTCGTCCGGAACGGATCCAAACCGTCACCTGGGGCGGTAATCCCAATAAACCTGTAGAGGTCTTAGACAACGGTGAAGTCCGGCTCTCTCCCCGCAAATCCTTCACCGCTTGGCAACAAACCGTTCAGGGTCAGTCGCTCCCCTGGAAGCCCTGTGAAATCGAGGCGGTGTTGGAGTTACGGAGTGCGATCGTCGGTATTGTCCTCCGCAAAGCCGATGAGCTAGCCAAAATTAACCTGGAACTAGAGCGTAGCAACAGCGAACTAGACTCGTTTGCCTACATTGCCTCCCATGACTTGAAAGAACCGCTGCGAGGCATCCACAACTATTCCAGCTTCCTCATCGAAGACTACGGCCATATCCTCAACGAAGACGGCATCGCCAAGCTCAACACCCTGGTTCGCCTTACCCAACGCATGGAGGATCTCATCAATTCTCTATTGCATTTCTCACGCTTGGGACGGGTCGAACTCGACCTTCAACCCACTGATCTCAATGAACTGGTACAGACTGTTCTCGATGTGTTGAGTATCAGTGTTGATTTAACCTCGATTCAGATTGAGATTCCGCGTCCTTTGCCAAGGGTGATGTGCGATCGCGTCCAAATGAGTGAAGTGTTCACCAATTTAATCAGCAATGCGATTAAATACAATGACCGCGATCCAAAAAGGATTGAAATTGGCTGGTTAGATCCGGTGCGAGCATCCCGTAAACGTCAGGTTGATGAAGACACCTTCCCGAATATGCTGTTGACGCTCTATGTCAAAGACAATGGCATTGGTATTCCCGAAAATCATCTCGACAATATCTTTCGGATTTTCAAACGGTTGCATGGCCCTAGTAAATACGGCGGTGGCACTGGGGCGGGGCTGACCATTGCCAAAAAAATTGTAGAGCGACATGGAGGCACCATTTGGGTTGAATCCGTTCACAAACAAGGCAGCACCTTTTACTTTACCTTGCCGTATCAGGCAGGACTCTGAAATTCAATAGACTTTATCG
>JALOOP010000133.1 GCA_025454315.1 Oculatellaceae cyanobacterium Prado106
TGGTTAACCTAAGCAGGTAGGTCACCCCACCTGCTTGGCTTCAGAACCGGACTTGCCCGTTTCCGTGCATCCGGCTCCTCTCCAACTTGGTTCATTGTCAGGAATGCCAGTTGCGGGGAGTGTCGCTGCTGCGTGTACCTGGTCGTGGCAGTGACGGTGCAACAGTGTCAGATTTTCCAGGCTCTGGTTGCCGTGGTTCCCATCTTGGTGATGTACCTCAATGAGATCATCCGAACAAAAGTAAAGTCCACAGTCGGCACATTTGCCACCTTGTTGTTTGAGCAATATTGCTCTTAGTGGTGGTAGCTGAGGATAGTGCCTGAGCCTTGTACCCCAGTAAGCCCAGTCTCCATCATAAGGGGAACGATTGGCTTGAACCTTGATGTGGCGACGAATTGGCGTTTCATTGTGGCGACGGAGTTTGGAGCCGTCGTTGGCTTGAAATACCCATCCATCTCCCTGGTTAACCCGCCAGTATCGCGACACGATTAGATGAGTGCTGAGCTTCGGATGTCTGTGTTTTGCCCAGCGCAACAGTTGTCCAAACAGGTGATAGTCCATCGAAGCAAACGCCTCTTTGCTGACCACTGTGGCGTAATATTGGCACCATCCAGTAATGACTGAGTTAAGGTGAACAATTAGCCCTGCTTGGGTCGCTGCACCATGAGTTGATACAATCTGTTTCAGTTGTGTCAGGTGACGGCATTGACTCTGTTGACTGGGTTTAATCAGGGTCTTGAATCCGTGTTTAGAGGCATATTTGCCCACAGGATATTGACGCACCGTAAAGCCGAGAAAGTCGAAACCTGCCTTTCCATCAAGGGTATGGCTGATTTTAGTCTTCTCGGGATGGAGTTGTAACCCGATGCCTTCTAGCCAATCGGCAACCGCTGTTTTTGCCCGGTTGATGTCCGATAGTCGGTTAGCGAACACCACGAAGTCATCGGCGTAAAATACGGCGTGAATCGGATGTTGCTTAGTTCCAAGCGATTGAATCAGGGTTTCTAATCCATAGAGGGCAATCAACGTCAACAGAGGAGATGCCACTCCTCCTTGCGGTGTGCCTCGCTCAGTTGCCTGGAATCCATTATCGAACACCCCAGACTTCAACCATCCGTGTAGGATTCGGCGGATTGACGGTGGGGCTTGAATTTTCTCCAAAAGAGCCTGGTGCGAGATGTTATCGAAGCAACCCCGAATATCTCCCTCCAGCACGTATTTAGGGCGCTGACGGATGATATTGAAAATGGCTGCAATCGCATCATGACAAGAACGTCCTGGTCTAAAACCGTACAGGTTTGGCTCGAATTTTGCCTCCCATTCGGGTTCTAGCGCCAGTTTGACCAGCGCTTGGGCGGCTCTGTCTGCCATGACCGGGATGGACAATGGGCGCTTCTCTGACTTCCCTGGCTTGGGAATCCAAATCCGCCGTAAGGGTCGTGGTTGAGGAATCTGACTCAGTTGCTGAGCCAAATGTAGACGCTGCGGGGGAAGCAGGTTTTTGGTACCATCTACTCCCGCTGTCCGCTTGCCCTGATTGTCCTGAGTTACCCGTCGAACAGCCAGAAGCCGCCCGTACCAGGACTTGATTAACAGACGCTGAAGCCTGTGAACTAACTTGACGTTACCCTGTTGACTGGCTCTGTAGATCCGCCGTTGGAGCTTGACCACCTTGACCTGGATTTTCTTCCAGGGCAGTTGGCTCCATTCATATCTCGTCTGCATAGACGGACTCATAACTTATTCACTCTACTAAGTTTGTCTACATCCAAGTTGCAGTGTGTACGTCAGCGTATCTTGAGCATTACCTCAAGCGTTAGCTTCTTACACAATCCCAATCCCGCCCATCATGAGGTTAGCACCGACTCTGGGTATCGACCTTCCCAGAGAGATGAACGGGGTTCCCACGTTCCAATGCCTGATCTTTGCTGTACTTAGGACTCCACTCTAGACCGGGTTTATTGAGAGTAGTCACGGGTCATAATTTAAGATGCCCGTCTCTTATCCTTTGCCTTTTGGCTGCGGTGTTTCAGCCTGATTTCACCGCTCACAAATCACGATCCTTCACGCATGGTTTCCTTTCGTATCCGTATACAGCTTGCTAAACGGTGTGCCGGATTGGGCTTCCAGTTACCGTCGTTTAACCCCGCTTCAGGCGTTGATGGCTAGTCGCAAACCTGGGGGTTATGCTGTCACTCCACTACCAGGAGGGAGGGGCTTTCACCCTCATCAGACATCAGTTGTCAAGGTTCGATGACCTTGCCTCTCTTCCCCCAGCTTTCGTTGGTTTCGAGAGAACGTGTCGCACTAAATTAGTTTGTGTCAGCTCTGTTGCCTACCCAACCTGGATTACAAGCCTCTAAATGCCTGGAAACTGCGATAGAGCCTTAAAAATGCCTGAACGCCCATATTCATAAGGGTTCTGACTAGGTGGCAAGTCGCGGACTGACACAAAGCAGATTAGAGATCCGATTCGTGGGAACTTTCGGGGTTCAATTCATGGGTCTTTTCCAGGTTCTTCTCCAGGTTCTTCTCCAGATGGTGATAGGGCTGGTGTCACCTTGGCATTCATGGTGCTGCTCCATCGTGCTTTTCCAAATGTTTTTAGAAACTAACGCAACTTGAGTACATCTCGGAAAGACTGCCGTGGTTCAACTCAGCGATCGCCCCTTCCCCCTTCCCCCTTCCCCTTTCGCCCCTACCAGAACTCATTACTGTTTCCCCATCTCTCTCCCCTATCTATTCACTTTTCGCATAGATATGCGTCGCGATCGGTTTTGTTTCTGAAATGATGCTGAGGTTAACTGGATTACAAGCAGGTTAACGTATCTTCATCATTCTGCACTCCTTGCCGATCCCAGAAAGGATGAACCTTCCATCATGTTTGAACTGATTCCTTACCAAAAATTCCGCGATACTCCTAGTGTCCGTTTTTTCGACATCACGATCGCCAATTCCAACGCCCGTGATCTGGTCTTCCATGAAGGCCCAGCCGTCAGTCCAAACAATAGCGCAACGGGAGCATGGCAGTTTTATATGCATCCCCACCAGGAAGATAATCTTCTGGCGCTGACAGGCGGACGCACCTTTTATCTGGTCAATTTTGCCTGGGAAACTCCGTTCCACATGGTGCGATTGGCGGCAAACGGCGAAATTCTTCGCATCCCACCCGGAACCTTTCATCGCTCGGTCTCCGATCCCGAGGGTTCCCTGGTGCTGAATCAGGCGGTGCGATCAGCAGAAGCCACGGTCGAAAGCGAATTCCGCGTCTACAACAGCGCCGACATCCCCCGCCTCTGGCAGGCAACTTGCCAAACCGCACCCCCACCCCAAATGCATCAATTCACGGCGATCGAATCCCGCACCTTACGAGCGGCTTAATCAGGGCTAACCGGTTCAATTTGCTGAGTTAACTTTTTGAGTTGGAGCAAGAAATGGGGTGAGGTCGTTGCGCTACTTCACCCCATTTCATTTCAATAGATAAATTGCTCCAACGCTCAACTCTAAAAATTGACCCAAGTTGCTAAACTGAGAGCAACATTCAAGGTTCTGCGAGGTTTTATGCGGTCAATCGAGCAATTGACAGAAGAACTTCTATCCCTTCCCAGTGAATCTAGGGCAATCTTAGTTGAAAAACTCATTGCGAGCTTAGAATTTGACCCAGATCCAGAGATTCAAGCCGCTTGGATTGTGGAAGCCAAGAAACGTCGAGATGAGATCCGAGAGGGTTCCATACAACCGATTCCAGGAGAAGATGCGCTTGCTCAAGTTAGACGGCTATTGGAGCAATGAGATACGTATTTCATCCTGAAGCACTTACAGAATATTCTGAGGCAGTTCAATACTATCTGACACAGCGAACCGAAGTGGCGCAAGCCTTTATTAATGCTGTTGAAGAGGCAATTTATAAGATTCGAGAATTCCCTACACGCTACGCCGTAATTGATGAAGATGTTCGACGCTGTATGACCCGGAAGTTTCCCTATGGAATCCTTTACACGCTTGAGCAAGACTACATTCTGATTATGGCAGTGATGCATAGCAATCGAGAACCTGGGTACTGGAAAAACCGCAGGTCTATGTAGCAGTCACCGTCAACCCCAACGGACAATGAATACGCCTAATACCCTGACTTGTAAGGGTAAAAGTTGTTGCTAATCCGTGATCGCGCCACGAACCAGAATTACGGTGCAATCGTTGTCTCGGGCGATCGCTTCTGGAATGTTGCCATGCAGCGCCTGTTGCAACAAGCCTTCCCGGCTAGCTCCTAGCATGATCACATCGCAGCGTTCTCGCTTGGCAATTTGGGTGATGGCTTCGGGGACGGAATTGCTCCAGAGCGCTCTAGCACTGATGGGATGGGAGATTTCCTCGGCGAGATCTTGCACCGTTTTGTCAAGGAGGGTCAGGTCTGAGAAGGCTGGGTTTTTCTCGAAGACCTGACAGATGCGGATGGTCGGAGATGGTTCCAGGGTCAGGAGTGATGGCAGGAGTTGCAGGGCTTCCTGGGCGTTGGGGCCTCCGGCGATCGGGATCAGCCAGCGGTGGAAGCGGGTCATTTCGTAGAGTTTGACCAGAACGACTTCGCAGGCAGCTTGGCGAATGATGGTGTCCACGGCATTGCCGAAGACTCGACCAGGGGTGCTGGTATTCCCTTTCCAGCCCATCAGCATTAGATCAATATGGCGGTCTTTGATGGTTTCTAGCATCGCCTGAGCCGCATCATGGGCGACGCGAACCTGGGTATGGACAGGGACTTGCTGTTCTCGCCCGATTTGTTCGGCATGGCGCAACAAGCGGCGGCTGTGGGTGCTGCGAACCTGGGTTTCGGCGGGGGCGCTGCCTCGGGGAATGGTGATGACTTGCAGGCATTCCACTTCGTAGTCGCGATCGCGGGCAATGGCGATCGCCATCTGCATCAACACCGGAGCCGTCTGGGGATTGCTCAGCGGCACCAGCAGTCTACCGCTTCCAGTGGCGGGCGATCGCGTCTGATAGACCACATAGGAAGGCTCGGGCTGGGGGCCAAACTGCTGCGTTTCGGCGTTGAGTTGATCGGCCTCGGCGCGAATAATATCGGCACGGGTGATGATGCCAACCAGTTTTGAACCTTCTGTAACGGGCAGACGGCTGAGCTTGAACCGATTTAACAAATACAGCACATGGGTTAACGGATCTTTGGGGCTGACCGTGACGGGCTGGGGTGTCATGATGTCAGCCAGGGTGAGGTCGGCTTCGGCTAGCAGGGCGGGGCGGCGAGTCAAATCAGCTAGGTCGCTCTGGGTGACAATGCCCATGAGTTTGCCGTCGTCTACCACCGGGAAGCCGCGATGGTGCGATCGCGAAAAAGCCTGCACGGCCTCAGTCAGCGCCATTTGACTGGAGAGCGTTTCCACCCGTCGCTGCATCAAGTTGGCTGCCGTCAGTTCTGCCCAGGAATCGCTGGCGTCGGTTTCTTTGGTCAAATGGATGCCGTTCCAGGCCAGCAATCGACTGTAGAGAGAACCGGGGTGGATGCGATCGCTAATCAAATAGGCAATCACCGAGCCAATCATCAACGGCAGCACCAGATTAAAATCCGTGGTGATTTCAAACACAATGACGATCGCCGTAATCGGATTCCCCGTTACCGCACTAAAAAACGCCCCCATCCCCGCCAACGCATAGGTCGTTGTAGGACTAACGCCCATCGGCACCCCCATCGGAACCCCAATCCAGTCCTCCAACCCCAGCGCCACACCACCCACCAATTGCCCCAGCGCCGCCCCCAAAATCAGAGAAGGGGCAAACAAGCCACCCGGCGTTCCTGCACCGCAAGCAATCAGCGTCAACACAAACTTGGCGCTAAAGGCCAGCAGCGTCACGCTCCACAGGATATTGCCCATGCTCAAGGACGCTTGCAGCCCCGTGTTGTCCCGAAATTCTGGGGGCAGGGCGATCGAGATCAAGCCCGTCGCCAAACCCGCCAGCGCAACCTTCCAGGGCAAGCTCACCCGCAGCACCTTGCGATTGAACTGCAAGCTGGCAAAAATTCCCTGGTCAAACAGCGCCCCAAATAGTCCGGCCAGCAAGCCCAGAATCAGAAAAAACGGTACATCTTGCAGGGAAAAAGTCGCCGTACTGCCAATGGTTTCCTGATTGAGGCTCAGCCCCTGTCCGCCCAATAACCGAGACACTACGGCTCCAATAAACGAGGCCAAAATCGCCGTCCCCAGCGTTGCCCCGGAAAAGTCCTGGAGAAATTCTTCAACCACAAACAGCACGCCAGCGATCGGCGCATTAAACCCCGCTGCCAATCCTGCCGCCGCCCCCGCCGCAATCAACTGCTTGCGATATTCCGGTGAAGTGGGAATCCACCGACTCAACTGCGCCGCCAATGCCGCCCCAATTTGCACCGTCGGCCCCTGTCGTCCCAGGTTTAACCCGGAGCCAAGTGCCAGAATAACGCTGACCATTTTGACGATCGCCACCCGCAGATTCAGGGCGATCGTGACATTGGCCAACACCGCTTTGACCTGGGGAATGCCGCTGCCTGCCGACTCCGGGGCAAACCTTGCTATCAACCAGCCAGACATTCCACCGCCCACCAGTCCAATCAGAGGGAGCAAGATCCAGGCTGGCCACTGATGCGACATTTGCACCCGCCAAGCGCCCACCACCCCAATCCCCTGCTTGAGCAACACGGCTGCCAGCCCAGACACCAATCCAATCACGCAGGCTTCAAAGATGGCGAGTTTTTTTTGCCCAATCAGGAGGTAGCGCACCTGTTTGGGAAGCATAATGGTCCACATGGGGGAATGGGAATAAACGATTGGGCAGAATCCAACTTCATCTTGCCCGATTCGGGGGACAGATCGGCGACTTCTGGCACAATAAAGCTGAGTGATTCCCCTTAAAACTTTCTAATGCTGACGTTAAATCTGCCGGATGAAACCGCGACCCGAAACCTGGGTGTTGTGCTGGGGCGATCGCTCCCCCCCGGCTCAATCCTGCTCCTAGAAGGCAACCTGGGCAGCGGCAAAACCACCCTCGTCCAGGGCATGGGCGAAGGTTTGGGCATCGTGGAACCCGTCAGCAGCCCCACCTTCATCCTGCTCAACGAATACCCCGAAGGCCGCATCCCCCTCTACCATTTCGATCTCTATCGGTTGAGTCCCCAAGAAGTCAATGACCTGCATCTAGAAACCTACTGGGAAGGGCTGGAGTTTCCGTTGGGCATTGTGGCGATCGAATGGGCAGAACGCTTAGCCTATCTCCCCCAAGACTATTTGCAAATTCACCTTTCTCCCCTAGAAGCAGGACGCACCGCCCAACTCACTGCCTATGGGAGTCTGATTTCGGTATTGAAAAATCTAAATCTGATGTAGAACCACGGGGAATAACCGTGGACATACGGCATGATGACCAATCTCCCAAGATTGTCTCTTCGTTCAGTAAATAGCGTTACCCATTAAGCATTAGATGCTTCCTTTGCTGCAACCAGAAGATCTGACAAGGCTTGGACTGATGCGCTATCTGTTTGAGGCAACCATACGACCGCTTCAGTAGATGCAAGCTGTTGGATCAGTGCATGGGCTGAATCATCTTCTCTAGTTAGTTCCAAATTGCATCCTTCTTCCTTGGCCACTGCTAGAAGGAGAAGATGGATCAGTCGCAGCTTATCTTGATGAGATAACTGATTAACGGTCGGTAACAGTTCGCTGAGTGACATGGAGAGTGGCAATCCCTGATCAAGCAACAGTTTCATAGCGATTAGGAAGCTCAATGATGCGATCGTCCAAGTAGGAAGAGGCAAAAATTAGGGCTTGCCGGATATCTTCGTCCTCCAGTTCTGGAAACTCTTGATGTAATTCTTCTCGATTAGGATAAGTTGCAAGTAGCTCAATCACCCGACGAACCGTAAGGCGAAGGTTACGGATGCAAGGTTGCCCATTCATCCGATTTGGATTGCTCGTAATACGATCGAGTTTCATGAGAGTACGTCCAACGTTTCATTTACTTCACAGAGTTACTATTTCTGCAAGATGTCTAACTATTTCATAAGTTGATCTCCTACTCCATTAAGTGATCTGGGCAGATAGATAATGTCGTCTCCCTGCCTATGACAGCCTCCAATCTAATCTCTGAAACTCACAATCCAATCTCTGCAATCCAAAATGATATGGGTCAAAAACATAAAGGGGTGCCGCAGAGTATACGGCACCCCTTTATGTTGGTATCACCTACTTAATCGTTGCGGCCAATGCTGAGAATCCAGGTGCCCAGGTAGCGCGCCATGGGCACATCACCGGGAGAGCGCACAAGGGCGTTGAAGTAGTGGGTGCCAACTTGTCGAGGATTTTGCACACCCGAGAGAATGATTTCGACGCGGGTGGAGGCTGGAACCACTTCTTGGGGATAGATTTCAATGACACGATTTTCTTCGTCCCAGGTGACTTCGTCCAGGGCAATTTCGTCGCCATCGACTCTCACCTCAATCTTTTCGGGGTTGAATTCGCCGGTGTAGCTGTCGGGGTAGGCGATCGTAAATTCATTCACGGCCAATGTCATCTTCCGAGCCGGAATCCGGAGCCGATAGCGGTCTGGACGACCCACTTCGCCATCGAAATCTAACCGGTAGTTCAGTTGATTGTCCTGTTCTACACCACTAAAAATGGTGAGTCCAGGCAGTCCTTGCGCCAGGGCGACGGTGGCAGTACCCGTTAAGAGGCAGCCTGCGACGGCCAAACCTGAAACAAGACGAAACATTGGGGATTTTTGTCGTGACATAGAGAATGTACCTGTTTAGTACGATTGAGCAACGGTTTGTAAGTTCGATCGACTTTAGGCGATCGCCATGAATACCAAGTTTTGTTGTGAATTGTCACAGTTAATTACTCTACCAAAATTACCCCCACAACGGTCAGAAAAGTCCAAACAACTCGACTCCTCTGGCAATTCCGGCTTCAGCAATCAACCCTAACCACGGTTCATGAAGGCTCTGACGAAGATTTTTCTGAAAAAGTGCCCGTGGGGGGGGAGGGGGAAAGGGGAAAGGGGAAAGGGTGATCGATGAAATCCTCGTTGAAATCATTATTGACAACTGCCTGGAGCATCTAGGCAAAAGTCTAAGGAGGGAAGGGTGACCCAAGGAAATTCTATGAATTCCCATGCAAAGCTCGCTAGTTACCCTTTGACTTTCCCGGTTCTTCCCTGTTCCCCCTTTCCCCTTTTCCCCTTCCCCTTTCCCCTTCTTCCCCCCAACAGGAAAGGGTCAAAGAAAGAGCGATCGCCCCTTCTTTGACCCTCTACCAGACCTAAAACCAGAGATGCGAGAGTTTTACTTGTTGTCTTCGGAGAACTCAGCGTCGATCACATCATCTTCGCCGGAGGAGGAGCCGCCGCTGGTGCCGCCGCCATCTTCAGGCGGGGTTGCGCCGCCGCCTGCCGCCTGGTACAGGTTGCTGCTGATGGTGTAGAGCGTTTGCTGGAGATCGGTGGATAGGGTTTTGATTTGATCGAAGTTTTCAGCGACGATCGCTTCTCGCAGATCCTTGACCAGTCCTTCGACCTTGGTCTTCTCATCGTCAGATACCTTGTCACCCAGTTCAGTCATTTGCTTTTCAGCTTGGTAGGTGAGCGAATCCGCCTGGTTCTTCAGGTCAATGCGTTCGCGACGTTCTTTGTCGGCGGTGGCATTGGATTCGGCTTCTCTGACCATGCGATCGACCTCATCTTGAGGCAGGGTGGAAGCACCGGTGATGCTGATGGACTGTTCCTTGCCCGTGCCCTTGTCCTTGGCGCGGACATTGAGGATGCCGTTGGCATCAATGTCGAAGGTGACTTCGATTTGGGGAACGCCACGGGGAGCGGGAGGAATGCCGTCGAGACGGAAAGTTCCCAAACTCTTGTTGTCGTTGGCCATTTCCCGTTCGCCCTGGAGGACGTGGATTTCGACGTTGCTTTGGCCGTCAGCAGCAGTGGAGAAGGTTTCCGACTTCTTGGTGGGGATGGTGGTGTTGCGGGTGATGATCTTGGTCATGACACCGCCCAGGGTTTCCACACCCAGAGAGAGGGGGGTTACATCCAGCAGCAGGATGTCTTTCACTTCACCGGCCAACACGCCCGCTTGGATGGCAGCACCTACGGCGACCACTTCATCCGGGTTGACGGTTTGGTTGGGGTCTTTGCCCAGGACGCGCTTGACCAGTTCTTGGACAGCGGGAATTCGGGTAGAACCGCCCACCAGCACCACTTCGTCAATGTTACTCTTGTCGAGTTTGGCATCGCGGAGCGCATTCTCAACGGGGATGCGGCAGCGATCGATGAGGTCAGCACAGAGTTCTTCAAACTTAGCGCGGGTCAGGGTTGTATCCAGGTGCTTGGGGCCATCTTGGGTGGCCGTGATGAAGGGCAGGTTGATTTCAGCCTGGGTGACGCTGGATAGCTCAATCTTGGCTTTTTCAGCCGCTTCTGTTAAGCGTTGCAGTGCCTGCTTGTCCTTCCGCAGTTCAATGCCTTCGCTCTTTCTAAATTCTTCAGCCAGGAAGTCTACGATCTTTTTGTCAAAGTCGTCACCGCCCAGGTGGGTGTCGCCCGAGGTGGAGCGCACTTCAAACACGCCATCGCCCACTTCTAGGATGGACACGTCGAAGGTACCACCGCCCAAGTCAAAGACCAGCACGACTTCGTTGCTCTTTTTGTCTAAGCCATAGGCCAGAGAAGCGGCGGTCGGCTCGTTGATGATCCGCAGGACTTCAATACCGGCGATTTTGCCTGCGTCCTTTGTGGCTTGACGCTGGGAGTCGTTGAAGTAGGCGGGGACGGTGATCACGGCTTGGGTGACGGTTTCGCCCAGGTATTTGCCCGCATCTTCGACCAACTTCCGCAGCACTTGCGCCGAGATTTCTTCAGGAGCAAACTGCTTGCTGGCGGTGGAAGAGTCAATCTTGACATTGCCGCCGACATTGATGACTTTGTAGGCGACTTCGGTGGCTTCATGGGTGATTTCGTCGAAGCGGCGACCGATGAAGCGCTTCACAGAATAGAAGGTGTTTTCGGGGTTCATCACCGCTTGGCGCTTGGCGATTTGACCCACAAGGCGATCGCCATTTTTGGCATAGGCCACAACCGAGGGAGTGGTACGGAAACCCTCTGCGTTTGCGATGACGGTGGGTTTGCCCCCTTCCATCACAGCGACACAGGAGTTCGTGGTTCCTAAGTCAATTCCAACAACTTTAGCCATATCAAACTATGCTCCGGTTCTAGTACAGGTTCTAGGTATTTAATGACGAATGCTTTGGGAAATTCCGTCCCTCGGATGTGAGTCCATTTCAGCGCTTCATCCGGACTTTCCCATCCCCGTTGGTCACAAGCCTCATGAGGGATACTCAAAGCAACCGAATGCAGCAGTGAGCGGCACAATTAAGCGGCACAACAGGGGCGTTGCACTCTCTTTATATTGTGTATTTTGCTGATTCTGATGAAGGCGTGGTTACCGAACCGAGGGCAGGACGGTTTTACGAATTCTTAGGCCAAATGAGTTGAGGTAAAATAACCAACCCACCATTGATCTAATGATCTAAGAAAACTCCGTTCGTCCAATTCAATGCTTTCAGTTTAGTCACTCCTAGCCCGGAGGGGATTGTGGTGAACCGTATTCGGGTGGGAGAGGTTGCCGCCTATGTCCAAGGTTTAAGAGGGGGAAAGGGGAAAGGGAAAAGGGGAAAGGGTGGGGTTTTTAATTTTCCACTTGGTTTGTTAGGGAGAAGGCGAAAGAGGAAAGGGATAGGTTTCTCATCGCTGGCAGATTGTTCCAAGAAGAGGTGAGAATAATCTGCAATTCGTCACATCGACAAAGAAAAGGGAAAGACGACACCTTGGCTTTCCCCCTTTCCCCTTTCCCCTTTCCCCTTTCGCCCCTAAGCATAGAGATCCGCCACATACTCCCCATAGCCGTTATAAATCGTAGAGGGCATTTCCTTCCAGTTAAAGTCCTCGCCCTCGCCCACCAGGCGCTCTTGCTTTTGTGACCAGCGGGGGTGGGAGACATCGGGTTCGACGTTGGACTCGAATTTGTACTCGCCGGGGCTGATGGTGTTCCAGAAGGTGGCGGGTTGGTCGGCGACGAACTCGATTTTGACGATCGACTTGGCTCCCTTGAAGCCGTATTTCCAGGGAATGACCGCGCGGATCGGTGCGCCATGCTGCTTGGGCAGGGTGCGACCGTAATTGCCAACGGCAAAGAAGGCCAGATCATTGGCCATTTCCTCGACTCGCAGTGCCTCAACGTAGGGAAAAGGTAGAAACTGCGAGGGTGGGAAACTGGGGCCTTTGGTGATTTGGGGATTGTAGTAGGAAATGAAGCGGACGAATTTGGCTTCTGAGGCGGGTTCGGCTGCCTTGAGGATGGCGTTCATGGGGAAGCCAATCCAGGGCACGACCATTGCCCAGGCTTCGACACAGCGGAAGCGGT
Organism: Oculatellaceae cyanobacterium Prado106; assembly: GCA_025454315.1. GTDB lineage: Bacteria > Cyanobacteriota > Cyanobacteriia > Elainellales > Elainellaceae > Prado106. The sequence goes on from JALOOP010000133.1 coordinate 12,455, forward strand.
AGATCCGCTCCTCTAAGGGAAACTTGAGCAGGTCGTCGATATCGTAGGTTTTGGGATTTTTGACTAGGCCGGTGACTTCCACTTTCCAATTGTCCAGCGGCAAAGCTTGGGCATCTTGCCAGATATGCTTGTTGCCGCCAAATTCGTAGAAGTTGTTGTAGGTGCCTGCGAGGAAATCACTGGTGAGGGGGCGATCGCCACCACTCACAAAGGCAGGATTCGCTGGAACCTTCAAAGCCGTCGTCCCCGCAAAAGGCGCATCCTTTGCCGCAATCTCCTTTTGACAGCCCACCAAAGGCAATGCCGAGCCAATCACGCCCGCACCAATCAACCCTTTTAAGAACCGTCGTCGATTCAGGAAGGCCGACTCAGGGGTGACCTCTCGTTCTGAAAGCTGCCAGGGTTGGGGAAGATGAATAAACGGCATGTTTAGGTAGGAAGATTAGAAACTCTCTTTACACTTCTTAATGTACCGGATTTCTGAAAGATTCAGGTCAGCTTGCGGAGATTCTGGTCTTGGCTATGAATGCTCCTGCAACCAGGCTGACAGGTCTTCTGGTGACGAAAACCCCAATAGCGCTTCTGCCAGTTCATCAACCTTTGGCGCAGAGAGCTTTTGAAGTTGTGCCTCTTGTTCCAAGGTAGGTTGTCCACACTTCAGCGTAAGGAGTCTGGTAACTAGGCTCAGGGCTTTTTCCTGCTGTGCGTCCTGAAAAACTCTTGTTTGTCTTAATTCGCTGAGTCCCAACATTCTCTCGATCTCCTCTCTAGTTAAATTGGGAAATTTGTAAACGCAAATGGTATTGATTAATTCTAGGATGTTTGCCAGTTCTAGAGCATCGGTGACTTCGGCTCTAGCGCGAGTTACCAAGGTTTGGGCGTTAGTGGCTGCTACTTTAGGCTTGATGCCGATTAGTTGGAGTGCGGCGGTTTCTAGAGATTGGGTGTCTGGCTCTACCGGAAGGCGATCGAGATACAAGCGCTGAAGTCTAGGATTTTTGCTGTATTCATTGAGTTGAATTGGGATTCCTGGGTCAAAGCGATGTTCGGTAAAAATAACAACGACTTTCCAATCGTTGCGCGGTTGGTAGTCGTTGAGATAGAGATGAATTTCAGTGAAGAGTTCTTGGTAGAAGTGTTTGCCTTGTTTTGGTTTGTAGCCCATCACTTCGACAAAGTAGAGGGGTAGGTCGGAACGACGATGGTGAGGAAGGAAGATGCCGTCGATTTGGAAGCGGGTTTGTTTGACTTCTTGGCTGATAAAACTGTACAGGCCACTCTGCGCCTGGTCACTCCCTACTAACTCAAAGAAGACTTGGGGCGAAGTTTGGAAGACCTGATAGAACAATGAATCGCTTTTCATTCAGGATGGGAGTCAAATGAAACGATTGTACTATACATTTCTTCCTAAAGCTTTTAGATTTGGGCAACGGAAACAGCGCTGACTTCGGCATTGCGATCGAACAGAACCTTGGGTCTGAGTAACACCCGAAACAAAATCCACAGCGACTGAAACTCTCCGGGTGTTTTGCGGCGTTGCCATTGGCCGGGGCGGCAGTAGAGGATTTGGACGAGTTGCCGCTGCTGGGTCAGGCTCAAGGGCTCAAACATGATTCGCACAGTGGGAAACCCTTGCTTGTTCTCCGTCCGGATCGCTTGACCGGGGAGCGTAATGCCTTCTTCGAGAATTTCTAGGCTCACCTTCATCAGATCGCCCTGCTGAATCTCGGGGAATCCGGGTTGGGTGAGGGCGACTTCGGCTCCGATTTCGGAGAGCATGGTGGTTGCGCCCCAGAAGGGGTGGATGGGTGGATGGGTGGATGGGTGGATGGGTGGATGGGTGGATGGGTTTTGAGAAATTGCGTTGAATCCTGTTCCTTGGGGGGTGAGTTTGACGGTGCGGCGGAGGTTGAACCATTCGTAGGGGCTGGGGCGGGGGACATCGAGGAGGATGAGGAGGGCGGTGCCGATCATCAGGAGGTTGTAGAGGCTCCAGATCCAGCCTAGGCCGAGTCCTTTGGCGGAATCGCCGTAGCCGGAAGTCCAGCCGCCTTGGAGCATACAGTTGCCAAAGTTGATCCAGAGGCTGATGGCGGAAGCGACAAATAAGATGAGCAGGGGGATGGCCAGTCGCCAGTTGTAGGAAAAGCGATCGCTCACCCCCCCCTTGGGCGTTACCGCAAACCCCTTAGAAAACGGATTGAGCATCACCCGCACCACGGTAATGGCTAGGGGAAAACAGAGGACTAGGGAATAGATATCGGAGAGGAGCGCCGATCGCGATCGATGGTTCAACCAGGAAAAGACGGCTAGCTGCACCAGATAATAGGGCAAGAAGAAATACAGCACTTCCGGCGTGGAGGCACGCAGGGGAATCACTCCCAGGAACGAATAGGCCAACGGAATCAACAGGAAACCCACCCGCGAAATACTGGTAAACCAATGCAACAAGCCCTCAAAGTGCGCCAACCGCTGGATTAAACTCAGTCCGGGAATGGTCAGAGGATTGGCCTTAATAAAGAAGGCTTGCAAGGTGCCCCTAGCCCAGCGCAGCCGTTGAATGGCATGAGCCGTAATATTTTCAGCGGCCAATCCGGCGCTCAGCTTTTCGTCGAGGTAGGCCAGACGATAGCCCTGAGCCGAAATCCGAATTCCGGTGAAGTAGTCTTCGCTGAGGGAATCGGTGACAAATCCGCCTGCGGCCTCCAGTGCGGTGCGGCGCAACACAAAGGAAGTCCCAGAACAAATGACGCTACCTGCCCCATCGCGAACGGGTTGAATCTGCCGATAAAAGACTTCTTCTTCGGGGGTGAGGATATGTTCTAGCCCCAGATTACGGGCGATCGGGTCTGGATTATAGAAGCTTTGGGGGGTCTGAACTAGGGCAATCTGCGAATCTTGGAAGAAGCCGACGGTGCGCTGGAGGAAATTGGTCGTTGGGACAAAATCAGCATCAAAGACCACGATCAGATCGCCTTGGGTACGGGCGATCGCATGGTTCAAATTCCCCGCCTTAGCAAAGCGATTGTCCGGACGAGAAACATACTCACAGCCTAGTTCTGCCGCCAGTTGTTGCACCTCGGGACGGCGAGTGTCATCCAGCAGATAAATAGTTTTGGGAGCATAGTCGATCGCCTGACAGCCAATCACCGTGCGTCTGAGGATAAAGGTCGGCTCATCGTAGGTGGGAATCAGAATATCGACCGAGGGTGTGAATTGGCCTTCTAGAACGGCGATCGCCCGTTGATCCGCCTCAGATCGGCGATCGCGCACCCGCAGCATGAGAAACAGCAGCAGGCAATTGCTAAACAACATCAGCAATTCCATGAAAAACAATCCCAGGCTAAACACCCCATTCATCGGCGTACTGAGATTGAGAGTGGCGATCGCCCGCCAGAGAAAATAGCGAATCGTCAGCGCCAGCAAAATCCCCACCACCACCATCCGCGACCATTGTCGAGGATAGGGCGACACCTTCATCACCCCCAGCACCACCAAAAACAGCGCCACGGTCGGAAACAGCAAATACTGCCCCATCACCATCGGCACTTCCAGCCACATGGGCGGATGGGTTTGAATCTCGTTGAGTTGATAAAAAATCTCGCTAATCGTCCCCTGACCATTGAACCAGGCAGCGGCGATCGCCCCCGAAAAAGATATCACCCCCAACATCACTAGCGTCGCGGTTTGGGGACGGAGGGATTGGGGTGGATTGGAGGGCGGTTGTTTGTGACGATCGAGTGGCGTTGTACTCATGGGTGAACTGGGGGGAAGGGGAAAGGGAAAAGGGGAAGGGGAAAAGGCGAAAAGGGTTTAGTCTTTTCCTTTGCTATCCTCTCCCAATTCTTCTTTGCGTTCTCTGCTTCTCTGCGTTTATTGAAGATAGAGCAAAGTGCAAAAGTTTGTTTCAAGGGAACACTTTCAAGAATTACAAAGAGAAATTTTGGACTTCCGTTCTAATCTATTACTCTTATTAAAAGCAATTGGATTTAAACGCTATCGGGTTTCAGTTCAATATCTTGTCAACGTAAACTGAAAATTCCCTGAGAATTTGCAGAGCAATGCATAATCTCTTCCTGTTTTAATTCTCAGCAACCGATCAGGCAAGGTTCAAGTTTGCTGCTTAAGGTAAAGGCATGTTCTAAGAGGAGCGGTTTGACGGGTTCTTGACTCGTTCGCATTGAAAAACTCGCTCTTTGCTTAGCATGTTGCACTTTATTTTTCTTAAGGGAAGTACGATGAAATTGACCCCGATGACCTTTGCTGCGATCGCCATCACCACCATCCTGACCACCGGAGCCTTGAGGCCAGCTTTGGCGATCGCCCCTCTCCCCACCCAAGCCATCCCTCCCGTTTCCACCCTGGCTCAAACTCCGTCCCAATCTACCGCCCAAGTCCAAGCCAATCCGGACATCGCATCAACCTCCCTGAAAACCGGAACCTTCGTCGCCTCCGAACATCCCACCGCCGGAACCGCCCGCATCATCACCGAAAACGGTAAACGCTACCTGGAATTCGATGCCGCCTTCATGACCGATGCTGGCCCCGATCTGTTTGTCCTGCTGCATCAGCAAGCAACGCCCCAAACCTACACCCCACAAGACTATCTCAGTCTAGGTCGCCTCCAGCAAACCAACGGTATGCAGCGATACGCCATCCCCGACGACACCGACCTCTCCGACGACACCGACCTCTCCCAGTTCCAATCCGCCGTCATCTGGTGCCGCCAGTTCAATGCGACCTTTGGTTTTGCGGCGTTTTGGGTGGATGGGTGAGGAGGCGAAGGGGGAAAGGGCAAAGGGCAAAGGGCTGTCTTTGAATGAATCCTAGATGAACCCGCAACAAAGCCAAAGAATTAAAACCCAAGAATTTTTCCCGGTTCTCAATCCTAAATGCATTCCACAAACAAGTCCCAGATTTCCCCTTTCCCCTTTCCCCTTCCCCCTTCCCCACTCTTCCCTGAATCCAAGAAATCCCATATTCTAGGGGGGAATCCAGACAGGAGTTCGTTTGCGGTTCAATCCAGGTCACCAGCCATTTTGAGGAGATAGGTTTTATGGGAGCAAAAGATGTCGCGGGTTTGATTCATCCGGCGATCGCGGTCGTCTTGGTATTTCCGCTGCTGGGAATCGTCTTGAATTTCGCATGGCAAACCCGACGGCGCCGTATCAAAGCGGTGGACGGTAGCAAAAACAAAATTGCGCCGACCGTGGGCACCGATCATTTGAAGTTTGGTACCTGGTTGAGCAACTCGGTGGTAATTTTGGTGTTGATTGGGCTGGCGCATCCGATTTTCTTCAAGTTTCCGCCTGATATTTGGAGTACTGATCCGCTGCGTGCCTGGTTTGTGGTGGCTTTGTTTCCCTTGACGATCGCCTCACTGGCCTTTCTCAACCGTGCCCAACCCAAACTGTGGCGCGGCGTGTTTGCTACGCTGACGGGCATGGGCTTGGTGCTGCTGGGCTGTCAGCCGGAGGTGTTTCGCCGAGGGTTTGAGTGGTATGTTTCGCACTACTACTACGGCATGGTCGCGGCAATGCTGATGATTTTTTCGCTGGCGATTTTTCCCGACATTTACCAAGACCGCACCAACACTTGGCGGAAAGTCCATATCATTCTCAACTGCGTCGCCTTGCTCTTTTTTGTCGGCCAAGCCTTCACTGGCACCCGAGATCTCCTAGAAATTCCGCTAAGCTGGCAAGAGCAATACATCTACAAATGTGATTTCACCAATCTCACCTGCCCTCAGTAACAAGCGGACAGTAACAAACCATCAGCATTAATTTGCTGTCCTAACCTTGCAATCCTATTTCTGAATCTTATTTCTGAAAAACACAACAAAAGCCTCTGGGAGAATCTGCACATCATGCAGCGTTTTCCAGAGGCTTTTTCGATTTCCGCTGAGCTTCTGAGTGAACTTCTTAGAACGATCGCAAACAAGCGCCTGTGATGCGATCGCTCTGTACCCAACCTTTTGCAGGCTCACTCATGCGGTACCAGCCTTCGCTTTCACCCACAATCGTGACCCGAGCTTTGTTGCCCAAAAACTCTAGCCACTGTCCCTCACTGGTGTCGTTGGGCGCGGTGTAAATCTTGAGCGGAGTTTGAGGCTGATTAACCGCTGCAACACAGTTATGTCGCAGACGATTGGCAAACCTAGAGGAAAGGGACGGCAAAACTTCGACTGCCAAAGGCGTTAGCCCAGCCGTCACGATACTGATCACAACCCATACTTTCCAGGAAACCTGCTGAGACTCTTTTGGCATATGCCCCTCCATGATTCGTTCATGGCCAAATTTCCAGACCCCTCCAGAAGTTCTTCAGGCATGGGGCAATTTCGGATCTTGGGCTCAAAGCTAGATGGACTTCATTAATCCCTGCCTGTATTGTGCCCCAAGCTACATGAAAATTTCAACTATCACCGTAATAATGCTTAGTATAAAATGCTACCTTATTGATTTGTAACCGAGCAGTCACAGAGTGTTTTGAGGCTAAGACCTTGACACCAGACAATAAGTCTCTGAAAAACAAGTCTCTAAAAAACTAAAGTCCCTGAAAAACTAGGTTTTCTGTAATTTGCTCGCGGATGAACACTAACGGGCGTTGCTGAACTCAGCTATGGAATGTTGCGTGGCGACTGCGCCGCTACACAACATTCCATGGCCCCGATCTTTAACCCTCACTAACGAATGTGTTGTGCTCTATGGGTTATTACAAACGGCAGAGCGGATTGGATTTATCTTGGATTGAATAAATGGATTAATGGAGAAACAGGGCGAAAATTTGAAGAAAAGACTTCCTACTTCACCGTTGAAGCTTGCTTAATTTTTCAAAAACAAAAAATATCTGAATTCTACTTACTCAGTTTGTTTCAGTGTTGTCCGTAATCTATGCCGAAAACAGCGTTAATTTTGTATTTCAACATCGCCAGTATCCAATCTTTCATCAAAATCTTGAAAGGTAACAATCTTGACTTCACTCCTACGGTATAGTCTGTATGCTGGTTATCAAATTCCATTAGATTCGTCTTCTGAAAAAACGTCCTAATGTACTCTCTGAATTTGAATTTGGGATGACTTAGGAGATTAACCAGTTTCCTGTAGGTTCATGGTCTTTCATAGTTCCGTCTTCCAATCAAACTCCTTGGCATCAACCAGCTATTGATACCGAAAGTCCAGTAGCTTGACGAGGGCAACGGGTTTGTGAAATATTGTGTGCTGGTGCAGCCGCCACACAACTCATAACTGAATTCAGCAATGCCAGGTCAACTAACCTCATCTGTTGCCCATGCACTTACAGATCTCTGACAGATCTCTGAATCTATGGCTTCCTAACCCTTTTGCCAAAAGTCCTTTAGTAAAGACAGTGCTTATCCAACCTTGACTCTTCAATTCCCTTCATTCTGCGGGGCTGTGGGCAGATCGCGGACAGATTTGAGGAACCTCGTTTGTTGAGACGGCTTCAACAACATCAATCGAATTGGGCAAGGCTAGTCAACCCCAAGAAACTAGCCTTGAAGTCTAAAAAAACCGCTGTTTTGTCATTGTCATCCCTCCCGTTTTTAGACAAATTCTGAGAAAGCCTTGCCGATAGGTTGAAGGGGGCTGTCATTATTTCTTGCTCATAGGGCATCCTGAACCTTTATTGTTTAGGCCTTGTTCAGCCCCCTGTCACTTAAGCATTTCAAGGAGATCTGTCAATGCGAGTTCTAATTCTGGCCGAATTATGCAACCCTGAACAACCCTCCTTGCCTGTGGTGGGCTATCAGTATGCACGGGCGATCGCCAACCATGCCGAAGTCGTCGTCGCCACCCAGATCCGCAACCAAAGCACACTCCAACGAACCGGCTTAGGCAAGGCTGAGGTTGTATTCATTGACAGCGAGTTTGCAGCCCGCCCCATTACCAGCTTCTCGGCCATGCTGCGGGGCGGTACCAGTGTCAGTTGGACAATCGAGACGGCTATGGGCTATCCCACCTATCTCGCCTTTGAGTGGCTGGTGTGGCAGCAGTTTAAGCAAGCCTTGCACCAAGGGGAATTTGACTTGGTGCATCGGATTACGCCCATGTCTCCAACTACCCCCAGCCCGATCGCCAGTTTTAGCCCTGTGCCTTTTCTAATTGGTCCTTTGAATGGCAATCTGCCCTGGCACGCTGATTTTTTAGCAGAACAACGCCGCGAACGCGAATGGCTCAGCAAATTTCGCAATGCCTATAAACTCTTGCCCTTTGCCCGTTCGACCTACCGCGATTCCAAGGGCATCCTGGCCGCGTTTGACCATACGATCGCCGACCTCCCCCCCCAGGAGCGTCCCAAAATGATCAACTTCCCAGAAGTCGGCATTGATCCAGCCCTCTTCAACCCGCCCCAACGGCAGATTCGCCCGGATCAGCCCATGACGATCCTCTTTGCAGGACGCTTAGTCCCCTACAAAATGCCCGAGGTCGTGGTCAGAGCCGTTGCCAATAGCCCCCTACTGCAAAAACACCGCCTGGTCATCGTTGGTGAAGGCCCGGAACGCATCCGCCTCGAAGCCCTGATCCAGGAATACCAGCTAGAACACTGTGTCCAACTCCTAGGCAACCAACCCCAGTCCGAAGTCGGCAGACTGATGCGCGAAGCTGAAATCTTTGCTTTCCCCTCCATCCGCGAATTGGGCGCTGGCGTGGTCATTGAAGCGATGGCCTGCGGCATGGCCTGTGTCGTCGTCGATTACGGCGGCCCTGCTACGTTAATTGGGGAAGATCGGGGCATCAAAATCCCCATGGGCAAACTTGATTTCCTGGTTCACCAATACACCCACGAACTCGAATCCCTAGTTCAAGATCCTCACCGCGTCGCCAATCTGGGTGCTGCCGCCTACGATCACGCTATGACCTACTACACCTGGGATGTCAAAGCTCAAAAGACCCTAGAAATCTACCAGTGGGCAACCGGTCAACGCGCCACTAAGCCTGACTTCTGGGAAGGAACGACACCCCGTCGCATGGCTGAAGCGAATGCTTAGGTGGAGAAGTCGATGGGTGGATGGGTGAATGGGTGGCTGGGTGAAATATCCAAACTCAAAGTCACAGTGATTTCACAGGATTGCACTCGACCAATTCAGAAAACCTTTACAACCAATATTGTTAAAGCGTATTTTGCCGATCGCTTCTGGATTAATCACAAGGCTTCAATTTTAACAATACCGCCCTCGATAGTATCAATCTGTAATCGATAACCGTAAAGCATTGCCATTCCGAGCAATGGTTCTGTCTCTGATGCCGCAATATCGATCGTGCGGTATTGCCCATCCCAAATCACTGTTCCAGCATAAAAATCAAACATCGCTTCACTGCCATCACCCAAAGTTGCTACGTTAGAGATCGTCCAAGGCAACCCAAGACGAATGATAATTTCGGATGGCAAAGACAAAAAACCATCGAATCCAGTATCAATTACGGCATTGATGATTTCCTGCTGCCTAGATGAGTTACCCACGACAAGGGGAAGCGTGGCTTCACGACGCAAATTTACAACTCCGAAAATCATGGACTGTTCTTTAGACTCCGTGATCCAAAATGATAAACAGCGCGATGTCCAATCCGAATCCCAAAAGGCTGGGCATCAGGATGACGTTCAAATAGTCCATCGGTTGCAGCAATGACGGTTTCACCGACTTCAAAATCTCCAGTTTCAATGTCGATCGCCACAATTTTGCCCTTGTTTCCAGTCTCGACTTGTTGCTGAATACCAGCCTCGTAGAGTGCTTGCCCTCGTTGAGCTATCTCTTCTTTGCTGTAACGTCGTTGGCGTGGGTTAAATCTCTCCTCTGGAGAAACTGTCATAAGTTTGCTCTCAATTTCAACTGTGCCCCTTGATTTTAACCTGGACAAGAATTGAGACGTAGCCAATGATTTCCCATATCGCCATGTCGAGCAAACTCTTCTCTGCTGCAGCGGGGTTGTCGAACCTCCAGCCCCATCCCCACCAAATTCCACGTTAGAATAATCCCTGATGCTTGCGGATGCGGATGCAATGACGGATGCAATGACGGATGCAATGACGGATGCAATGACAAAGCCTGTGGACTTTCAAGATGCCTTTGATGTAATTGTCGTGGGTGCCGGACATTCGGGCTGCGAGGCGGCTCTGGCTGCGGCTCGGCTGGGGTGCCGTACCTTGATGCTGACTCTGAACCTGGACAAGATTGCGTGGCAGCCTTGTAATCCGGCGGTGGGTGGCCCTGCCAAATCCCAGTTGACCCATGAAGTTGATGCTTTGGGCGGTGAGATTGGCAAAATGGCCGATCGCACCTATTTGCAAAAGCGAGTTCTCAACATCTCGCGGGGGCCTGCCGTCTGGGCATTGCGGGCACAGACCGACAAGCGCGAATATGCTGCGGTGATGAAGGGCATTGTCGAAAATCAGGAAAACCTCAGCGTCCGGGAAGGGATGGTGACCGATCTGGTGCTGGGCAAAAACGATGAGGTGATTGGGGTTCAGACCTACTTTGGGGTGGCGTTCCAGTGCAAAGCAGTGATTTTGACCACGGGAACGTTCCTGGGTGGGATTATCTGGGTGGGCGATCGCTCCATGGTGGCCGGACGGGCTGGAGAATTTGCCGCAGTGGGTTTGACCGAAACCTTGAATCGTCTGGGCTTTGAAACGGGACGGCTGAAGACGGGTACTCCGGCGCGGGTGGATCGGCGATCGCTCGACTACAGCCGCCTAGAACCGCAACCGGGCGATGCCGAAGTCCGCTGGTTTAGTTTTGATCCCCAGGTTTGGGTAGAACGGGAGCAAATGCCTTGCTATCTCACCCGCACCACGCCCGAAACCCATCGGATTATCCGCGAAAACCTGCACCTTTCCCCCGTTTATGGCGGTTGGGTAGATGCCAAAGGACCGCGCTATTGTCCCAGCATTGAAGATAAGATCGTTCGCTTTGCTGACAAGGAATCCCATCAGATTTTTATTGAGCCAGAAGGCCGCGATATTCCTGAACTCTATATCCAGGGTTTCTCAACTGGGTTGCCCGAAAGCTTGCAGGTGCAGATGTTGCGATCGCTCCCCGGCTTAGAACATTGCACCATGCTGCGTCCCGCCTATGCAGTGGAATATGACTACCTGCCTGCGACCCAGTGCTACCCGACGATGATGACCAAGAAAATCGAGGGTCTGTTCTGTGCGGGGCAAATCAACGGCACCACGGGCTACGAAGAAGCGGCGGCGCAAGGGATTGTGGCTGGAATCAATGCTAGTCGTTTAGTGAAAGGGCAACCGCTGATCATTTTGCCTCGGGAGCAAAGCTATATTGGCACTTTGTTGGATGATCTTTGCACCAAAGACCTGCGAGAACCCTATCGGATGTTGACTTCGCGATCGGAGTATCGACTGTTGCTGCGATCGGACAATGCGGATCAACGACTAACACCACTGGGGCATGAGGTGGGGCTGATTGGGGGCGATCGCTGGGAAAAATTCCTGCACAAGCAAGCCAACATCACCGCCGAAAAGGAGCGGCTATACGAAACACGGGTGAAGGAGCATGACCCGATCGGCAAACAAATTGTGGCCGATACCCAGCAAGCCATTAAAGGCTCGGTGACATTGGCCGATCTGCTGCGTCGTCCTGGGTTTCATACGGTGGATCTCGATCGCTATGGTCTGGGTAATCCTTCTCTGACCCAAGCCGAGCGAGAAGGTGCTGAAATTGACATTAAATACTCGGGCTACATTCAGCGACAGCAAAACCAGATTGACCAAATCGCTCGTCAGACCCATCGCAGTCTGCCGCCCGATCTGGATTACGCTTCCATTAGCACCCTCTCCAAGGAATCCCGTGAGAAGCTCGCGAAGGTTAGACCCCTGACAATTGGCCAAGCGGCTCGCATTGGCGGGGTGAATCCTGCTGATGTTAATGCCCTGCTGGTTCACCTGGAAATCTCAAGCGCGAAGAAGGGATAGATTTAAGCCAAAAAGTGGCTAAAAAGCAAGAGGTCAAAGGAATTCATGTCCTTTGACCTCTTGTTGTAATTCAGTTGCTCAATTCAATCTGTCAATTCAATCTGTTAATTCAACCTCTCAATTTGTCCTACTGAGGTTGGGATGGGTTGGGATTGGCTTGAGGAGTGGTGGAAGAAGTTCCAGAGGGTTGCGATTGTCGCTGCTGGATTAGCTCTTGCTGGCGACGGCGAAACTCGGAGGCTTCGTTGCCGATGTTTTGTTGACGTTCGCGGCCAAATTCGGTGCCGCTGCGAGGTACACCCAGGACGGCACGGTGGAACAGGTCGAACATAGTGTTCATGGAGTTGGTGCCGTCGGAACTGAAGGAACCGGAGGTGGGGGTGTCGCCGCTTTGGGTGTTTTGGTAAACGTTGGCGTCGCGGGTTGGGGTGGTTTGGGCAGTAGTCGTTTGGGCAGGGGTGGGATGGGCGATCGCAATGGTCAGCCCCCCAGCAATGCTAAGCAGGCTAACTGCGCGCCACAGCGAACCGAAGGAATGGAAATTGGATTGAGTTGCCATTGCGAGTGCAGAAGAGATGAGTGAATTAATAGCGTGTTCGGAATTGGCGGAGTTCTATTCAAAAGAAGAATCCTTGGATAACTTCCTAGGACGAATTCTTAGAGAATGGAGTTCCTAATCCAAGAATCTTACTGTTCTTTACAAAATGAGGCAAACTTGAATGCGATTTAAACCGCAGAGACGCGGAGACGCAGAGAAGTTTGTCTTTTTAGTTGGTGTCTTGATCTAGGAGAGGCGAGGGATTTGAGGGTTTATCCTAAGCTAAGCTGCGACCTAGCAGAGAGCGAATTCCGAGCAGACAGACCAGGCTGAACCCAGCTAGAATCAGCAGATCTAGCCCCATGCTGATATTGCCAAAGGGTGCCTGCATGACAATGCTGCTGAGTGACCAACTGTCGTGGGTGTAGATGTAGCGGATGGCCTCGATCGCATAGCTGAGGGGATTGAGGCTGGCAACAACTTGTAGCCAGTGGGGCATGAACGATAGCGGAGCCAAAGCCGTGCTGGCAAACAGCAGGGGCAGGTTGGTGACAAAGATCAGCGCCAGCAGTTCAATGTGTCCAGGCAGGGCAAAGGCCAGTCCGAGACTAATTCCGGTGACACCCAACACCAGCAGACAGACAATTCCGGTAATCAGCGCTAAGCCACCGATTCCTGGTAAGCCAGCGCCGACAAAGGCACTCATGGCGACGATCGCCCCTGTCTGCACCAAACTGGTTGAGGCAATAAAGATCGCAGAGGCAATCACAATCGAGAAGCGAGAGGCCAAAGGAGCCACCAGCAACCGATTGAGGAAGCCAAACTCCCGGTCGAACATGACGGGCAAGCCGGAATTCAAAGCGCCGCTAAAGGCCGTAAAGACAATCACCCCAGCCGCTAGAAACTGGCCATAGTTTTGACTGCCGCCAAATAGACCTTTGGGCACATTTTGAAACAACGCCCCAAATAATAGCAGCCACATAATCGGCTGAATGACGCCCGCCATCAGGGAAGAGGGACGGCGCTGGAGTTGGATAAAGAGGCGACGAGTGAGGGCAAAGGTTTCTTGAATGAAGTCGTTGAAAGCAGATGAGGGAGCAAATGCCTCCGAGTTGGGGGAGAACATGCGGTTTCCCTCTGGAGACATATTGTGAACGCCAGGTTGCGCCGGGGTGCTAGCGGGCGTTGGCGAGACAGTCTGACTCATCTCTAAATTCCTCTTCTCAATAGGGAGCGATTGTATCTGAGCTATACCTGAGCGGTTGTGCTGTGGCACGAGCGACCTAGCAACATAACCTAGTTTGTCTTTAGCCTAGCGCATCTAACCTATCCTCAAGGGTGCATTTTATATTAATTGGTGAAGAATGCAAAATTAGGGAGGGGGGAGGAAGGGGAAAGGGGAAAGGGAATATCTAGGACAGGGTAGCGAGGTATTTAGAACCGGGGGAATGTCGCTGCTATTCCATGACCGTCATTCCATGACTGTTATTCCACGACTGTTATTCCACGACTGTTATTCCACGACTGTTATTCCACGACTGTTATTCCACGACTGTTATTCCACGACTGTTATTCCACG
>JALOOP010000134.1 GCA_025454315.1 Oculatellaceae cyanobacterium Prado106
CCTTTCAAGCTGCGATGGCCTTAAAGTATTGCCAAGGTCAAGCCCGACTTGCTGAAACCCGGTTCGGGTGGAATCGTCAAAGTGTTGAATTAGGCTTAGCTGAACACCGAACTGGCATTGTTTGCGTGGGAGGGCAAGCCAGATTTTCTGGCAATTATCGGTGGGAAGAACGGTATCCAGAAGCGGCCAGTGCATTACAACAATTGGCGGAGGCTCATGCCCAACAAGATCCGACCTTTAACAGTTCGATTGCCTATACCCGCTTGACCGCAGCAGAAGCATTGCAGCAACTAGCGGCTCAAGGGTTTAGCGATGAAGTGTTACCCGCTCCTAGTACCATGTCGGTGATCCTCAATCGCATGGGCTATCGACTCCGCCGAGTGGTCAAAGCAAAACCTAAAAAAAAATACCAGAAACGGACTTAATCTTTGCCCACATCGCCACCCAGGATGCTGAAGCGGTGAGCCAAGAAGCTGCCCGCCTGAGTCTGGATTGTAAGGCTACCGTCTATCTGGGTGAGTTTTCCCGAGGTGGGAAGACCCGAGGTGCAAACCAAGCGAGTGACCATGATATGGACAAGCAGGGGAAATACACACCTTGCGGCATATTAGACGAAGATACAGGAGAATTGTTTATTCACTTTGGCAGTTCTTACAAAACGAGCGATTTTATCGTTGATACCCTGGAATTCTGGTGGTCATCAATTACTCCTGAAGCGCAGCAAGAACTGCCGATGATTCAGCTAAAAATTGATAATGGGCCAGAGAGTAGTGGCAGTCGCACTCAGTTTCTCAAACGTATAGTGGACTGGGTTGACCGCATCGGCAAACCTGTTTATTTACTGTATTTTCCCCCATATCACAGCAAGTACAACCCGATAGAACGCTGTTGGGGAATTCTGGAACAGCACTGGAATGGAGCGCTTCTGACGGATGTCCAAACGATGCTGGCTTGGGCAGAGAGCATGACTTGGAAGGGTTTACACCCGATTTTGGAATTGAGTCAAACCGTTTACCAGAAGGGGATTTCTGTCGCTAAATCAGAAATGAGCAAAATTGAGCAGCGCCTTCAACGCGATCTAATATTACCTAAATGGGGTATCCTCATTCAACCCATTTAATCGGTATCTTCTTTTATAGAAATCACCTTAGTTTTTTACAACTTGTCCATCAGAAATCCCATTGGATTGGGGTTGTCAAACGGGCGATCGCCACTAAATTTGGTAGCCCAGCGAACAGGATGAGGGGGCGATCGCAGACTATGCTAAACAAGCTACAGCCTAAGCCTGAAGGGTCATTTAACGCCTCCATCCAGCGCATGTCTGGGGCATGTCACTTCATCATCAGCGTTCTAGCGCCAACCTGATGCCCCACCTTGAGTAACCTGCCTTGTCCCCTCTTTAGGAACAATCTTGAAGATCGATCCTTAAGAAAAGCATGGCATTTTGTTCAAAAGCCGCTCTCTCATGTGCTAGTAATAGTAGGTGCACTTTTCAAAGAACCCTTTCGGGTGAAGCCACAACCCATCTGGATGCGTTACGCTAAATGCTGTGAGGACGTGTCCATTTAGTGAATACCAAGGTTAACGAAATCCATGAGCAACAACATTCAACAACAAATCGATAAAGAACGTCAGGAAGCTCGCGAAGTATGCGAGATCAAGGGGGACGGGTCGAGCGAATGCGCCGCCGCCTGGGATGTCGTAGAAGAGCTTCAGGCTGAAGCCTCCCACCAAAAGCAAAAAGAAACTCCCAAGAACTCGCTGCAAAACTACTGCGATGACAACCCTGACGCTCTGGAATGCCGCGTCTACGACAACTAAATCTTTGAAGTTTTTCAAAATGGAAGCTGGGTGAGCCTCATAAAACGAGGTTTGCCCAGCTTTTATCTTGCGAGTCTTTATCTTGAAGAACGGGAGGGTAATAGCTGAAAGTTTGAATTTAAACCGCAGAGACGCAGAGAAGAGAGGAGAGGAGAGGAGAGGAGAGGAGAGGAGAAGAGGAGAGGGAGTGGGGAGTTGAGGGAGGTTGGGATTGGATGTTATAGGACTAGCTCTTGGGGAAGCAGTTGGAGGGCGGCAGCGGCTGGGACTGGGGGAGAAAAGAGATAGCCTTGGGCATATTCACAGCCGATCGCCTGTAGCTGCTGCAACTGTTCGGCTGTTTCAACACCCTCTGCGACGACCTGCATTCCCAGCTTATGAGCCAGGGCGATAATGGCCTCTACGATTTCTAGATGTTCGCCGTTTGCGCCTAGACGGCTGATGAAGCTGCGATCGATCTTTAGGGTTTGGATGGGGAAGCGGTGGAGATAGCTGAGGGAGGAGTAGCCTGTGCCAAAATCATCGACGCTAAGTTCGATGCCTGCTGCGGTTAAGCGCTTTAGCTTAGCGCGGGTGGTTTCGCTGTGGTTCATCAGGATGCTTTCGGTGATTTCGAGCTTGAGGCTGTGGGCGGGGAGGTGGGTGATTTCGAGGGCGTGTAGAATTTGGTCGATCAGGTCGGCTTGGAGGAACTGTTTGCTGGATAGGTTGACGCTGATGAAGAGGGGAGGGCGATCGCCAGCCAATTTCATCCCTGTTTCCTGCCAAATCGCGGTTTGCCGACAGGCTTCCTGCAACACCCACCAGCCCAACTTGATGATCAGCCCCGTTTCTTCGGCCAGTGGAATAAATTTGACGGGGGAAACCATGCCCAGTGTGGGGTGATGCCACCGTGCTAAAGCTTCAAAGCCGCAGATTTCCTCCGTTTTGAGATCGATGATGGGCTGATAGTAGACCGCGAGTTCCTGTCGTTCGATCGCCCGTCGCAGATCCGTCTCTAGCTGCAACCGTTCGACTGCCTCGGTGTGCATTTCTGCGTCAAAGACTTCAAAGCTGGCCTTGCCGTTAGATTTGGCACGGTAGAGGGCAATGTCGGCATTGCGGAGGTAGGTGTCGGGCTGGCCGCTGCCTGTGGTGCTGAGGACAATGCCGACGCTGGTGCTGATGAAAATCTCGTTGCCTTGGAGATTGAACGGGCGCTGAATGGCGGTAGAGATTCGGGCGGCGACCTGGGTGGCATCGGTGATGTCGGAGATGCGATCGAGCAGAACAATGAATTCGTCCCCGCCAAAACGGGCGACACTGCCCTCAATGGGAGTGGCCAAAGCGGGAGCCGAGACACAGGTTCGCAGACGCTCAGCCACTTCTACCAGGAGCTGATCCCCGACCAAATGCCCCAGGCTATCGTTGACCAGTTTGAAGTAGTCCAGATCGAGGAAGAGAACAGCAAAGAAGCTATTGGGGCGCGGATTAGGCAGTTGATGGTCTGACAGTTGGCGATCGGATTGGGTACGGGCGATCGCACTTTCCAACCGAGTCAAAAAGGCAGCATGGTTGGGCAGTCCGGTGAGGGCATCATGGTAAGCGTTGTATTCTAGCCGTGCAAAGGAATCGCGCAGATGGCCTGCCATCCGGTTGAAGGCTCTGGCTAACAGTGAAAATTCCTGGGATACCGCCTCGGGCACCCGCTGCTGCCAGTCACCGCGCGAGAGAGAATCGGCGGCATGAACCATGCGGAGCAGGGGTTGCACCAGTCGCTCAGCGGTAATGATGCCAATGCCTGTAGCGATCGCCAATGCCGCCAAACATAGCCCGATCGTTGTGCGGGTATTCGCCTCGATCGCCTCCATAAAGTCCGACTCTGGCACCGTCACCACCACCAACCAATCCAGCCCACCCGCCTGATGAAAGGGCATCACCTGGGCGAACAGATGTTGACGATCAAGCGTAAAGTCAAACGCTTGGCTGTCTTTGATGTGGGAGAATGAGCGAACTGTCTGGGTGAGATATTTAGCCGTTCCTTGCACCAGTCGGTCAGCACTGTCGATCGCCTTCAGCCGCTCCGGTTCCTTGCCCCCTGGCTTGGTCAAAAACGGCTCCTGCTCGGTCGAAGAAGCGATGAGTTCTCCGGTTTGCTCCATGATGAACGTGCGTCCGCTTTTGCCAATTCGGAGCGATCGCAGAAATTCGCTGATGCTGAGGAGGGTTTGTTCTGCATCCCAGACACCCAGCAGGTTGCCCTGAGCATCGTAGTAGGGTTGATCCGCTGAAATGACCAACCTGAGCGGATTGATGGTTACGTAAGGTTCCTGCCAGATAGGTTCTCCGGCGTTAATTGTTGCTTGGTACCAGGGGCGCTTGCGGTGGTCGTAGTCGGGGTATGAGGTTTGGGTTAGCCATTTGCCTTTGTCATCCAGGTCAATATCGATCGCCCCGCCTCGCGATCGATCCCAGAGGGTGAGCAGAATTGAGCCATTGTCCTTTTTGACGGCACCGACATAGTTGGGCGTTTCTGTGGCAACGGTGATGCCTGTGATGTTGGGATGGCGCTGGAGTTGCTTGAGGATGTAGGTAGTGGTGGCCTCGTGGTTGTTGGGGTCGATGAGATTTTGGGCGATCGCATCCACATTCGTCTGGTTGATCAGCGGTGGTGTTTTCAGATGTTCGATCAGCTTTTGCTCAATCCGCGCGGACACCTCGTTTCGCAGTTGTGCCGCCAGATCATTGACCGCCTTTTGGCCATTTTGCAGAGAAATCCAGCCTGTTAACCCTACTGCCGCAAAAATTTGGAGGACAAAGGGCAGCACCAAAATGAGCCGCAGTGGGAACTTCCGTAATCGGAGACAGTTGGAGAATCGAGGCATGGAACAGGGGGATAAGTGACCCATCCGCCGAATGGCGAATGCTAACCAGTATTCCCGTCCGCTTAAGAGATGACATCTTCATTCTTAGGCGAGGATTGATCCATGCCTTCTTGCTGCATTTTTTGTAGAAATTGTCCCCACTGCACCGCCAAATCCAAATCCGTAAACGGCACTTGAACCGCCGCTTCTCCCTCCCGCTCAAAGAGTAAGGAGACTTGCCGTGCCTTGGCGGGAGGCTGATCTAAATCGATTGGCTGTTGATCGGCCAGGAGACGAATCGATCGCACTTGTTCCAGGGAAAAGGTCTGCAAGTTCAAAATGCCCTTGCGGGTCGGCTTGCCCCAGGTCACCTCCCTGCCCTGCTGTCCTAGAACTGCATAGATGTCAAACTTTGCCCGCTCAAAGCCCTCCGCCCAGCGGCGATACACCTCTAATTTCTGATACTCATTCCACCCCGCCCAGGCGAGGCCAATGAACATGGCGAGGAGGGGGAGCCAGAGGAGTCCTTTTGTCATGGGGAGGAAGGGAGTGGGGAGTGGGGAGTAGGGGAGTAGGGGTGGGGAGGTGGGGCGAAGGGGAAAGGGGAAAGGGGAAAGGGGAAAGGGATTTCATGGATGGAACTATGATTTCTATTGATTATCCCTGATTATCTTTGAGCATTCTCGATGATCCTTTTTGAAATATCTCTTGGAATATCCTTATTAATCCTCCTTGAGATACTTTCTCAATATCTCTTGGGAGACTTCTTTGAACTTTCCTGGATAACCCTTTCCCCTTTACCCCTTCCCCTTTCCCCTTCCTGCCTCTTGAATCCTAACAATTCTGCAACATCTCAACGTACAACGATACAGGTTGACATATTTGGACACTTCGCGATCGGGTTGGGTGTGATAGGGTATCCCTATCCCCAGGATGGGGATATTTGGCGATAACAAAATGATTTGAGGTGTATAGCGTGGTTGCAACTCCTGAGAAATTGCAAGATGGGCGCGATTCCTTGTTTTCGGGCGATCGCGTGGCTGTCCTCTTAATGGGCTATGGCGAAGTCGAAAGCTACGAAGATTTTGCCAATTACAATGAACAAGCCTTGAATCTGCTGACGGCCAAGTTTGCTCCGGTGCCGACCTGGGTTTATCCGCCGCTGGCCAAGCTTTTGGCGGTGTTTGACCTGCATGAATGGGGGCACCAGCATCATCAGTTTATTTCGCCGCACAATGCCATTTTTGAGGCACAGCGGGCGGGGATTGAGCGGTGTCTGAAGGAGAAATGGGGCGATCGCATTCAAGTCTTCAAAGCCTTTAACTTTTGTGCGCCTTTTCTACCGGAACAAGTCCTGACTGAAATTAAAGCTCAGGGCTTTGAGAAGCTGTTAATTTATCCGCTGCTGGTGGTCGATTCAATCTTTACCAGTGGGATTGCAGTGGAGCAAGTCAACAAGGCGCTGCTGAAGCTGAGTTCTGGCGCGGAGGGCAATGCCCATTGGGTGAAGGGGCAGCGGTATATTCCTTCGTTTTACAATGAGCCGGCTTACATTGATTTGATGGCGCAACTGGTGGAAGAAAAGGTTCGCAATGACCTGGCGGTGGCGCATTTGCCGTCCCAGACGGGGATTGTGCTGATGAACCATGGCTGTCCGCACAAGGCTAAGGGATTTACTTCGGGCATTGACGAAAGTCAGGCGCTCTATGAGCGAGTCCGAGAACGGTTGATTCACCGCTATCCGCTGATTTCGGTGGGTTGGTTGAACCACCAAACGCCATTGATTGAATGGACGCAGCCGAATGCAGATCTGGCGGCCAGGAATTTAATGGATTTGGGGGCGACGGCGATCGTGTTTATGCCGATTGGGTTTGCGACGGAAAACCATGAAACCCTGCTCGATGTCGATCACATTATTCATGGGCTGCGGCGCAAGCGTCCGGATGTGACCTATGTGCAGATGGACTGTGTCAATGATCATCCCAAGTTTTTGCAGATGGCGGCGGACTGGGCTGATCCTCAGATTGCGGATCTGCTGGCTGAGAAGGCGCTGGCGGTCACACCCTACTTGGCGAAGATGCAGGCGCAGAGCGATCATCATGAGCATGACCATCATGGACATGACCATGGTTCGCATCACCATCATGAAAATCATCATCACCATCACGGGACTCACTCCCATTAGTCCAGGGTTGTTCATTCCCTAGAGCTTATGGAAAACCTGTTTTTGTGTCCAAGTGGCGCAAAGACAGGTTTTTTAGTGTTTCCAATTAGCCTCCATGAATGCGGGGAAATAGCCTTTTTTTCGCAAGGATGATGCAGCCGGAGTGAGAACGCATCATGTTCATGCATTTGAGGTTGGTTCAGCCCAGGTTAAGCGACATTTGGCATTCCGGGATTGTCTGAATGTTCATCCTCTGGAGGCACAGCGATACAGTGAGCTGAAGCAGGGGCTGGCGAGGCAGTACCCGAATGATATTGAGGGTTACATGGACGGAAAGGATGAATTTATTAAGGCGATTGATCAGAAGGCGGCAGAGTGGCAAGCATCTATGACCTAGGCTCTAGATCTGGTTTACTTTGAGGCGATCGCACTCCTCATCCATTCTGAAAGAACATAGTTGCGTTAGAGTTGAATCCTATCGATTGCATTTCTGGCTGAACTTAGGAGGGATGTTTATGGACAGTATTCTCACTGTTTCTGAGATTGAGACTCAGTTTGACTCAGAATGGATTCTAATTAGCGACCCTGAAACCGATGAATCGTTGGAGGTAAAGGGAGGTATTGTGCTTTGGCACAGTCCTGATCGAGATGAAGTCTATCAAAAGGCGATCGAACTTCATCCCAAGTGTTTTGCGGTGCTCTATACAGGCACCCTGCCTGAAGATGCAGCAATCATTTTATGACGACCTCTTTTCGTTCAAAGCAAGGCTTAATTGTTATTCCTGCTGAATTATTTGGTGTGTCAGGAAGCACCATTCTAAGAATGGCTCTAGACAAGGGTGCGACTTACACAACCGCTAGTGTAGAGATGCTGGCGGCTATTGGCTATCAGCCCGATTTAGTTAAAAACCGGATTCAAATTATTACAGGCAGCGGTCTGATCTCGGCTCCGAGGGTGATAATTCAGCAAGTAGATGCCCTTTCACAAACCCGCTTATCCTTCCCCGTGTTGGCTTACACCTTACCTAAGAGTGCGGGGGTTGATGGTTTACTAGGCTTAGATTTTCTTCGACATCGTACAGTCACGTTCGACTTTCGTACTGGGCGAATCATATTCATTTGAGGAACAGCCTCCGGAGCAACGTAAGATCGTGCAGATTTAGCTCTAAAAGGACTGAAATTTCTTCAATCTTGCTGAGTCCTTTATCTTGGCAGACTCTTCTTAGTTACCTCAGCAGTGTAAATTCATAACTAGATTAAGCGGCAATTTGAGTCAAGCGATTTGATGAGTCAATTTTGATGAGTCAATAAGGTAAGCGGAACTATTGCGGTGCAACCTTAGACAAACTGAAGGAAATGCCAGTCTGTAGATGCAATTGCACTGCCCATCCATTCCCTTAAATAAAAGAAGGGAGAGAATTGACTTCTCTCCCTTCTTTTTAGGGTTTTTGTTGGGATTGTTTTGAGATTGTGAGTTTGAACTGTCGGGCTGGTCTTTGAGTTTTTGGCGGAGGGCTTGGGTTTTCTTTTTGAGTTGGCGTTGTCGGGCACTGCCGCCGCGACCCTTGTCGTTGCGTCCTTCTTTGCGGGGGGACTCCCACCGCTTGAGTTGTCTGGCCATGGTTGGGTTCTCCAGATGGGGGTAAGTTCCGTTAAATTATGTAACTCTTCTAGCGTAGCCTGGTGGAGGCGATCGCAGCAAATCTTCATACCACTTTTTTCAGTGGCATTTTTTGGAGGTTATCGAAGAGTAAAGCATGGGCAGAGCGAGAGTCGAACTCGCATGACCGCAAGGCCGCCACATTTTGAGTGTGGTGCGTCTACCAATTTCGCCATCCGCCCTTAGATTCGGCTTTCCTATTATAGTGCATTGAGCGCTTTTGGAACAAAGATTGATATTCTTGAGTGCTGGCCCAGCGATCGATTTCTTTGGCACGTAGGACGGGCACCGGGTGGGAGAGTTGGGTGGTTTGCAGTTGCTTGAGCATTTTGCCCATTTCGTCGGTGTCGAGTTCTTCGTAGGAGCGGGCTTGTGCCAGGAAGGCATCCAGGTTGAGTTGGGGAGCCAGAGTGGGGGAGCCGCCGCTGAGCTTCATCAGGACTGAGGACACGACGCGGGGGTTTTGGGCGACTAGGAGGGCTGCGCGATCGCAGGTAAACTCGGCACAGCGCACCCATTCCATCAACTGGGCTTGCAGATTCTGGGTAAACAGCGTCCCGAAGGGCACCAGTTGACCCGCTAAAACCAGGAGATTGGCCATGGTCAGGTAGACACTATGCTCACACTTGAGATGGCCTAGCTCATGGGCAATGACGGCCTGGGTTTCCTCGGGGGTTAGCAGGTCAATCAGCGAGGTGTGAATCACAATGAAGGGCTGCTTGCCCCGCATAGCGAAGGTATAGGCATTGGGAGCCGGGTGTTGCTTGATATAAAGCTGAGGGGGTTCTAGATCCAGAATTTTGCAGGCTTCTAGCAGCAGATCGTAGAGGTGGGGGAGTTGTTGCGGCCCGACTAGGACACTAGCGGCAATATTTTCCAGGTAAAAGAACTGCTCTGCCACTGACCCCAGCAGATTTCGCATCAGCAGATCCAATCCGGGGAGTTGCTTGAGGGATTGGGTGGCCTGGAGGTCTAGCGGATGGCGAAACTGATCTGCTTTTAGACCAATGAGGGCAGTTTTGGGGGAGGACATGGTTGGCTTAGAAAAGAGGGAATAGGGGTTTGAAGGGGGGATGAGAAGTCTTAGAAGCGCGGTGAACAGGTGCCTTTCACAGCTTAGCCTAATTCGACAGAGAAGGTGAGCTTGGCAATGAGGTGAAGAAGGACTAGTGCTGGAGAAAAATCGAGGATAAAGATTTCGCTGATTTAACCAAGCCAGATTACAATCTATTACTTGGATGACACCTCAAAGTCTATCGCTGGAGGCTTGACCGTGAACGATGGCAGTTCGCCTAAATCACCAAGGCGCTTATCAGAATTATCGGCTTCTGGGATGACTGACATTCCCGAAGCGCTAAGAGATGCGCCACAGGCCAAACCTCGTGGCACCTGGCGGCGACCGCTCATCCTGGGACTGCTAGCCTTGGGAGCCGTATTAATCGTGGTGCTTCCGGCGCTGCTCACGCCTCGCCCCCAGACTTCGACAGCCCAAACCCCTCAAATCGCTCCAGCCAATCCAGCCAACCCTCGCCCCACTAACAATTCTCCGGCCAATTCCACCGCTAGCCCTGGAGCATCCCCCGACCAAATATTGGGTCACTATCGCTACGATGAGGCTCCTGAATCTGAGCTAGAACCGATCACGGCCAGTGGGGACATTAAAATGCGGCGCGGTGCGGCTGAAAAGTTTCAGGCTATGGTCAACGCAGCGAGTGCGGATGGCGTGAGCCTGGTGCCGATCTCGGGGTTTCGCTCCATTGAAGACCAGAATCATCTCTTTTTTGATGTCAAAGCTGAACGCGGACAAACTGCCAGCAAACGCGCCGATGTTAGTGCGCCGCCCAACTACAGTGAACATCACACGGGCTATGCCGTAGATATTGGCGATGCAGCGCAACCAGGGACAAATTTGAGCCAGAGTTTTGAAACTACCTCGGCCTTTAAGTGGTTGCAGCAAAATGCAGCTTACTATAGTTTTGAGATGTCGTTTACTCAGGGCAATCCAGAAGGGGTGAGTTATGAACCCTGGCACTGGCGCTTTGTGGGCGATCGCAAAAGTCTCGAAACCTTCTACCGAGCCAGAAAGAAGTGAACCCGACCACGCTCAATCTGATTGCCGTCACCATTTTTTTGTTTGTTCTCAGCAGTCTATTGGGGCCGCTGATTCATTTGTCACCTGCAGTGCCTGCGATCGCCGCTTTTGGTCTACTGGGTTTAGCCACGGTGGATACCTTTAGCTTGCAGGGCAGGGCTGGAACGCTGGTGGTCGATTGGTTTGCCCGGTTTTCGCCGGAGCATCGATCGCGCATCATTCACCACGAAGCCGGACATTTCCTGGTTGCCCATCTTTCCCAAATTCCCATCACGGGCTACACGCTCACTGCCTGGGATGCATTCCGCCAAGGACAACCTGGATATGGCGGCGTTACGTTCAATACACAAGAACTCGATCGGGAATTGCAGCAGGGCAAATTGTCTAATCAATTGCTCGATCGCTTCTGCACCGTCTGGATGGCTGGAACCGCCGCTGAACAATTGGTTTACAGCGAAGCAACGGGGGGAGCGGACGATCGCCAAAAGTTTCGCACCCTCTGGGCAATCCTGAAGCGACCTGATGTTGAAGGGCAGCAAAAAGAAAAGTGGGCAGCTTTTCAAGCCAAAAATCTCATTCAAACCCATCGAGAGGCTTACGATGCGCTCGTTGTCGGGATGGAGCAAGGGGCTTCGGTTGAAGAATGTATCCAAATTATTGAACAGCATCCATTGCTGTAGGTTTGGTGCAAAACCAATGAATCTTACTGATGAAGCATTTGCGTGACCTCTGAGAAAGAAACCCCATTCTTTCCTGTTGGCCTTCAACAGTCAAAACCGAATGCAGATTGATTATCGACCCTTGCTGGCGAGGCTATAATCTGCTTAATTGTCGAGAGAACTGACTATGTCAAATCTAGAACAAATTGAAGCAGCAATTCTTTCATTGCCATCTCATGAGTTTGCAAAATTAAGGCTGTGGCTTCTTGATTTAGATTATGAGCGCTGGGATGCTCAAATCGAGCAAGACATCGAAGATGGGCGATTAGAAGCGTTTGCACAGGAGGCGATCGCCGAGTTTCAGGCGGGACACTGCCGAGAACTCTAATGCACTACACAACGCGACGGTTCTGGCAATGCTACAACGCCCTACCCGCAAGTGTTCAACGAACAGCAGATGAATGCTACGAGCTACTGAAAGTAGATCCGTCTCACCCGTCCTTGCATTTCAAGAAGTTGAGCAAGAGGTATTGGTCAGTCCGCGCAGGGCTAAGTTACCGAGCTTTGGGTGTGGAAGTTGAAAATGGTATTTCCTGGTTCTGGATTGGAACACACGCAGAATACGATAAGTTCATTGGCAAGTCATAGCGCGCCATGATGACACAGGCCGATCCAGTCCCCTTCAACCTGGGCGATCGCACCCCCCGGCAGTGGATCACTCTGCGATCGATTCGGCGCATCAATCAACTTCACCACCTTCTCAATCTGCTCAAACCCCGGCGCTGTCGGCAAAACCTCCTGCAACCACCGCCGCACGATTCGCCGCTGGATGGCGAGTGGGACTTCCTGTAATTCTGTTCGGTTCAAGGGTGGATGGGTGGATGGGTGGATGGGTGGATGGGTGGATGGGTCAGGTTTTTCCCTTTCCCCTTTCCCCTTTCCCCTTTCCCCTTCTACTTCCCTT
The DNA here is from genome assembly GCA_025454315.1 of Oculatellaceae cyanobacterium Prado106. Classification (GTDB taxonomy): domain Bacteria; phylum Cyanobacteriota; class Cyanobacteriia; order Elainellales; family Elainellaceae; genus Prado106. The sequence goes on from JALOOP010000134.1 coordinate 12,204, forward strand.
ACGACTTCCTCCAGATAAGCCACATCTGCCGCTAACAGTTCAGCGGTCTGTGCCAGGGCTTGTTCGACTTGGGGGTTGAAGTGGGTTTGCAGGTAGGGGATGAGTTCTTGGCGGATGCGGTTGCGGGCGTAGTCTAGGTTTTGGTTGGTTGAGTCTTCCCAGATGGTGAGGTTGGTATTCTGGCAGAATTCTCCAGTTTCGCTGCGGCGAATGTCGAGCAGGGGGCGCACCAGTTGTACGGTGTCGGTTAGGGGACGCTGCCAGGTCAAAGCTTGTAAGCCGTCGGCTCCACTGCCTCGCAGCAGGTTGTAGAGCAGGGTTTCTGCGCGATCGCTCAAAGTATGACCCGTCACTACGATTGCATAACCCTGAGCTTCAGCCATTTCAGCCAACACCTGATAACGCCACTGCCTTGCTGCAGCTTCAGTTGGGGGTAGGTCGATCGCTGTAGCGCAATAAAACGGCAGATTCCAGGTGGCAGCATATTGTTGGATAAACTCAGCATTGGCGGTGGAGTCCGATCGCCAGCCGTGATTACAATGAGCGATCGCCAATTCCCATCCCCATTTGGGCTGCAAATCCAAGAGTAACCGCATCAGACACAGCGAATCCTGTCCCCCAGAAACCGCAACGAGCGATCGCGCCTGGGGGGGAAGCAGCGATCGCTCTTTTAAAGTCCGCTGGACTCGGGCATGAAGCGGTGTCCAACCGGGGTCGCGGGGCATGGTTAGTACTCGTCGTCAAAGTCAGAGGAATCGTTGGGGTAGCTGTCACTGCCCCGGTTGCTGCGTGGGTCACGGCGGGGGGGACGATCGCCAAAGTTCACTCTGGGCGGAAAAATATCTTCTACCGGATAGCCTCGTTCTTGCTTGCTAGGAGCCGCTTCCTTCAACAGTTTCGGCCCTTCAGGGACAAACTCCAAGCGAATCCGCACCTTCCCTCGCTGCCAGCCCTGATTGCCAAAGCGCAGCACCTCACAGGCCAAACCCTGTTCGTTGAACCAGCCTTCCTGGTCATCCGTCCATTCATCCTCTCGCTCACTCACCAACTGCGCCAGGGCATCTAAAAACTCACTGGCTTTAAAGGTGGCATTTGGCATGAGGATACGCCCTGATCTGACGAACAGCACTTCGTCATTATTTAGCAGTCCAAATTCGTTATCCATGAAGTTTCCCTTTGGTTTGGTCTTGTCTCCCATCGGGGGCATCAACCCCAGAATTGACAACATTACCTTTTGTTTTGACTCATTTTAGCGTTAGCCACTCCCCGCCGACCGATCGCCCAAGGGATTCCCCAAACCACTCGCCCCAAACCATGAGCCACAAATCATGAGCCACAAACGATTAACCGCCAGCCCTCAGCAAGATTTCTCGAAAGATTTCCCCTGATGACTGACGGCTGATGATGGAATGGGCAGGTTGGGAGCGATCGCCCCCAGAATCTAGAAAAAATCGCGGTTCAAAAGAGATGAATCCTAGAAAAACCACCCGTAGCTATGCAAGCCTTTTCCTAGTAGATTGACCCCCAGGTAACAAACCCAGACCACCAAAAATCCTGACGCGGCCAGAATTGCCGGACGACGACCCTGCCAGCCCCGTGTCATCCGAGCATGGAGATAGGCCGCAAACACCAGCCATGTAATCAGCGCCCAGGTTTCCTTCGGATCCCAACTCCAGTAAGACCCCCAGGCTTCATTCGCCCAAACGGCTCCGGCGATAATACCGATCGTCAGCAGCGGAAAGCCCAGGCCGATAATGCGATAGCTAATGTTGTCCAGGTTATCCGCCAGACTGAGACGCTGGGGAGTCAGGGGAGCCGCTTTGTCGGTCACCGCTGCGGTTGGAGCCGTGAGAACTGCCGTTGCCCCGTTGCCATTGGAGTCCAGGGATGCCGATTCAAGCACTAACCCAGCCGCTACCGGTTCTCCAGTCTGAGCTTGTCCATTGGTTTGCTCAACGCCCGCCTTCCGCAGCCGATAGCGAGCATCTCGAAACGCCCCGGTTCCGACCGAACTGCCCTTCAACTCGACCTCTTGGCCTCGGGTGACGACCAGGAATGCGATCGCCAACACCGCCCCCACCATCAGCGCCGCATAGCTCAGCAGCATGACGCTCACATGCATCATCAGCCAATTGGACTTCAGCGCAGGCACCAGCGGCTCCGAAACCTGCATCGTATCAGGCAACGACAGCGCCGCGAAGGCCGTAATGCCCATAGCCACCGGAGCCGTCACCACGCCCACGAGATTGCTGCGGCTCATGTTTTCGGCGATGAAGTGAACCGCCGTCACGCCCCAGGCAATAAAAAAGAGAGATTCGTAAAGATTGCTCAAGGGAAAATAGCCGCCCTCAATCCAACGAGCCACCAAAAGGGTCGCAATACCAAGATTGGCGATCGCCATCCCCGTCGATGCCGCAGTCGCCAGCAGGGGCACCCGAGGAAACGCCGCCCCAACCCAGTACACCAACATCGTCACCAACAGCACCGCAAAGGAGGCATTGTCCAGCCAGCCCTGAAGTTCAACCAAATTCATGCCAAGTCTCTCCAGTCATTTATCAATCGCGCTGTGTCGCGCTTTTTCTATCAGTCGTACTTTTTCTATCAGGGAAAGGAGCGATCGCCACTCCTCAACCATTCATCTAAAAATTATTGAATCCCATCCTTTATCCTATAGCAGTCTTTGAGTCATCGTCTTAAGGATATCTGTATCTGGGAGGGGAA
>JALOOP010000538.1 GCA_025454315.1 Oculatellaceae cyanobacterium Prado106
GATGCCGGGGGATGTGCTGCGGATTCGCATTAATCGCATTGTGCCCCGTACCTATGGTTCCAACTGGAATCTGCCTGGGGACTTGGGTTTGGGGTTGTTTCCTACAGTGTTTGCCGAGGCTCAGGTGAAGCATTTTTATTTGGATATGAGCCGCCGCAAAACTCAGTTTCTGCCTGGGATTGAACTGCCTGTGCGTCCGTTTCCGGGCATCATTGGGGTGGCTCGGGCGGAGAGCGGTCAGTATAGCACCGTGCCGCCGGGGCCGTTTGGCGGTAACCTGGATTGTCGAGAACTGGTGCAGGGTACCACGATTTATTTGCCGGTGTTTGTTGATGGGGCGCTGCTTTGGTCGGGCGATTCCCATGCGGTTCAGGGGAACGGCGAGATTAACTTGACGGCGATCGAGACGGCCTTTAGCGAACTGAGTTTGACGGTGAATGTGATGAAGGGGCGATCGCTCACTTGGCCACGGATTGAAACCCCAACCCATTGGATTACACTGGGCTACGATCGCGACCTCAACAAAGCCCTGGAAATTCTTGATGAAGAAACCCTGAAGTTTCTCTCTGAATGGCGCGGTATTAGTGGTACAGAGGCGCGGCAGTTTATGGCGACCTACGGCGATTGTCGGGTGGCAGAGGTGGTGAATCAACTGCGAGGGGTTTACTGTATGTTGCCGAAGAATCCCAAAGATGCGATCGCCCCCAACCCCACCGTGGATAACGCCGATAGCTTTGTTACCCATGCTGTTGAAGGGGATGCAATGCAGGCTTTGAATACCGCAGCAATGCAAATGATCGATCGGTTGCAGGAAATGAAGCAACTCTCGGCGCTCGATGCCTATTCCTTGTCGAGTCTTGCTCTGGATACTCGCATTGGACAACTCGAAGCGGGCGCAAAGAACATTCACTGTCTGGTACCCAAATCGCTTTGGATATAGAGCTAGCATCCTAAACCGTACCTAAACACTCAAGTTGAGATTGACGACACGAAGTCAAATTTTAGAAGGCCGACTCGTGTCGTTGATTTTTGAGGCAATCAGTTCTTGGAGCGATCGCCGATGAACCGCTTATTGAATGGGTAAGGTAACATAGAGCTAAGTTGTCCTATCTTGCTTGTTATGGAGACTCAGTACCTTTTCAACTCTCAGGGGCAGTGGATTGCCTTTCGTCTCGGTTCATATGTTTTTAATACCGAGGGAAAATGGATTGGCTGGCTCCCTTGGTCAGAACCTGATGTGATGGATGTTAGTGGCAATTATCTAGGAACGATCTATCCAGGAAATCGCTTCTACCGAAAAGCTATTCATCCCCATAGCGGCTATCCGGGCTACCCAGGCTATCCGCATCATCCGGGCTATCCGGGCTATCCAGGTTACAGTGGGCACTCTCCATTGCCACCTGGAGTAGAAGATCTACAAGATTTACAGGCGGTTTGAATATCACAGCCTGAATGATACAGACGAGATGGATTGATTGATGTCACCCCAAAGCCTTTTCAACCACTATCCAACAAGACCAAAACATCAAGCTACAATTAACGCTTATCTAATTCTCTGTAGCGCTCATAAAACGGCTTCATCCTTCCTAGAGATTTTTATAAGCACTGAAAACACTCAGGAATCAATAGAGCAATCAACGGATGAAGAACAAGATTTGCTGAGAGCGATGCTTGTCTTTGCATCGGCTGGATTGGATTCGATGGCAAAACAGCTTGTATCAGACGCATTGCCAATTGTGATTGACAATAACGAGGGAGCAGAAGCTTTATCCCGGATTTCTCACAAGCTCAACTCGAAAAGGCTGAAACCAAGCATCTAAGAGCGCTCTAGCCAGTTGTGAAAAAAACGCAGACTGTTTTTTCGGATCATTGCTGATTATGGCTTTCAGGCCACTTCTGAAAAACGTTGCGAGAAATCCGGGTTTATTCAAACAATTTATAGAAAGAAGACTCAATCGTGAGGAAAAGCTCGATAATCGATTCTTAGCTAATGTGCTTGGCAACATCAATCCGCGCCAAGCCCTATTAAAAGCATTGATTGATGAATTAACATCACAAAGTCTTCAGTCTGTTGACCAGTTATTAAAAACGGCAGCATTTTTTGATATTCAATCAAGAAAGATTTGTGAAGATCCTCACTTACTTCGGCGAGTTTTTCAGATGAGAAATCAAATTTCACATGAAATGGACGTTGATCTCAACCAACCCAACGGCAATCGCAGACGACGCACAAAAGAGCAAATGATTGAGGCGACCACGATACTCTTTCAGGTGAGTGAAAATTTCTTAAAAGAAGTTGATCCTCTTCTAGAAAAGTCTCAGCCCAAATCTACTTAAATCTGGCGAAAAAACTGAGATGCAAATTGCAAGCTTTGCAACAATAGAGGAATCAAGAGATATAGAAGATGATTTGGAAGTTTTCAGCCGATGTGCCTGCGCCAACCTGAAACATCTCTATCTTGTATTTAGATCCATAGAATAACGCAATCTATTACGCCGATTTAGATTTGTCAGAGCAATACGAGAATGTGCTTCTTACTGGGAAATGAGTATTTGTTGAGATTAGTTGAATAACAACTTGGCCTCAGTGAAGAAAAGTGGATTTTGTCGGGGATGTGCCCCGTCGGCTTCGACGATTTGATACTCAAAGACAATGTCGTTATAGTTTTCAGCATCCAGCACTACAGAAGCAATTTGTCGCTCAGCGTACTTCACTTGCCCTGACCAGAGCAGATTGCCATCCGCAGAAATTTTGACCAGATAGGTGAGGGTTGTGGTGCCAGAACTCCAATCGCCTAAGCCAAACTGAAAAAAGACACCCTTGGGTGAGGGGGAATTTTTCAAGCTAAAGGCGACTCGAGTGGGTTCTGATTGGTCGGGGGTTAAGTGAAAGGTAGACTGATATTTCTTGCCTTGAATAAAGACATCTTTGGTTTCAGATTTGAAGTGTTGGGAGCCAAAACTGACGTTGCCAATGAGGATCGCGTCGTCGAATTGACCAATGTTGGGGGGCTGATTACGATATCCTCTGCCTGAGTCAAAACCGGGTAACTCGCTGTTATCTCGGTAGGAAATGGTGACATTGACATCGCCAGCCGCTGAGATGTTGCTGCCGATCGCATTATTGGACTGCTGTTGGTCAAGCTGGCTGCCGTTGTGAGCGAGTGTGTTGCGATCGCCCTGAGTAGTCAGATTGTTGTCCTGCGAGTTGGCGCTGTCTTCTAGAGTGGTTTGGTGAGTTTCTGTCGTGGGAGAACCCACCCGCCCTGTACTGTTGTCCCCAAAGCTCACCTGGCCAAACTTCAGCACATTGAACACGGCATGACTTGCTCCCCCCAACACCATCGTTGTGGTTAACAGACCCATGATGAATCCGGTTTTGAAGGTATTGAAGCGGGTCAAAATACCGGATTTGCTTTTTTTGGGCGTTGGCAGGTCGTTCGTTGATTGGTTCATTGAACTAGGGGTGGGGATAAGGGGCAATGGACGAAATGGACTGGATGACCTGCTGCGATCGAGATGGCTTGACTTTGACTAGGTTTTTAACAGGACTTTTGCCTGGGCTTATGTTTGACCAGTTTTATGTAAGTCCCGGAAATTCTACGTCAAATTTTATACTACAGAATCACAGTCATCCCTCATTCATCAGAATTTCTTAAAGGAGTGACTCTAAACCTGTTCTGTAGAAACCTCTGGGAGTTAAGCCATTTTTATGAGTTTGATGGGCTTCGTCTGAAGGTTTTTGCCCCCCAAATCTCCCAACTTTGGGGGACTTTGAAGGTTCTTGGAAGTCTCTTAGAAGGCTGGGATTGCTGATTTAATGGCTAATTTTTGTCGTCGATGGCTTTTAAGAATTTTGAATGACAAAGTTTTGTTGAACAAATTTGTTGAACAAATTTGTTCAACAAAGCCAACAACAGGCAATTTTCTTTTCTGAATTGGGTTGAACGGGAGAGATAAAGGTGGGGACAATTCTCGAACTGGTTTTCATAGAATCGATGAAACCGTGGAAGTAGGTGGCTTTGAACCGATGAAGGAGGCACCAATCGGGCACAGTTGGTTTAGTGGAACAGAGGCGGTTTCACAGGGTGGTCAACGTGACGTTTATTAAGGGTGACCGACAAAACGTTCGGTTTTCCCCTCCGTTGATGTAGAGTTTAGCCCCCAAGTCCTATGAATCCTCTAAGCTGCACTACCAAAGTTCGCGATCGCTCCCCCCGTCAATCCACCCGTTCTGTCACTGCTGCGATCGCCCCTACCCAACGTTCCAACGCCCCCATCCCCTTCCCTAAACTCGCAACCCCAGCCACGCCCACCCTCGACTCGTCCCATCTGCTCCAAAGCATGATGGAAGCCATGATTGATGGCGTTATGCTGGTCACCCCCGAGGGCAAAATTCTCCAGGCTAATCGCTCTGCCCTACGGCTGTGCCACTATCTGGAGGGCAAACATCTCGGAACCAACCCCCTCGTAGCCAATCCTTCGCCCACCCTTCCCACCGCCGTTTGGCAAAGCTGCCAGACCTTCCTAGAAGGCCGCGACTCCCTCAAGCACCTGGATCTCCTCCCCGCCGACCCCCTCACTCTAGAAGATGAAATCCATTCCGACTGGGGTTCTGTCCGAGTGCGCGTCCGCTGGCTCTCCGCCGAGGTGCTATCCACCCCATGCCTCCTTATTACGCTGGAAGACCAGGGACAATCCGCCCAGTACCGTGCGATCGCCGAATCCCAAAAATACGGTCTCACCCCCCGCGAAACCGATGTCTGGCAGTTGAAGCGAGCAGGCTATACCTATAAGGCGATCGCCGCCAAGCTGATCATCGCCGAAGACACCGTGAAGAAACACATCAAAAATATTCACGTTAAGCGGGAGATGAGTCAGGGAGTGGGGAGTGGGGAATAGGGGCGAGGGAAAGGGAAAAGGGGAAAGGGATGGCTTTGAATTAATCCTTTGATGATACCCGGACTACTCCTTGATCCCATTTCCCGAAAGAAATCTAAGCCACCCCTTCGCCTTTCCCCCTTCGCCTTTCGCCTTTCCCCCTTGCCTTTCCCCTCTGCGTCTCCCCTTTTTCCTTTGCCCTAATATTCCCCCTTGGATTGTAATAAAAAATAGAATCCCAGCCTGCCTCGAATCTGCGATCGCCTGATAGCATGGGATGGACAGCGCTTTTTGCTGGGATAATCCATCGTTATTTCTGGGAAATCAAGATTTCTGGGAAGTCAAGGTTTTCTAGGAAAATCGCTGGAAGATCTGCGATCGAGAGCCGCTGTACCGTTGAAGTGTTAGCGCCGACTGTTCCAGGATGTTTGCCCGTTTAAGATCTGTACCCGTGACCGTTCACCCAAGAACAACGGCTACGTTACTTTGCACATCTTAATTTGCATATCATCACCGTTAACCGAAAGCAACAGGTTAACGCTATGGTCATGGGAGAAAATTAGCCCCTAATTCAGATCACTAATAAGCGGTGATTGATAAAAGGCAAAGAAAAAGGACAAGGAATAGTGTCAAAGGAACCCGGTGAAAAATTCCAAGTTCCCCCCTACTCCCCACTCCCTACTCCCCACTTCCCTCCCACAGGACAGTTCTGATTTCAATCCACCATCAACTCTTCACGATTGGAGAAAAATCAATGGTTAACTTTGACAGAGTCACAGATGCGTTCAGAAATCTGGTACCCGGCGCTCAACAGGAGCGAGACGAAGACAATGACCGGAACCGCCGCAGAAATCGACGGGAGCGGGATGATGAGGATGACGATAGGGGGCGCGATCGCGATCGTGACGATGACGATGACGATGACGATGATGATGAGGAGGACGAAGATGATGACGATGACGATGATGATTAGCTAAATGACGAGGCGGAGAGAGAAATAGAGGCGCAGAGAGGCAGAGGAGCAGAGAACGCAGAGAGGTTCCTCCCTTTCCCCTTTTCCCTTCACCACCATCTCA
>JALOOP010000001.1 GCA_025454315.1 Oculatellaceae cyanobacterium Prado106
TTGGTGGGGATGGGGGGTTTGGCGGAGGTCGGTGGGGAGGGGGTCGAGGTCGGAGAGAGGGTCGAAGTCGGGGACGACCTCGCAGGGGACGGCGGAGATTATCTCTGAGATGGCCTCTGAGATGGCTTCGGGGGAAGATTCTGCGGCTAGGGATACCCAGGAGGCTGTGCCGTCGGGTAGGATGACCACGTTTTCAAAGGTGATGTGGTAGTGGGGGGTGGAGCGGGGGGTGAAAGGGGACTCGGCAGGGGATTCAGAGGGGGATTTGGAAGGGGGCTGCATGGCGAGGGAATACGCTAGAGTAAATACGCTAAAGTAATAAGTTATGACCCTCGGATGAGGTGAACGCTTGTGCCTTGCGCTATGACCCGGTAGTGTATCATACCGTCTGACGGTTGGCGCTACGGAGGCTCGGACAGGTTTTGGTTGATGCTCAAGCAATGCCTTGCCCCGTCTGGTTTTTAATGACAGCTTTTTGTCCTATTTTTTGCCCTACCCTTTTTATCGAGGCGACTATGCCCAGATCTCAAAGAAACGATAACTTTATCGACAAAACCTTTACCGTCATGGCTGACATGATCCTAAAGGTGTTGCCCACCAGCAACAGCGCCAAGGAAGCTTTTGCCTACTACCGGGACGGCATGTCTGCTCAGGGTGACGGCGAATATGCTGAAGCCCTCGCCAACTACGAAGAGGCGCTCAGACTGGAAGAAGACATCTACGATCGCAGCTTCATCTTCTACAACATGGGTCTGATCTACGCCAGCAACGGCGACCATGACAAGGCGCTAGAGTACTACCACCAGGCGATCGAACTCAGCCCCCGGATGCCCCAGGCGCTCAATAACATTGCGGTGATTTATCATTATCTGGGCGAACAACAGCAGGACAACGGCAACGCCGAAGAGGCTGAAAGACTCTTCGACATCGCCGCCGACTACTGGCAGCGCGCCATCCGCCAAGCCCCCAACAACTACATCGAAGCCCAGAACTGGTTGAAGACAACCGGACGAGCGAAGACGGATGTGTTCTTCTAGACCTTTGTGAAGGGTTGGAGGGGGGAGGGGGAAAGGCGAAAGGAGAAAGGAGAAAGGAGAAAGGCGAAAGGGTTATCAGGGAAGTATTCCTTGGAATTAACCTTTGTGCCTTCTGAGTTTCCTTCAGGTAACTTCATTGAAAAGCTTGAAGAAGCATTCCAAGAACCCCCTTTCGCCTTTCCCCCTTCCCCTTTCGCCCACTCAAAACTTTGTCCCTTATCCCACTCTCTCCCATGATCGATCGCGAAACCGTTCACAAAGTTGCGCTGCTGGCTCGTCTGGAGTTGGCTCCTGAAGAAGAAGCGCAGTTTACAACGCAGCTGGGTAGCATTTTGGAATATTTTGAGCAGTTGAGTGAGTTGGACACCAGTCAGGTTCAACCGACGGCTCGGGCGATCGATGTCAGTAATGTCGTCCGGCAAGATGCGCTCAAACCCTATGCAGAACGGGAGAGCATTTTGGAGAGTGCGCCCGATCGTGAAACGACCGTTCAGGGTGATTTCTTCAAGGTGCCAAAGATTATTAATGAACCGCAGTAGGAGCATCCAGCGGGGACATTCAGGAATTAATGTGATTGAAGGAATGCTGCGATCGCTCCCCTGCCCTCACCGTTTGAATCGGCTCACCGGTATCATTCATTCGCGGGCGAGTCAGGAGCGTCGTCATTTCAGGTTCTTCAGAGATGAAATATGCACCAGCAAAGCCTTTGGAATCCGTCAGCAGTATCAAATCTAGGGGACTTTGAATTTAATGAAGCTCCTGGGATTGTGCCATCAAGACTTTCGCGAAGATTTCCGTGAAAACTTCCCTGAAGACTTCTAGAACACTCATCTAAGGCTCGGCTCCCCCAAAGTTGGGGGCTGGGGGGCGAGAGCGTTGAAGCAATGTCCAGGATTGATGGATACTTCATAGCCCATTCCTCAAGACAACCTAAAAAGCCGTGAGGGAACTGTACTTTGTGCAGTTTCCTCACGGCTTTTTAGGATTCAGAACTGAGTTACTGCTGTGCAATCCGTTCCCAATTGATGGTGTTGCCAGAGACGCAAGCATCAACATTCTTGCCCCGGTATGCTTGGAAGGCACGGCAACCTTCCCGATCGAGTTGTTCGGCCAGGGTAGCGGGGAGGCGATCGACTCGTTGAGCCGCTTGGCGGAAGGAGCGAATGCTCTCTAACAGGACTTGCTTCTGCTGTTCACCCTGGAGCTTGACGGCTTTGTTGCGGAGCAGTTGGGCGTTGAGGTAGTAGAGTTCGGGGTTGTCGGGGTTTTGGGCGATCAGGTCGGTCATGATGCCCAGCCCTTCTTCGGGGCGACCCATGTCACGGTAGCCGATCGCAATGCCGCGCTGTGCCAGGTAGTTGGGGCTGGCGTTTTCCAGACGGGCGATCGCTTCATCCGGGTTGGCAAAGGGCAGGTTGACCGCTAGCATCAGATCCATGTAGCCCTTGATCAGATTCAATTCGGGGTCATTGGGCGCAATCTTCTCAGCCGCCTTCAGATTGTCAAAGACCTGCTGGAGTTTGCCCAAAACCACGGGGGTTGAGCGAACCGTGCCTTGAGTGGAAAGGGTGTAAGCGCCTTCCAGGAAATGCCCAGCGGCAACGTAGAGATGGCCGCGCAGTGGGTCACTCTGGAGCAGTTGTTCAGCAGTGGTGCGAGTTTTGGTGGCGTTTTCGCCCATGGCTGCTGTGTCCTGGTTGACGTAGGCCAATGCTGCCTTCATCGCATAGGCCAAAGGCTCGTTAGCTTCTGCCGTCTTCAGCAGTTCTGATGCCTGACGATAGTCCCCCTTCTGGAAGAGGGTTTTGAATGCCTCCTCAGTTTGATCCCCCACTGCCCGAGGGCTGGTGGAGCGAAACGGGTCAGCGGATACAGGATGCGCTGACAGGGAAAGGGCGATCGCCGCTGTCCCAAACAAGGTGCCAACAATTTTTGTGAGTTGCTTAAGCGCTGAATTAGATGTCGTCATCACAAGCCTCGGAATTCGTAGAACTCTAAATAAAGGGAAAAGGGAAGGAAGGAAGGAAGGAAGGGGAAAGGCGAAAGGGGAAAGGCGAAAGGGGGGATTTGGAATGGGAGACTAGGGTTGGGAGGATGCCCTGCTGAACCTAGCTGAACTCCACTGAATCTAACTGAATCTATCGGAGGGTGGACTTTAATATTCAACTTTGATTATGCAAAATCCGGTCAAGTTTGGGGGATGAGAGTGGACTGTTCTTTCTCAGGGCAAATCAATGGAAATCATTGTGCCCAGCCTAGAGAAGGGAAATGGCGATCGCCCATCCGAATCCTCATCCCCCCAAATCCAACCTAGACCCCCATCCCAAAACACAAAGATACTCCCCCAACCCTCTCACCCAACCTGCCCGAAAGCACACCCTAACTCAAATCAATATTCCTAGATGTAACGAATAAAGGTTAAAAACACCCTAAGAAACTTGTCAATCCCCCTCACCTTTGTCTCTTCCTAGACATGACCCCAGTCAGAGGAAATTGTTCCGATCTAGGGAGTGGGGAGTGGGGAGTGGGGAGTGGGGAGTAAGGGAGTGGGGAGTGGGGAGTGGATGGGTAACAGGGTGGATGGGTGGATGGGTGAAGCAGGATGGCCTAATCTACGCACATGAAAATTCTCTCTTATAGAATTTCTTGTGTTTAGGAGAAGGCATTCCCTGAAATACCCATCCACCCATCCACCCATCCACCCATCCACCCATCCACCCATCGCCCTGATTCCCCCCGCCCCCCTTTGGGTATTCTGAATCCAGATTCCATCCACCCATCCACCCATCGCCCTGATTCCCCCCGCCCCCCTTTGGGTATTCTGAATCCAGATTTTCGGGTCAACTTTCAGGTGAGGTAATCATGGGTCAGGTAAAACTCCGCATTCAAGATTTGACAGATGCCAAAGGCTGGGCGCTGCAAGAACTCGCACAGCGCTCCGGGGTTCACTACGGCACCCTCCAGACCTACGCCAGCGGTACTGCCCTGAACGCCGTTGATCTGTCCATTGTCTACAAAATTGCCCGCGCCCTAGAAGCCACCCTGGAAGATTTAGTGGTGGTCATCGAGGAGTAAGACGAATTTCCATTCGATAAATTAGCAAAGATAGAAGAGGCACCTGCTGCTTAATCAGGTGCCTCTTTTTGATGAGAAAACGAGATTCCCAGAGAGGGAAGCAATCCTGTGCAAAGAAAAATTCTGGCTAAATTCACCCATCCACCCATCCGCCCATCCACCCATCCACCCGATCGCCCATCCACCCATCCACCCGATCGCCCATCCACCCGATCGCCCCAAGCCTTAGAATAAATCGAGGGTAAGAATTCAGGAACCAGGCATGGATATTAAAAATGGATTTGTTGCGACCGTCGGGAACACCCCGCTAATTCGCTTGGATAGCTTTAGCCAAGAAACTGGCTGCGAAATTTTGGGCAAGGCCGAATTTCTCAACCCCGGCGGGTCAGTCAAAGACCGGGCGGCGCTCTACATCATTGAAGATGCGGAACGAAAAGGACTCTTGAAACCGGGCGGCACCGTCGTTGAGGGCACCGCAGGCAACACAGGCATTGGCCTAGCGCATATCTGTAATGCCAAAGGCTACAAGTGCCTGATCATCATCCCCGATACCCAATCGCAGGAGAAGATTGACCTCCTCCGCACTCTCGGCGCAGAAGTGCGAACCGTCCCCGCCGTCCCCTACAAAGACCCCAACAACTATGTCCGCCTCTCGGGCAGAATCGCCGAGGAAATGGACAACGCGATTTGGGCGAATCAGTTCGACAACCTGGCCAATCGTCAAGCCCACTACGAAACCACAGGCATGGAAATCTGGCAGCAGACCGACGGCAAAGTTGATGCCTGGGTCGCTGCCACGGGCACCGGAGGCACCTACGCCGGAGTCGCCATGCTGCTCAAAGACAAAAATCCCAATATTCGCTGTGTTCTCGCCGACCCTATGGGCAGCGGCCTCTACAGCTACGCCAAAACCGGAGAAATCAGCATCGAAGGCAGTTCCATCACCGAGGGCATTGGCAATAGCCGTGTCACCGCCAACCTGGAAGGTGCCCCGATCGATGATGCGCTCCGCGTCACGGATACAGAAGCGCTGCGAGTCATCTATCAACTGATGCGCCAAGACGGCCTGTTCATGGGCGGTTCCGTCGGCATCAACGTGGGAGCCGCCGTTGCTCTGGCCAACCAAATGGGGCCTGGACACACGATCGTCACCATTCTCTGCGACGGCGGTGCCCGGTATCAATCCCGGTTGTTTAATCCAGAGTGGCTGGCTTCTAAGGGGTTGGCTCCGGGGTAGGTTTTCAAGGGGAAAGGGGAAGGGGGAAAGGGGGGGACAGTGAGGTGGGCTGCGAATTTTCCTGGTTTATTTTGCTGATGGTTTCTGTCTAGGATTTTGGAACCTTGTCTCATAGACTCCATCTCTGACGAAGGGATATGCCTAAGTTTTGCTTGATCCAGACTCCTAGACTTCGCTCCCCAGTCCCCAACGCTGGATTACCCTGTATACACAAGTCTTTGTCTCCCCGCCTAGGTTCCGTACCCCCCAGCCCCCAACTTTGGGGGAGCCGAGCCTTCTAGGAGAATTCTAGGAACCTTCAAAGTCTTAGCCCATCAGAATTTTTCCTTGAATTCACAATTTCCACATAGAAGCCTCAAAGCCTGCAACCCAGAGCATCCATCGCCCCCACCCTGAATCCCCCTTTCGCCTTTCCCCTTTCCCCTTTCCCCCTCTTCCAACCCCATGCTGACCCAAAAACTCGAAACCCTCCAAGCGATTTTTGCCGAGATGGATCAGGTTCTGATTGCCTATTCTGGCGGCATTGACAGCACTCTGGTGGCGAAGATTGCCTATGATGTGTTGGGCGATCGCGCCTTAGCCATTACCGCTGAATCCGCCTCTCTTCTGCCCGACGACCTGGAGGATGCCCGGATTCAAGCCGCTGAAATAGGAATTCGTCATGAGGTGGTTCAAACCCATGAGATGGACAATCCCGAATACACCGCTAATCCCATCAACCGCTGCTATTTCTGCAAAAGCGAACTGCATGACACCCTGAAACCGCTGGCTCTGCAACGGGGTTATCCCTACGTGGTCGATGGTGTCAACGCTGATGATCTCTCGGATTATCGTCCAGGAATTCAGGCTGCCAAAGAACGAGGAGCGCGATCGCCCCTTGCCGAAGTCGGTCTTTCCAAGCTCGAAGTCCGTGAACTAGCCAAATATCTGGGTCTGCCCTGGTGGGACAAACCTGCTCAACCCTGTCTCAGTTCCCGCTTTCCCTACGGCGAAACCATCACCGTCGAAAAACTCCAGCGCGTGGGCAAAGCCGAACGCTACCTCCGCCAAGCTGGACTCAAAACGCTCCGAGTCCGATCGGAGAGCGACACGGCTCGTATCGAACTGCCCGCTGAGCAGATTGCAGAATTTGTCACGACTACAGATTTGCCGACTCTGGTACAAGAATTCCAGTCCTATGGGTTTCGCTATGTCACCCTTGACTTGGAAGGCTTCCGCAGCGGTAAGTTGAATCAAGTGTTGCAATCTATGGCGATCTCATAGAGAAACACTAGGATTCCTTCTGAGATATCGATCGCGATAAACGTTCCCAGTTCTGCTGGGCTGTGGTGGATTCAGCCGCAGCTTGGTCGGGGCAGTCTAGCTGTAGGTCGCGATCGCCAAACGGAGCATCGACAAAATCGCAGTGGTGAGGGTGATCAGCATCCTCATAGAGATTGGGGCGGAAAAACTGACAGTTGACACACATTTGAGCCACAGAGATCTGCTTTTGCTCTTGCAGTTTGCGGATCATTTTAATCAGTCCGTGTAAAAATACTTCCTGCTCGACTTCAGAAAGTTCACTCACGGCATCTAGGAGGAAATCAGTCCAATCGGCAACTCTCTCGGCCATCTGTTGCCCTTGAGGCGTGAGGGAAATGGCGATCGCTCGTCCATCATCCACGGCTTTGGCTTTCCGCACCAATCCTTTTTCGCCCAGCGTGGTGACTGCATCACTCGTCGTGGCAGCGGATACGCCCAGTTCATGCGCCACTGTGGACAGGCGCATTCCAGCCGTTCCTTTGGAGCGCAACAAGGCTAGGATTTGCCCTTGAGTGGGGGTTAAGCCGTGCTGCGCCGCATTTTGCCAGGAATGACTTTTGAGCGCCATGCCGATTTTGCTGAGTCCAATGACGACCCGCTGTGGCAGTGAGGTTTGAGTCAAATCGGGGGTCACGTTAGCGTTTATCCTCAACTGAAGTCGAGCAGGATTCAGGGTTGAGCAAGGTCAATCGTCGAGCAGAATCTATGATCGAGCAAGATCAAGCGGGGGCCGCATCATCCATTGACCTTCAACAATAATCGATGAGGGTTAACTGAGATCTTGCACCTGTCTCATGAGTCATTGCCAGACTCGCCCGCGAATGAATTGCGGGCTAATAGACAAAACCCATTAAAATGGGTTGAGAAGCCTGTCTAGAGAGCCATCCAGCCTCCGCAGTCCATTTCAATGGACTTTGGGCTAATAGCCCGTGATTCATCTACGGGCGGGCTGGAAACGAAGCCGTTCCAATCACTTGAGATTCACCATCAGCAGCGGATTCTTGCAACTGGTGCAAGATCTGAGTTAATCGATTAATCCTGCACCATGATTGACCTTGAACATTAACAGTATAGGGAACGAGGAAACCCTGAGTCACACTTGGGATAACTTGAGATCTTCAGCAGGGTAGTCTGCACCTTCCAGCATGAGTTGAGAGACACCTCCATAGGCTTCCACCCAAGCTTGTTGGACTTCGGGTGTCCAATGATCGTCAAGTGCCCAGGCTAAGGTTTTTAGCAAGGAATTGCCCACCATAGGATAGTGCTGTGGCAGCACACCGTATTGAATATGGCGTGTGCCCAAGCCTTTCAAGGCACTTTCCAACGCTTCCGGTTTTCGCAAACTGTCCACCACCAAGACCAAGGATGCAAACAGCTTCTTTCCCTGCTCAGCCAAACGGGTATGAGCAAACAACGGTTTCACCCCTGGATAATCTAAGAACAACGTTGCATAGAATTGCTCCGAGAACGCTTCCCCACGATCTTTGACCAATGCAAAGCTACGCTCCAACACTTCAACACTTAAAGACATTCGTTTCTAACTCCTCAATCAAAATTAATGCAACAACCTCATACCGATCAGAATTGAGCGTTGTCACAAACTGTTGCTCTGCGTCCACAAAAACCGCACAGCCCCTGTGATAAAAGATGACTTTTGACATCACATTGGCTTCTCGAATATTGTTTAGGCATCCTAATTTTTAGGACTCCTAAACAATATTTCGCCTGCTAAATTTTGTCAAGCAAGTTTATGAAATCAAGGAGCTGAGAAACTTTCGGAAAAAGTACCCCAAAAGTTAAAAGAGGAGGGCACGGATTCACGTTGCCCTCCTCTTTTAAAGTCCAGATCAAATAAAGTCGAGATCAAACTTCCTAGAACTAGAGCGTGTAATAACGCTGTTCTAACCAGATTCTAACTGCCGTTTCAGAATCAAAGGTGGTGGAATAATTAGTACTGGGATCATAGACTTGCCAGTAGCGTTCCCCGTTGCGATTTTGTTTCAGACGAATCTTGGGTTCCGAATTCGTCACCAGGGTTGAAAAGAGGGATTGCAATCCATCGTGAAACCTTTGCCAAAAACGGTTCGGCTCTTGGGGCAAGCCTTCGATTTCCAGGTATTCGGCAGGATTGAGGGGATACCGTTCGATAAACTTAGCAGACATTTTCATAACAACGCTCCGATTCAGGCTATGGGATAATTGCAAGCCCTGCGCGATTCAAAAGCGGAGGTGAGGCCGATGAAGGAGATCGCATTCTTAAACAAATTCAGTCTTGCAGCGGAGGAAGTGCTTCGTTCCTCACTGCACTTACTGTAGGAAAAATGTCCACAAGATTCAAAAGGTATGATGAATGGAATCTATGAATTTTATTCATAGCTAAAACAGATAGCTAAAACAGGAAGACGAGGCCGAGTCTCGTATAATACGGTTCATCACGGAAGGGAGAGGGGGACATGAATCTAGAAGAGGTCAAGCTATCACAACTCCGGGCACTGGTTGCAGTCGCCACCTACGGCAACTTCAGCGAGGCTGCCCTCAGTTTGTCCATTTCCCAGTCTGCGGTGAGTCATGCGATCGCCACTCTCGAAAACCAACTCGGCGTGATTCTCCTCTACCGGGGACGACATGGCGCGACGGTGACTCCGGTGGGCGATCGCATCCTCACCTACGCCAAAGACATGCTGCTCACCCTGGAGAAAATTGGCAAAGCAGCCGACCTATCCAAAGGCTTGCAAGGCGGACAGGTGCGAATTGCCGCCTTCCGCAGCATCTCCACCCACATCCTCCCTGATATCATCTCTGAGTTTCGCGCCACCTATCCCGCCATCACGATCGCCATCACCGAATATCGGGGCGACCAGGGCGTAGAACAAGCCCTGCGAGAAGGCCGCGCCGACATTGCCTTTACCTGTCTGCCCCCCGAAGAAGACTTTGAGTCCTGGGAACTGCTGAGCGACGAATATATTGTGCTGCTGCCGCCCGGAATTGATCAGCCCAGCGACCCACTCAGTTGGGATCAACTGCTGCAATATCCCCTGATTGCCTCTCCCGCCAACGACTACTGCTCCATCATCCACCACGACTACTTCGCCCAAAACGGCAAAACCGTCACCCCCGCCTACGAAATCGTCGAAGACTCCACTATTGTCAGCATGGTCGTCAAAGGGCTGGGCATCACCATCATTGCCCGTCTCGCCGCCGAACCCCTGCCGCCCCAAGTCCAGGTACGCCAGTTGCCCGTCCCCCTAACTCGCACCATCCGAGTCGCCACCCTCAAGGGCGCACTCCACTCACCGCCCGTCTACGCCTTCCTAGACCGTCTGAAGCAGCATACTCCAGCCATCCAAAGCAAAGCCGACCGACTCAATGCCCATCGACAGGATGCCAAGCTGCCTCAAGATGCGATCGCCCTCAACCGCTCAAACAAAGTCGCCACCTTCCCCAAATCCTTGTCCCCCGGTGCCGATTCCACCCCACTGGAAAGATCCACCCCATCCGGCTGAAGCAGACTGAGCGCCTCCAGGATGTTGTCGGGCGTAATTCCTCCTGCCAAAAACCAGGCGCAGTCCGGCTGAAACGCCTGTAAGGTCGGCCAATCAATCTGATGCCCCGTGCCGCCATATTGTCCAGGATTGAGACTGCCGGGATGGTAGGCATCTAGCAGTAAGGTATCCACTATAGAGGTGTAGGACAGGGTTTCTTGGAGAGTTTGGCGATCGCGCACCCGAAACGCCTTCATCAGCGCCACCTGGGGCAACGCTTGGCGCACCTGCTGACAAAAATGCGGCGACTCGCTGCCGTGGAGTTGCACAGCGGTGAGGTTGCCGATCGCCACCACCGACGCAATCTCCTCGACCGGGGCATCGACAAAGACCCCGACTCGTTCCACAGGTTGATCGGTGACGATCGCCCGTATCCCCTCCGGTCGCACATAGCGGGGAGACTGCGGCACACAGATGAAGCCGAGCGCGGTTGCGCCTAAGTTGGCGATCGCCCGTCCCTGATCAGGCTGAGTAATTCCACAAATTTTGACTCGCATCAGAAAAACCGCCCAAAAGGATCAACAACAAATCAAGCTATAAATCAAGCTATACCGTCACAGGTCAAAGGGTTTACGTTCGTAGCGACATGTTCATTGAGCGGCTGAAGCCACTACTACAAACTTTAAGGCAATGACCTGACAGAGTATAGATTCTAATCCTGTCCTTCTAGGACTTCTGCGATTTGGTCAGTTGATAAGCCGACAATTTCGGCCACTTGGTCGGCAGCCATGCCCGTGGCTAGCAGGTTACGAGCCGTTTGCAGGAGCTTGGCTTCGGCTTGTTCTCTGGCTTGTCGCTCCTGCGCCAGTTGTTGATTGGCTTGTTCGGTGTCGGTCAGTAGCCAGTTGCCTTGGCGATCGCACCAGCGCAGCCAGTTTCCGGGGATACCCTCAAATTTGCCGCGCCAAATCCCCAGCCCAATGTCTAAATCTGCCAGCCAGACCATGGGGGGAGTGGGGTTGAGCGATCGCTCCTGATAAGCTCCTTCAATCCATTGAAAGTAGCGCAGCACTTGGGTACGGCGGTCATACACCAGGTAGTGCGGCACTTGCAGATAGGTTTCATACACCTCAAATTTTTCAGGAGGTCGTTCCCTGGATGTTTTTAGAACGGCTAAATCTGCAACCGCTAGGTTCTCTAGCGTCTCTGTGTTCTGGTCAGTTTCGGAAATTTCGCTGGTTGACGCACTAGCCCCTTCACCAGACGCTTCTGAAATGGCTTCATAGAAACGCCCCAAATCTTCTGCCTCTGTGCCTTCTGAGAGGATTTCGACCACCACATCCGGCGACTTGCCCTCCTGCCAGACGACATAGCTGCGCCGCGCATCTTCATCGTTGTACATCCGGGACACGCCAACGGTCAAAAACCAGTCTGGTCGCTTGTACCATCCGGTGTGGTTCTCGTCGTAGTAAACGTTCAGGTCAGACACCGTGAAGCAGTCTTCGGGGCGATACTGAGTGAGGGACAAAGTGCGGCTCAACAGTTGGGGTTGCAGGTCATGAAACTCATCGGGCAAGCCAGGTTCCTCCGGGTCTTCGCTGGGTAAATCGTACATGGTGGGCAAGTCAGGACGCAGCGGTTGCCGGGGATGGGAGAGAGCCATTTTCTCCGAAACGACAGGGGCGATCGCTTCACTGCCCAGACCCTCAACGCCCAGACCCTCAACGCCCAGACCCTCAACGCCCAGACCCTCAACGGAAGTTACGTGACGACGAGTAGACACCATATCAACCACCATCTAGTAAAGTTTCTGACTAGTAAAGCTTCTGACCTACAGTTCACTTTAAAGCTGATCGAATACTTATCGATTAAAGTCTATCGAACTTTAGAATGATCTGCTTTCATCAGCTTAATGATCATCGAATCTTCGGTTTTAGTCATTAGGTTAAGAACCTGAGTTTTGTTGAGAGAAGAGGGAAGAGGATTGCAGATGAGTCAAGAATTTGACGTTGTGATTGAAAGAGACATCGAATGACAACTACCGCCCCACCACAGAAGAGTGGTATACCCAGGTGATGCAATCTGGCAAAGTACCTCGAAAGGCGGCGATTGAGGATGAGTATATCGCGGTGAGTGCGAACACGTCTTTGTTGGATAGCGATCGCAAAACCATTGGTGTGATTGGCGTCGATT
Organism: Oculatellaceae cyanobacterium Prado106; assembly: GCA_025454315.1. Classification (GTDB taxonomy): domain Bacteria; phylum Cyanobacteriota; class Cyanobacteriia; order Elainellales; family Elainellaceae; genus Prado106. Next base: position 12,327 of record JALOOP010000001.1, read on the forward strand.
TTCAATTAACCGATGTGGGAAGATTTCTGCGATCGCTCACCATCTCCCCCAATAGCCGCATCTTCATCATTGAACGAACCACAGGCACCTCATCCTATGAGTTCTTCAATCTAAGACACTGGCTGCCAAAATCCACCTCCGGCTAGAGATGCGATCGCCAGCAAGTAGGAGATGGTAAACAAAAAAGCGGCTATGCGACAAATCATCGTACAGGTTCCACGCGGACAGGGAAAAGCGGTTCTTACTATTGCCCAGGAGCATCAAGGGACAAATCTGGCTCAAATGGAGGCGAGTCATGGCGATCGCTCTCTCGATCTAGTGTTCTTGCACATTTCTAATGCCAAAGTCGAAGCCGTTTTAGCCCAGCTAGAGCAAATTTCAGAGGCGCAGATTACCCTGTTTCCCTCGGGCATCATGGCGCTGCATCCACCCGCTAATCAGGCCGCAGAGCAGGTCAAAAATGTCGAGTTTCGCAGTCCAGTCGAGGTGTTTCTATCAGGGTTGCAGAGTGTGGGTTCCTGGAAAGGATTCCTGGGCTATGCAGCGTTGGCTGGAGTGGTGGTCTGGATTGGACTGTACAATAACACGACCTATCTGCTGACCGCCGCGATGTTGATTGCGCCGTTTGCAGGGCCAGCGATGAATGTGGCCATTGCCACCGCAAGAGGCGATCGCCACCTCCTCCAGCGCAGTCTCCTGCGGTACTTTGCCGCACTAGGGGTGACAATCGGCGTGACTGCCCTGCTCAGCCTGCTCCTAGGACAGTCCACCGCCACCCCCCAAATGGTTGAACGCAGTCAGGTGTCCACCGTTGCCCTGCTGCTACCGATCGCAGCAGGAGCCGCAGGCGCACTGAACTTGGTGCAGTCGGAGCGCAGCAGTCTGGTTTCGGGTGCGGCCACTGGAATGCTGGTGGCGGCTTCGCTGGCTCCCCCAGCGGGTGTAGTGGGGATGGCGCTGGCGATCGGTCGCTGGGATATGGCCACGGGCGGAGTTTTTCTCCTGTTTTTGCAGCTTTGTGGCATCAATCTATCTGCGGCTCTGTTATTTCGGACGATTGGCCTTTCGACGCAGGGCGCTAGATATAATCGCGGCAGAAAGGCAATTTTTCCTATTTCTCTGGCCGTCACGGGGGTAGCCTTGATTGGACTGCTGACCTGGCAGTTTAGCAGTTCACCCAATTTGCAGCGCGCTAGCCTTGCCCAACGCGCCAATGCAGAGGTGCAACAGCTTGTCGAACAAGAGCCTGCGGTGCAACTCGTCGAGTCTAACGTGCGGTTTACCCGATCGAATATTTCAGGCCAAGATACCTTGCTGACGGTGTTGTATGTGCAGCGATCGCCCAACATCGCAGCATCAGATACGGAAATTCGCAATCGCCTCACCCAATCGATTCAAGCCCATCTAGTGCAGCAAGAATTCAACGTCACGCCTTTAGTTAGTGTGAATGTGCTTGAACCTCCGAATTGAGGCTCCTAGCAGAGCCTCAATCTATGTGAAGCGGTATAGAACCATATAGAACCGTGGGATGTAATTCAGGCATTGCGTAGGTTGTCTGGTGTGCGTTATGCGATCGCGAATACATTTCATGATCTGGTAGTCTAAGGCTGGCGATCGCATTCCTTATTATGTAAACCCTTCCATGGAAACTGTTGGCGTCAACAGTTTCCATAGTTCGCTCATCTAAAAAGTCAACACTGTGCGAATCCCTTCGCCTCGATGCATCATATCAAACGCATCGTTCACCCGTTCGATCGGCAGAACATTAGTGATCAAGTCATCAATATTGATTTTGCCATCCATATACCAATCGACAATCTTCGGCACATCGGTTCGTCCCTTCGCTCCGCCAAACGCCGTCCCCTTCCAGACGCGCCCCGTCACCAATTGAAAAGGCCGCGTGCTAATTTCCTGCCCCGCACCCGCCACCCCAATGATGACACTAACGCCCCAGCCTTTATGACAACATTCCAGCGCCTGCCGCATCACCTTGACATTGCCAATGCACTCGAAGCTGTAATCCGCACCCCCCTTGGTTAAATCCACCAAATAGGGCACTAAATCCCCCTCCACTTCCTGCGGATTGACAAAATGCGTCATCCCCAATTTTTCAGCCAAAGGACGCTTGCTCGGGTTCAGATCCACGCCAATAATCATATTGGCTCCTACCATCCGAGCGCCCTGGATCACATTCAGGCCAATCCCGCCCAACCCAAAGACCACCACGTTCGCACCTGGTTCAACTTTGGCAGTATTAATCACCGCGCCAACTCCGGTCGTCACGCCGCAGCCAATGTAGCAGACCTTTTCAAACGGCGCGTCTGCTCGAATTTTGGCGATCGCAATCTCCGGCAACACCGTGTACTGGGCAAAGGTCGAAGTCCCCATATAGTGATGAATCATCTGCTGATCCAGCGAAAAGGGGCTATTGGGCTGCGCCTGGGCACGCTTGACCGCCAGGGAGAAACGGCTGGTGCCATCGGGCATTAACCCCTTGCCCTGCGTGGTGCGAATCGCCTGACAAAGATTCGTCTTGCCGCTCAAACAATACTCACAGTTGCGACACTCCGGCGTATACAGCGGAATCACATGATCACCGGGCTTCACAGACTTCACTCCGGCTCCCACTTCCACCACCACACCCGCCCCTTCATGCCCCAAGATGGTGGGAAACAATCCCTCTGGATCAGCCCCAGACAGTGTGTAGGCATCGGTATGGCAAACCCCCGTCGCCTTCATCTCCACCAAAACTTCCCCTTCCTTGGGGCCTTCCAGTTGCACCGTTTCAATGCTCAAGGGTTGCCCAGCTTCTAAGGCCACAGCAGCTTTAACGTCCATACTTCCTCCAACAGATGCAGCGTTTCTCCCAATTCTAATGCTATTAGGGAGTAGGGAGTGGGGAGGAGGGAGTGGATGGGTAGATGGGTGGATGGGTGGATGGGTGATGAATAGGGAATTTTCTTTTGCACATTATCCTTTTTCCCTTTTCACCTTTTTGATTGGGGTCGCTGAATAATGAGATGCAAAGGATTCAATCTAAACAGGATTTAATCTGTAGGGAGATGATAGTCGGAAAGGGGATTAAGTTTTTTGTATCAGCTATGTGCAAATAAGAAAATAAAGGGTTGCCATCCGGGTAAGATATCAGTTTTGAAACTGCCCGCATCGAATTACCCATCCACCCATCCACCCATCCACCCATCCACCCTTTCCCCTTCTATCCCTTCCCCTCTAGCTGCTGCAACAGCCTAACCCACACCCAGCCGAGCAGACTCCCCAAAACATAGGGTGGGAAGTCTGACCCTGTAAAGGTATTACCTAGGATTAATCGTCCTGGCCAAGTGGCGCGAATCGCTTGTAGCCAAGGAGGTTGCCAGAGTTGGAGGACTTCGATCGCACTCGAAGCCATACAGACTGCGATCGCCGTCCACACCACATTCGCCCTAGGCCACAGCCAGGTCACTAGGAGAACCCAGAAAATTTGATAGGCCAAACTGCCCAATAGATCGTGAATCCAAGGCGATCCCAGCCCTTGAGAAAAGCGGACGATGTAACCCAGGGGCAGAATAAGCGCAATGCTGAGCAGCAGAGAGAGACGGTAGGGCGATCGCAAAGAAGTCATTTTTTTACGGCTTGAGACGTAGACAAATCTATTGGAACTTTGAACGAGTCCAGAATTGCATCCAGGAATCTTAGCGCAGCTTCTTGAAATTCAATCTTGTGGGGCGATCGCCAAAGCAAAGCTTCCCCATTTATCTGTCATGAAACAAGGTGACATGTTATCAGCCAAATTCCGTGTTTTTCAGGTGATGGTGTAAACCCTCAAACTAAAGTGGAAGACTTAGAACAGACAGCCAGATTACAGTTGCCCTAATCCAGATGGATAAATTCCAGCAATAGCTGGATTTTCAGGCATTGCTAATACCATATTTTCACCGATTTTTCTAGGACTGCGATCACTCAGTAGCCCTCCGTAAGATCACGAGCAACCATCCGGTCGATAGATGAAAGCGATGAAGAACTGTGTAGTGGTTTCAGGCTAAAAGGAGCCTGATCTCTGCGAAGGTCTGATTTTTCCAAGGACAGTAAAACGCAATGCCAAATTTAATTACCGTGACGACCACTGCTGACAGCGGCCTGGGTTCGCTGCGGGCGGCGATCGCCACTGCCCAGGATGGAGACACCATCCGCTTTTCCAGCACTCTGGCCAACCAAACCATCCGGCTAACCAGCGGCGATATCCTGATTCCCAAAAATATTGAAATTGATGGAGCCAATGCCAACAATCTCGCCATTAGCGGCAACTTCACGAGCCGCATTTTCTCGGCAGGAGGCGGGGTTAACTTCACCGTCAAGAACCTGGCGCTGATCAATGGCAAAACCAGCGAAAAAGGCGGCGCGATTTGGCTGCGGGACTGGGGCACGACGATTACAGTGGTGAATTGCCAGTTCAATAACAACGAAGCAGGCATTGGCGGTGCGATTCAGATTGGCTACGGCGGTCGGGCGACGGTGCTGGACAGTAGTTTTGATGGGAATCAGGGGATTTCAGCGAACAATGGGTTTAGTGCAGGGGCGATCGCCAACGATGGTTCCGGCGAAACGATCATTCGCAACAGCCGATTTAGCAACAATGTGGGCTTCAATGGTGGCGCAATTTATAGCCTGCTGAGTCCACTCACCGTTGAAAACAGCACTTTTATAAACAATCGGGCGATCGGCGAAGGGGGCGGTGCCATCTTCACCGATGGCGGCAACCCCGTCGGACCGAGCGGCAATGTGCCGGGACAAATCACCGTCAAAGGCAGTTGGTTTGAAGGCAACCAGGCACAGGGCGAGGGCGGTGCGCTCTTTCTCTATGGCTATCCCTCGGATCGGATTTTGCTAGAAGATAGCACGGTGATCAACAATAGGATCGCCGTGGGAGCTCAAGGCTTTGGACGTGGCGTGGCGCGTGGAGGTGGGATGCGATCGAACGCCCAACTGACGATTCGCAATGTCACCTTTGCCCACAATACCTCCGACGGACAAGGCGGCGGAATCTGGGTTGATGGCGGATCTCCCATCAACATCTTCAACAGCACCTTTTCGGGCAATCGCGTCACTGCTGACATGGGCGGTGCCATGACCCTCAACACCGACATCAACGCCCCCATCAATATTGTCAATTCCACGATCGTCAACAACTGGGCAAATCGCGCCAGTGGTGCCTTCTGGCTCAACAATCCCAACCAACCGGTCACACTAACCAACAGCATTGTCGCTTTCAACACCGCATCACTAAACGGGTCAGAGCAACAGGTGGGCTATCAACCCCGTGACGGCGGCGGCAACATTGAGTTTCCCGCTCCCAGTCAGGGGCGCAGAGTCGCTCAGGGCAGCCTCATCGCCAATCCCCAACTCGAATCGCTGCAAAACATCAACGGTCGGTTCATGCACCCCCTGCTGCCAACCAGTCCCGCGATCAATCGCGGCGTTCGCAACGGCGCAACCCTCACCGATCAACGAGGCGCACCTCGGGACAGTTCACCAGATATTGGTGCCTTTGAACTGCTGCCGCCCAACTCAACCCTTTCCACCCCCACGGTTTTGACGCGCATCACGGGAACACCGAGAAATGACACCTTGATCGGCTTACCGAATCGGACATTACTCAATGGACTACAAGGCAATGATCTGCTGATTGCCACCTCTCAAAACGATATTCTCTGGGGCGGAGATGGGCGCGACACGCTGAACGGGGGACTCGGCAGTGATATTCTCCTAGGCGGACTTGGAGCCGATCGCCATCGTTATTCCGGCATTAACCAAAACCTAGCTCATGCCAATTCCAACCTCAATTCTATGGATCAAATTCGAGACTTTAATCCAGTGGAGGGCGATCGCATTCAACTCGACACCGATCGCAACCCCACTACCGCAGAACTCCCCACCCGCCTCTCCAACGCTGGCACCCAATCAACACCCAGCCTCATCGCCGCCATTCGGAATGTATACACCGACAAAAACTTTGTCACCACCGGACAACAAGCCCTAGGAGCCAACGAAGCCGTCTTCTTTGAGTGGAACCTCCGCACCTATCTAATCGTCAACAACAACCGCACTGGTTTTTCCGCCACTGAAGACTTATTCATCAACGTCACCGGAATGACAGTACCAAGTCTACACACCAGTTCGGGAACATTAAGCGTAGGACGCTATTTTGTCTAACCTGTGAATGCACTGAGGAGAGATTCGGGAATAGAAGGTGGATGGGTGGATGGGTGGATGGGTGGATGGGTGGATGGGTGTTTCAAGGGATGCCTTCTCCTAAACACATGAAATTCTTCAAAAGAGAATTTTTTGATGAGTGAATATGTCCCTCTTCCCTTACCCATCCACCCTGTTACCCATCCACTCCCCACTCCCCACTCCCCACTCCCCATTCCCCACTCCCCATTCCCCACTCCCCATTCCCCACTCCCCATTTGTCCTAGATCCTGATTCTTCTTGCTTTTAACCTATGCCAATTCTTACCGTTACTTCTCTCGCCGACAGCGGCGCAGGTTCTTTGCGGGCTGCGATCGCCTCTGCCCAATCTGGCGACACGATCCAGTTTTCCGCCAGCTTAGCCAATCAAACCATCACGCTCACCAGCGGCGCATTAAACATTAGCGTTGGCAAAAACTTGACGATCGATGGAGCCAGTGCGCCCAATTTGACGATTAGCGGCAACAATGCCCACCGCATCCTGCTGCTCAATTCCACTTCCGTCAATCCCACATCTCTCACCGTCAAAAACCTCGCCCTGGCCAACGGTTACACCAGCGATCGCGGTGGTGCCATCAGTACAACCCACCAGGGACGATTGACCGTCGAAAATGTGTCGTTCCAAAACAATGTGGCTGATCGCGGCGGTGGTGCCATCTTCAGTGCTTTTGAAGGGGCATTGACCGTAACGGGCAGTCGATTTAACGGGAATCAAGCGATCGCCGCTAACGATGAACGGGGTGCAGGGGCGATCGCCTTCTGGGGGCCGGGAAATCTCGTGGTGCGAAACAGCGAATTTACCAATAATCGCGGCATCAACGGAGCAGCTATCAACAGTTTGAACGGCAATGTCACCGTTGAAAATTCCCGCTTTGCCAACAATGACACCCGTGCCGCTTTCTTTGACACGGGCAAGCCCAATGACTTTTTGCGGGGCTACGGCGGAGCGATTTACACCGATCGCGCCAACAACAATCTCACCATCAAAAACAGCACCTTCACCGGAAATGTCAGCAGAGCCTCCGGGGGAGCCGTTCACTTGTTTGCCGACCCGGAAGATACTGTTCGGATCGAGGGCAGCCAATTTTTGGACAACCAGGCGATCGGGCTACCGGGCGGCGAAGGCGGCAAAGGGGGCGCGATCGGCCATGTGCGAAACTCTGTGGACAACCGGGGCAGCTTCATTCTGAGCAACAGCACGATCGCCAACAACACAGGCGGTGACCAGGGCGGTGGACTCTGGATGAACAACTCCCTGACTCGGATTAGCAACAGCACTTTCTCCAACAACCGCATCACCGGAACAGGCACCAGCAATGTCGGTGGAGCCATGGCGCTCTACGCCAATACCGAAATTGTCAACACGACGATCGCCAACAACTACGCAGGCTGGGTCGGCGGCGGCATCAGCGCCATTGACAGCGCCACCGTCAGCCTCAAAAACACCATCTTCTTCAACAACACCGCCGACAACGGCAGCAATCGCTGGGGCATCCAGCAACACACCAACCGCGCCCTCACCGATCAGGGCGGCAACCTCCAGTTTCCAGCCAAACTCACCAACAACTGGAACGATACCAATGCCACCGCTACGATTCGCATTCTCGATCCCAGACTTGGCCCTCTGCAAGACAACGGCGGCGGTCAACTCACCCATGCCCTGCTCAGCGGCAGTCCGGCGATTAATGCAGGCGTGATCCCCGGCAGTCCGTCAACCGATCAACGGGGCTTTTTGCGGGATGGGCTGATTGACATTGGCGCATTTGAAGTGGGCGCAGTGGCAGGCGGCAATCCCGGCGGCAATCCCGGCGGCAATCCCGGCGGCACTCCTGGAAGTAATCCCGGCGGCAATCCCGGCGGCAATTTTGGGGGCAGTCCTGCCAACGATGTCCTCACAGGTACACCCGCTCCCGATGTCTTGTCCGGGGGCGGCGGCAATGATGTGCTGATAGGTGGGGGCAATGGCGATACCCAGACGGGCGGCAGTGGAGGCGATCGCTTCCTCTACAGCGGCGCAACCCGACGTGCAGCCTTACGAAACTCCCGCAGTAATGCTCTCGATCGGATCACAGATTTCAATTTCCAGGAGGGCGATCGCATCCAACTCGACTTTGATAATAATTTGGCAACGCGCGATCGCCCCACCCGCCTATTCAACGCAGGCACAGTCTCCGGCGGTTCCCTCAGAGCCGCAGCCAGAAATGCCTACGCCGACAAAAATCCTAAAAAAGTCGGTGCCCAACCGCTCCTTGCCAAAGAAGCTCTCTTCTTCCGCTGGGGCACAGGCAGCTATCTCTCCGTCAACGACAATGCCCAACCCTTCTCTGCCAACCGAGACATGGTGGTGGATGTAACGGGGCTAAACCTCTCACCCCGACAAGCAAGAGCGGTTAGTTTCAAGGTGAATCAGTTCTTTGCTTAGGGGCGATCGCCGTAATGAAGCCAGGTTGAACCCATAGAATTTGAAATTGAGCAAACTGCAAGCGGACTGGAGGATTTCCAGTTCGCTTTTTCATTTATCGAGTCATAACAAAAGCTCTTAGCTCGCTTGGAATGTCAACGCAATGAACGTGTAATCTTTGTCGTACCAGGTTACGGTTGGATCTGCACAAGCTGGAATGGTGGTTTCTGCTTTGAGTTGAAAGCCACAGGATTGGGCGATCGCAATCATCTCCTCAATCTGTTCCTGAGAAAAGATTTGCCAGGACAATCCAAAGGGCTGAATTGCATCATCTATGCCAATTTTTTCTTGCCAATAGTCGGTCGTTACAAACAGCAGACCACTGGATTTAAGAATCCGATGAGCTTCCTGAAAGAACGCTTTGAGATCAACTCCATGTTCAATCACAGAAATACTCACCGCCATGTCAAAGGTGCGATCGGTGAACGGAGTCTTCATCAAATCGCCTTGGTGCAGTGTATAGGGTAGTGAAGACGAGTCGGAAGGAACCTGGAGATCAATTCCGGATAGATTCGTGAAACCCAGTGCCGCTAGAAACTTTAAGGTACAGCAGTCGCCACAGCCTAGATCGAGAATTGCAGAAGACTGGGGAAGCGGTAAGAGTTGTTGCGCTAACAGAGACTGATCCCAATTCTTCTGAACCGTGAGATGGGTCGGTAACCGCTGACGCTGCAAAGATAGAGTACTCTCGCCAACTTCCAACCAATTCTGCAACACTTGAATCATGCCACACTTCTCCTAAATTTCATAAAACGGTCAGTTTTTCACAAATGAAAACCAGGAGTATCAGCGTTCTGCCTACACTCCTGGCTCCGGGTAAATGCAAGTAGACGTTTAGGGTTGAACATTCAGCAGCTAGACATTTTCCAGACACCAAGCAAGGAAATAATTTCCTCCGCGTCTCTGCCTCTCGTGCAGTCCAACCCAAAATCTAGCCCTATTCGCTAACACTAGGTGTGTCTAGGCTTTATCCACAACATTTTTGACACCGTCTTTGACATCTTCCTTGGCATGGAGAGCCTCAGCTTCAGCTTGCTTCGCCTGCCCTTCCGTCTGCGCCTTGGGATCGCCCGTCAGGTTGCCCAGTGCTTCCATGCCCTTGCCTTCAATGTTCTTGGCCGTTGCCTTTGCTCTTTCTTCTAAGCTCATAATTTCAACTCCAATTTATTGTAGAGATTAAAATGCCAAGCGAGTTGAAAATAAACTCCTGCGCTTGCATTTCTAAGTCTACAAACCTTACGAAGACGGAGACATCGATCGCAAGTTAGACTTTTGGCAGATTACTTTAGGTAGATCAAGGCAACCCAAAAACTGCCCAGATACAAAGCCAAAATCAACCTACCCCTCTTCACCTCTGCTCTTCCTCACCGGGCATCGGTATAAGTGAAGTGCGTCATTGTCGCCCGAACTTGGGATAATGATAGAACCGTTCTTGGACAAGTACTGAACAAGTCATCGTAGGATGAATGGAGGGGAAATGATATTTACCCTGTATTTTAATTTCTAAATTGCGCCAATGATAGACCACCTCAAGTATCCCCCATCCCAGCGATCGCAGCTTTCTATCCAGCCGCTCAACCCCACCAAGCCGAGCAACCGCCCGTCTCGCTCCATGTTTTGTTGGATGATCTTTCTATTCGGCAGCATGATAACACTTCCCGTTCAGGCGCAATCCCCCCAGCCCTCGCCTGCTCCCGCTTCTCCCTCGCCTGCCGCCTCACCCGACCTCCCAGCCGATTCCACCCCGCAAGAAAGGTACCAGACCTTTACCGACTGGTGCCTCAGTCAAGCCAACCTTTCCCCCGAGGCCAGAATCACCGTTGAAGCCCTGCTGCAAAAAGCCGGAACCACCGACTGCACCGCAGCAAATACAGCACTCACTGGTGTCACCGAACTAGACTTGCTAGGGCAGGGACAAATCAGCGATCTGCGCCCATTGCGATCGCTCACCCAACTCACCACCCTCAACCTCGGCAACAACTCAATCACCGATCTTCGGCCCCTGCGTCGCCTGGTCAATCTTAGACAACTTTATGCATTCAACAATCAAATCACCGACCTATCCTCACTGCAATCCCTAACCAATCTCACCGACATCAACTTCAGCAACAATCCCATCCAGGATATTCGTCCACTAACCTCGCTCGGCAACCTCACCCAAGCCCGTCTAGGAAACTGTCAGATTACCGATCTCAGCCCTCTTCAATCCCTGACTCAGCTTACATCCGTGGAGTTGAACAATAACCAAATCGAAGACTTGAGTCCGCTGCGATCGCTCTCCAACCTCACCGAACTCTACCTCAACGAAAACCAAATCCGCGATATCGAACCGCTGCAATCCCTGACCAACCTCCAAGCGCTAGTTCTAGAACAGAATCGGCTAGAAGACATTGCGGTGCTGCGATCGCTCACTAACCTCGAATATCTGCTCCTCAACGACAACGAAATCGAAGATATCAGCGCACTCCAAGGCATGGTCAACCTAACTATCCTGGATCTACAAAACAATCAAATCCGCGATCTTTCTCCGCTGCGATCGCTCCTTAACCTCGCCACCCTCAACCTCGCCAACAACGAAATCAGCGATCTTCGTCCCCTGCGATCGCTCCCCCGACTCTACGCCCTCGACCTCAGCAGCAACCAAATCCGCAAAGTCCAGCCTTTGCGATCGCTCCCCCAACTCAAATTCCTCAACCTGCGAGACAACCGCATTGAAGCCGTTCGCCCCCTCGGTCAACTCACCCAACTAGAAACCCTGGATTTGAGCGAAAACCAAGTGACTCGGGTAGGGGGATTGCGATCGCTCTCGCAGCTTACTCGGTTGGTTTTGACAGACAACCCTCTGGAGAACCAAATCTGTCCCCTGACCCCTGACTCAATTTGTGTGTTTTAGAAAGGACTAAGGCATGATAACCGAAATCGGTTGATTGCGATGCTTGCGGTAAATAGTAAAGTCACTGTCCAACGTCATGACAGCAGCATCCGAGTACTGTTCTGACTGAGGTGAACTAAGGACTACCAGGATAATCCAGAATTATGGGCTAGGCGATTTTTGGTCTAATCGGATCGCCTGCTCGATCGCGACCTTTTCCCTGGCTCTACGCGCATAGGGTTGCAGTTGCGCTTCCGTCCAGCCGGACAGAATCGAGAGATCTTCTAAGCCGATGCCCTTCATCAACATTTCAACGCACCAGGTTTGTTGGGCTTGTTCCAAGGCAGGCGGTTGGCCTTCGGGTGTGGTTAAGCCTTCGGTGAGTTGTTGCCATTGCTGTTGCAGGGTGGAGAGGGCGATCGCATTTCCCTGTTCATCCAAGAACAATGCAGTTTGGTTATCCTTGCGTTTCTTCAGCCATTGCGTCAGCGGATTACTGGTATAGGAACCGTAGCGCTTGCCCATGATCCACTGGTTGACCGGAACTTGTCGCGCAGTGCCTTGAGTAATTTGGAGCACCTGTTGCTCGGGGGTGCTGATGGTTTGCGATCGCTCCAACCCCACCACATCGGCAGCACTCAGTCCGGCAGCAAAGAGCAGATAGACCAACGCATAGGTCTGAGGACTTGTTTTTCGAGCGCGTTGCAGAATTTCATGGACGAGATTAGCAGGCAAATCAGCAACCGTCTTAGGCGGGGATTTGGGCATTGCAACAATCGCTGATCCAGTGACTGATCCAGACGGTACTCCTGTAGATGGATTTATGTCCTGGGCGATCGCACCATGCAAAAACAGCGTCACCAAATTTTCCAAAAAATCATCCCGGTCTTGCCACAGTTCATGAAACTCACTGGTAAATTCAATCACGGCATAGCCCAGCAACATACCATTGAGCAGACTCGCTAACTTTTCAGCGGGGAGGTGCGATCGCAACTGTCCCTGCCGAATCACCGTCGCAAAATACTCCGCCACATAGCGGTTCGCCTGGGTAAACCCCTGCCCCAAAGCCACCCGATTATCCGCAGGATACTGCCCCGCCTCCCCCACCACCGATCGCACGACTTCCGGCACCCCTTCCAGCGCCTGCAAACAAGCCGTCGCATAATCCTTCAGCACCTGATAAATACTGCTGGTTTGACTCGCCTGGGTCACTAGGGTCTGTCCCAAATGGGTAAACACTGCCGCCTCTTCAATCACCGCCAGCAGCAGCCCATGCTTATTGCCAAACTGCCGAAACAGGGTGACCTCATTCACCCCCGCCAACTCCGCAATCTGTTTCGTGGTCGTGTCCGTCACCCCCTGCGCCGCAAAAAGGGTCAGGGCGGCATCCACCAAACGCTGTCGAGAAGAGGGATTCTGGGGGGGCATAAGGAAAATGCAAGTGTCACTTGCAGTTTTATAAAAGGTCTGTTAGAGTAAGGATGTAAGCGTTACTTGCATCTCTGCTTCTACTCTACCTGTAATTTTCAGAATTGGGGAGTAGGGAGGGGGAAAAGGCGAAAGGCGAAAGGGAAAAGGCGAAAGGGGAACTCCTGGTAAGTTTCTCAGCATCCTACCTCCCCGCCTCCCCATCCCCCCTACTCCCCACTCCCTACTCCCCCACTCCCCCACCTCAAGGATTCACTATGACCTCAACGATGTCTCCTACTGCTGTGCGTCAGCAGCCTAAGTTTGCTTGGACGATGGCTCTGTTTGTCGGGGCGTTCCATCTGTTGGCGCTGACGGCTCCCTGGTTTTTCTCTTGGTCGGCGTTGGGTGTGGCGGTTCTGCTGCACTGGTTGTTTGGCAGTATTGGCATTTGCCTGGGCTACCATCGGTTGTTGACCCACCGCAGTTTACAGGTGCCTAGGCCCTTAGAATATGCGATCGCCATCCTCGGTGCGATGGCGCTTCAGGGCGGCCCCATCTTCTGGGTTGCAGGGCATCGCCAGCACCACTTGCACACCGAAGATATTGACAAAGACCCCTACTCGGCGCGTCGGGGGTTCTGGTGGAGCCACATGCTCTGGCTGCTCTATCCGCAGAAGGAATTCTTCAACTACGACAACTACAGGAAGTTTGCGCCGGATCTCGATCGCGATCCGTTCTACCGCGCCTTGAATCGTTACTTTTTGCTGCTGCAAATTCCTCTCGCTGTTCTACTTTACGTTCTTGGCGGTTGGTCATTTGTCGTATACGGCCTGTTCCTCAGAGCGGTCTTACTGTGGCATAGCACCTGGTTGATTAACTCTGCGAGTCACATCACCGGCTATCGCACCTATCCCGCCGATGACAATGCGCGGAACCTTTGGTGGGCTGCTATTCTCACCTACGGCGAAGGCTGGCACAACAATCACCATGCTTATCCCAATGTGGCTCCGGCTGGACGACAATGGTGGGAAATTGATATGACTTGGTGGGCAATTTTGCTTCTGAAGAAAGTGGGATTGGCGCGGAAGGTGGTGATGCCGCCGCGTGAGGCTTAGGAGATGGGTGGATGGGTGGATGGGTGGATGGGTGGATGGGTGAATGAAGGCCAAACATTTATTTGCTCATGTGACCTATTCGTTGATGAATGGATGCATTGGATGTCAGTCACCTTGCGAGACAAATTACCTATCCTTCTTTCATCCTTTCTCTCACTTGTGCAAACCTGTTTCTAACTTGTGCAAAAGCAAAGGGCGTGCATTATTGCATGTCCTTTGTTTTTGCTTGGGGATTGGGAGTGGGGATGGGCGATCGCACTCTCCTCAGCCCACTCATCCCCCTTTTGGTGGATCTTGAACTTTAAGGGTGGAATTAAAGGGCGATCGCGACTCTAAAGATTTAGATCTGCAATTCAAAGCGCTGCAATTCAAAGATCTGTAACCTCTGTAACCAAAGATTTAACTCCGTACTCAAAGATTTAGGAATGTATCAAATGCCGATTTGCTGACATCTGCGTTTTCTTTGGAAAACAAAGCGTTACAGGGCTTTGACTCCGAGAATTTTGTTAGACCAGGGGCGGCTTGTGCTAAAGTAGAAGGTGATAAAAATTATTTTCGATTGAGTATTCCTTACAGCATTCTCTAATCAGCGCTTCAAACAGATAGCCTCGCTGGGGTTACCTCTAAAAAGCAATTCCTCTGCGGAACACTTCCCCCTGAAGAACACTTCCCCCTGGAACAGGTACCCTGATGTCCCTTCATTAGGCGCTTCCAGATTGATTAGCGATGAATTTCACTTCCTCCATCCTGTCGATCGCAGTTCTGCAGGATGAGATGCTGTATCAGTTTCTCCGAATCTAATTCCTATGGCGATTCAGGAGAGAATTCCATGTCAGTTTATGTCGGTAATTTGTCGTTTGATGTTCGGGAAGATGACTTGAATCAGGTGTTTGCAGAATATGGCACGGTCAAGCGTGTCCAACTGCCCACCGATCGGGAAACCGGACGCATGAGAGGATTCGCGTTTGTAGAAATGACAACCGATGCGGAAGAAGAAGCGGCGATCGCAGCTTTAGACGGCGCAGAATGGATGGGTCGCGATCTCAAGGTCAACAAGGCCAGACCCCGTGAGGAGCGCAGCAACTTTGGCGGTGGCGGTGGCGGTCGGCGGACGAATCGCTTCTAACCCACTGGGTTCAGTTACAGCAAATGGGATTCGTTATGGGAAGACGATTCGTTTTTTCAATGTTTTTCCATAACTTCCCCGAAATTTCCTCAAAGCTTCCGCAGCACTTCCCCCTGCACTTCTAAGTTCCTCAGAATCAGGATCTCAACTTCACCCAATCCATGAAAGCGGCTCGATCCCTGCTGCTTTCATGGATGTCCTGCTAGGGATTTACACAAATGATGATAGGCTGTGCTGAGCTAGTTTTACTGAATCAGCAGTGCGATCGCAGCCCGCGATCTTGGATCTGTATTTGAAACTGCACTTGTTATTCTTCAACGAACAACTTATCCTTCAGCAGATATCCTTGGCCTTCTGCATTTCAATTTTCCCTGGAGAATTGCACTTGATTTCACCCAGTTGCAATTCTATACCTTGCAATTTTCCACTCTATAGATAATCCCCACTTTTTTGGACATTCCAGAGTTTCTATGAATATTAAAGAGTTGCTCAGTCGATACTCTGCCGGACAGAGAGACTTCAAAAACCTCAACCTGATGGCCGCAAACCTCAGAAACACCAACCTCAGCGGCGCAGATCTGAGTGGAGCGAATCTCACCAAAGCCAATCTGACCCGAACCAACCTGAGTTGCGCGAATCTCTCCAATGCGATTCTCACGGGAGCTATTATGACCGACACCAATTTCACCCGAGCGAATCTCACCAATATCACCCTGGGAGAAGCCAGCCTCCAGCAAGCCCATCTCAAAGGAGCCATTCTCCAAGCCGAACTCAAAGACTCCACTCCGCTCTAATCGCCGTCCTGCCCCTCCCCAAGGTTTTCCCGATATGACCCCCGAAACCATTCGTCATCTTCAACAATTACGGCAGGAATTTTACACTCACTTTTCAGCGGCTCTGCCCTACCCCGTCAAGGTCACCAGCGGCAGTTCCTACGCCGGAAATCCGGCAACGGCATCCTGGATAGACGGACGGCAACGCTTCAATTACCTTTGCATCTTTGCCTATGCCGCTCCCGATGATTTAATGCCCGATCGCCCCTTCATTCTCAAACTGATGGTGAACAAGGGCACAGATGTCACGGCCATCACGCTGCGGCAAAAGGACTGCAATGGCTTGAACCGCAGTTGTCAACTCGAACTAACGCTCCTGCCTGGAGAACTACGAGCCTTTCTGCCCTGGTTAGTTCGGTTTGTGCAGTGTCGTGACTCCAGTTCGGCCCAAGCGCTGATCCAGGAAACACCAGCGATTTTGACACCCACATCCCTCTATTCACAAAACACAAGAACCCTAACTCAGAGTTCTTCCTCCCACTTGAACCTCTGGACACACAAAGCCAGTGAGGAATGGAGCCACGATCGCGTAGCAGGTGCCGTTTCCTATGGCTAAACCATAAAACGGAAAATGCTAAGACAAATGCTAAGACAACTAACATCCTCATAGATAAATAGTCCTACTTCAGTGATGCTTGCACTGGCAAGGACTAAAGTCCTCACTACAAACAGGCTTGTAGTAAGGACTTCAGTCCTTACAAACCAGCATCTAGACCGATAAATCCGAAAACTAAAACCTGGAAAACCCAGCGATACTGAGCAGTAATTCCCTGGCTAATCTATCAACCTTCATCAGTTATCATTGAGCGGCTATTATTGCGCGGCTATCATTGCGCGGCTATCATTGCGCGGCTAAAGCCACTACTCCAAACTTTGAGGCCATGACCTGACAGGATATATGAAAGGGTTTTCTTAAGTTAATCTGGGGCATGAGCGGCGATCGCACCCCTACTCTCCACCTGTTGCACAAACTCCATCACAATGGCCACCAGCTTCTCAGGATACCAAAGTGCCCATTCATGAAAGCCTTCCTGAACGAGAACGAGCCTAGCGTGGGAAATCTTATCGGACATTTCCTGAGCCACAGACAGGGGAATTGTCCAGTCTTGCTCTGACCACAGCAGTAGACAAGGACTTTGAACACTCGGGAATAAGCCGCTGAGATCTCCTTGCAACGACAGAAATAAGGCGTGAATCACCTGTCCTGGGTTAAACACAAGGTTATGAATAAAGACTTGGGGAATATCCACCAGTTTTAAGTGCAACCTAGGCGACAGCAGTTGAGCCGTCATTTCAATCGCTCTTCTGGGAATCAGAACTGGAATCGATTCAGTTGGAATTCCAGTGCTATCCAGGAGAATTAGGCTTTTGATGCGATCGCCAGCCAAAGCAGCCAGGGCGATCGCAATTCCTCCCCCAAACGAATGCCCCACCAGATGCACCTGTGAAAGATTCAGCTTGTCCAGGAATGCAACCAGAATTTGGGCGTAAGCGTCGTAGGAGGGAATGACCGTAGGGTAGGGCGATCGGGCAAACCCCGGCAAATCAGGCGCGATCACCGAATGCTGCTGCGCCAGAAGTTGCAGCAATTCCTGGTAAGGTTCCGTCGAGATCCCCCAGCCATGCAGCAACAGGATGGGCGTTGCCCCTTCTAGGGAGCCACCTTGCTGATAAAAAATGCTGCAATCCTGGAGGTCAACTCGATGATGAACCATGGGAGATGTTGATGGGGCAACTGGGTTGGGCATCATGGCGCATTTCATTGACCGACTCTGCGACCTTAGCAAGTCTGAAGCCTCTGGAGAACTCTCTAAAGAGCTATTTAAGTTTTTCAGCGACCCCTATTGTCAAGTTTTCACCGTCAATTCTAACGCTGCTTCAGGAACAGCACAGGGCTGATTCGCTAAAAACTGATCGAGTTGGCTGCCAATCTCGGTTCTGACAATCTGACGATATTCCAAGAAATGCTCGATTTGGGCACAGACCGATAAATAGGGGCCAATGCCGCCCCGGTTGTAGCGGTACATATTGACCAAGTTACGCCAAAATTGCCATCGCGTTTTGCGAACCAGTCCTTGCCGCCAGCAAATAATCAGGAAGGCGCGCAGAGATTTCCACTGGAGCGGCTTTTTGGCGCGTTTGCCCTTGTCGGGATAGGTGGCTTCACCCAGGATGCGGAAGTGGCGATAGGTGCGATCGAGGAATCGCGCCGGGTCATACAACTCCGTAAACGCTTCGATATATTCATGGGCAATGTCCTCTAGTGGTCGGGTGGGGACAAAGTTCATCAGCGTAGTTTGGTTGATGTTGGCCGATTTGCTGCGGAGGCGGCCTTCTTTTTCCAGTCGATGCCAGAGTGCGGTATCGGGCAGGGCTTGCAGCATACTGAACAATGCTGTCGGAATAGCAGTTTTTTCGACGAATTGAACAATTCTTTGACCTGCTCCGGCTTTTTCTCCGTCAAAACCAATGATGAATCCTGCCATGACGCGCAAGCCCGATCGCGTAATCGTATGGACAGCCTCGCTGAGGGAATCGCGGGTGTTCTGGTGCTTCTGGGTCAGCGTCAGGCTAGCCTCATCGGGCGTTTCAATGCCCAGGAAGACGGCTCCAAAGTTGCACTGCACCATTTGATCCATCAAGTCTTGGTCATTGGCCAAATCGACTGAGGCTTCGGTGGCAAAGGAAAAAGGATACTGATGGGCGACCATCCAGGGCAGGAGTTCCTTGAGGAACAGCTTGACGTTGCGTTTGTTGCCAATGAAATTATCATCGACCATAAAAATACTGCGTCGCCAACCCAATTCATAGAGTCGATCCAGTTCTTTCAACAGTTGCTCTGGCGCTTTGGTGCGCGGCTTGCGGCCATACAGCACAATGATGTCACAGAACTCACACTGAAACGGACAGCCTCGGGAAAACTGCACCGACATCTCAGCATAGGCATCGAATTTCAACAAATCAAAGCGAGGAATGGGCGTAATGGTGACATCCGGTCGCTCGCCATTGGCGCGGAAGGTGCCGGATGGGATGCCTTGGGCGATCGCCTCCACAAACAAAGGCAGCGTAATTTCCCCCTCATCCAAAATCAAATAATCGGCTCCCACAGCGGACACTTCCTGGGGCAGAGCCGTGGCATAGGGGCCTCCCACCGCAACCCGTTTGCCGCGCTGCTTGGCGGCTTGAATCTGAGCCAGCAAATCCTCCTTTTGGACAATCATCGCCGATAAAATCACCAGGTCAGCCCAATCCCAGACCGCTTCAGGCACATCCTCAATGTTGCGATCGACCAGCTTATACTGCCATTCCTGGGGCAAAATGGCCGCGACGGTGACCAGTCCTAGCGGCGGCAGCATGGCTTTGCGATCAAGCAGTGCCAGGGTTTTCTCAAAAGACCAGAAGCTTTTGGGGAAGAGGGGATACAGCAACAAAACGTTCATGGATGACCTCAGATAACATCGGACAATGAATCTAGAACACACCTCTGGAGAATGAATCCAGACCCCGAGTCTAGCAATCAAATCTAGAAAACGAATTTATCGTTCGTCAAAACAACCAGAGAAATCATTCTACTACAAGGAACGCTTTGAGCATTCACCCTCGCCTCTGCACGGTATTGCAGTCTCGACCAAATTGCAGTCTCGACCAGAACTGACTTCGCTCCAAGCCCGCCCGTAGATGAATTCGCGGATGAGCTTGAAGCGCAGCCGTTGTCCAGTTTTCCAAGCGATCGCCCATCCAAGGAATCGTCTAATGCCACCAAGGAGTATTTGCCTTACAGAAATGTCACCTCTTGCATTGCCGAAGTAATAACTGCGATCGCCCCTTTTTTCTCTCCTCATCCTCCAAGAGTACCACTGAGGGTACTAGGCCGCCTGCAAATTCATTCGATACAGTCTACTAACAGTCTAATGAACTCATTTCCAGCAATTCTCATGAATGAAATCCATGGAAATGAAATTCATGAAAAGAAATACAGAGAAAACCAAAGTGACTTTCCAGCTTGATTGAAATCTTTGTAATCCTTTAGATCTCTTTTCTCGCAAGCTTTGCAACCTCCTTCTTTGCTTACTAACCCGATCGATTTACGCCATTGGTCTGGAATTTTCTGGAATACCTTGTCGCCTGATGTAGTATGATGTAGTATAAGCAAGATTGCGATCGCTCCTACTGCACTCACAGACCCTGCATCTCCAGTAGAACCATGGCTGTTTTTTACATTCGCGTGCCCCAAAGGCAACCTGACGACGAACCTTCCCCACGGAAGCGTTCTCTCGGCGCTCAACCCAACCCTTCTGAAACTGAAATCTGCGATCGCCCCTCTCCCTTTATCCAGCACATCCAACAAGTTCAAGCAAACTACAGACTGGAACGCCGCCTGTTTTGACGCATAAATATCTTGACGCATAAATATCTTGACGCATAAATATCTTGACGCGCAAATATCTTGACGCACAAATATCTTGACGCGCAAATATCTTAACGCGCAAATATCTTAACGCACAAATAGGCTAGATGCTTAGCGTACAAGATTTACCAGATTTATTCGCTCTTCACCACTCAGAATCCATGTTCAGCAGTGTTCTGTGTCAACATTCCAGTCACGCTGCTGATTCAATTTCGTTCATACTTAGGTGACACCTATGGCCACGTTAACGGTACGCTCCTACCAAGGAGAAACAGACTTAGCGTCGATCGCCCATTTCCTCAACACCTGTGAAAAAGCCGATCGATTTGGACAATACTACGCCATTGATGAATTAAGACGCGAGTTTACAGAACCCGGATTCAACCCGACACGCGATATGCGCCTCTGGGAAGACGATCAGGGGAATCTCATCGCCTTTGCTCAACTCTGGATACCCATCGAAACCGTCGAACCGCTCACCGATGGCTACCTCTGGTTCCGCGTCCTGCCTACAGCAAGAGGCCAAGGACTCGAAACCGACATCATCGCCTGGGGTGAAGTCCGTCTCTGGGAAGTGGGGCGCGATCGCAACCTCCCTGCCCTCCTTCGCACCGGATGTCGTGATGACCAGGGCGATCGCATCCTCCTGTTCCAAAACTGCGGCTTTACCTATGAGCGCTGTTTTCTGAGAATGGGGCGATCGCTCACGGAACCCATCCCCGAGATCGAACTGCCGAATGGATTTGCGATCGCCACCAGCCAAGGCAACCAAGACCGCCAGCTTCGGGTAGAACTCCATAATGCCGCCTTTGCGGATCATTGGAACTACCATCCTTGGACACTAGAAGCCGCCACCCATTGGGAACAGGAACGCTATCAGCCCGAGTTGGATCTGATTGCGATCGCCCCTGATGGCACCTATGCGGCCTTCTGCACCAACGACATTGACCCCGAAGACAACGCCCAGCGTGGGGTTCGGGAAGGCTGGGTGGGAACTTTGGGAACCCATCCCCGATTCCGTCGGCGCGGACTGGCACGGGCGATGCTGGTGGCTGGCTTACGGGCATTGTGCGATCGCGGCATGGAACTCGCCAAGCTAGGCGTAGACACGGAAAACCCCAATCAGGCCATGCATTTGTATGAGTCGGTTGGCTTCCAAAAAATCCATGCCAACCTCAGCTATGCCAAAGCGATCGAGCGGTAGATTGAGCGATAGATTAAGCAATAGATTGAGCGATAGCCTACTAGAAAATCTCTGGCTCAACTTATAGAATGAAGGCATGAATGGGATGCAGACTGCGTTCTCGTTCATGCTTTTTTTTGCCCTATTCAAGATTACAATCACTCCAACAATCACGACAGCGTTGAGGTGAGTATGGCGATCGCCCCTAACCCCAGTTCAACTACAGTTCTTCAGGCAGTATCTCAATGGATTCTCCCACCTTCACCTTGAGTGAAACTTCGGCATTCGGAAACGGTTATCTCTGGCAACTCCAAGCCTCTGAACAAACATCTGAACTGCTATTCCAAAAAACAAGTCTGTACGAAGTTCAGTTACTGGAGCAAATCCCGGTTTCAACGATTCAAATTACCGCTTTTCAAGCAGCACTGAACCTTCTGGATGTTTGGCATTGGCGAGAAAATTACTCATCTGAAGAGATTAGTGCAATGGTTCTAGACGGCTCATCTTGGAGTTTCAGCGCTGAATTCGCAGACCAAAAATGCTGCTGCCAAGGTCATAACGCCTACCCCGCCTTTGTCTCACCGATGCAAACCGTGCTTCGGCAGGAACGATTTGCCCTGCTTTTAGCCGCAATGGGAAATGCTTTCTCCATCGATCAGATTCGTCGTTGTTGATTCGCAGGTTGGAGCCAGAGGGGGAGGGAAGAAACTGGAGTTAGGACTAGGCCGCTGACCGCCCTCTAAAGCGCAGTGAAGAAAACTCTCTCCACCTCTAGAGCTACCTCTGCACACAGGTTTGAATGACTTCGCTGCCCTGTTTTCGCCCCCCAGCCCCCAACTTTGGGGGAGCCAAGCCTTCTTGGAGCCTTCCTTGAGCTTTCCTTAAGAAATCAAAGAGACTCCACTGAACTCAAAGTCCCCCAGGATTGGGGGATTTAGGGGGCGCAAAACCCAGAAGCGAAGCCGATCCAAACTTATCGCAACTTTGGGGGAGCCAAGCATTTGAAGTCTCTCAAGGTTAGTTCTGTTAGCAAATGGTCATCAACGAAACTGGAATTCAGACAAACTAGCAAAATCAACCCGAAGGAACGATGTTCCTACGATTTAGCCGATATACCATAGGTGCGTTGCATCCGCTCCCATCCTATCTGTAACCTCCAATCGAATGCCCAAGGCTTTTTTCAACCCCCTACTCCCACGCAATCTACCGCTCGTTGGCATTCTCACCGCCTATGCAGCCTCCGTCATCGGCACCATGATCGCAGGCGTTGCCCTCCCCTGGTTTGTCCTGGAATTGACCAATGACGCAGCGGCGGCAGGTACGGTGGCGTTCGTTAATACCATCCCGCTGATCATTGGGACGCTATTTGGGGGGGTGTATGTCGATCGCGTCGGACGACGACAGGCCAGCATTCTCTCAGATGCCATCAGCAGCCTC
Source organism: Oculatellaceae cyanobacterium Prado106 (assembly GCA_025454315.1). Taxonomy (GTDB): domain Bacteria; phylum Cyanobacteriota; class Cyanobacteriia; order Elainellales; family Elainellaceae; genus Prado106. Next base: position 35,421 of record JALOOP010000001.1, read on the forward strand.
AGCGTCGCCGCCATTCCGCTGATCCATGGCTTCTTGGGCATTCAGTTCTGGCAGTTGCTGCTGCTGACGTTCATTGGGTCACTGCTTGATTCTTCTTCCATCACCGCCCGTGAGTCTTTGCTGCCTGAGGTCGCTCGTTTAGCCCGCGTTCCCCTGCCCCGCCTCAATGCCATTACCGAAACCATTCAAGGACTCAGTTTTTTGATTGGGCCTGCGATCGCCGGTTTCCTGATCGCCGTCATTGGTTCGGTCAATACCCTCTGGGTCACCGCTGCCCTCTCCATGAGCGCAGTCGTCGTATCCCTCCTGTTCTTACCTGCCCGGTTGGGACGTGCGATCGCCAACTCCTCCGAAAACTATCTCGAATCCCTAAAAGTTGGCCTGCGATTTATCGCCAAAGATCGCATGATCAAAATGCTGATCATTCTGTTCACCGTTCTGACCTTAGCCATGTCCCCGCTCCTGTCGGTGATTCTGCCCGTCTTCGTTCAGCAGAAATACGACAATGCCATGAACCTTGGCCTCCTCATCTCCGCCTACGGTATCGGCAGTATCCTGGGCGTGGTCACCTATGGAGCGATCGGTCACCGAGCCTCCCAGCGATGGCTATTGGTGGTCAGCATCCTGGCCTTAAGCTTCATCTTTGGCGTATTCGCCTTTGCGCCACCGTTTCATCTCGTGCTGGCTGCTAGCGCCATTGGCGGCATCCTCGGCTCTCCCTTTAACCCGATCGTCAACACCGTTCTGCAACAGCGCACTCCTGCAGAACTTCGAGGCCGCATTCTCGGAACGGTGAATGGCATATCCCTGATTGCTGCTCCAATGGGGATTCTGATTGCGGGTTTGCTGCTGGAGGGATTTGGCGTGCAGGTGGCATTGGGGGCGATCGCACTTCTCATCACCCTTATTGCTATCTGGGTCGTCTTCAATCCCATATTCCGCACATTAGACAAATCAAGCCTACGGTAACTCCTTTGATTCCTTAGCGACTCCTTATCGCAGTGCTTCCAAAACAAGCCATCACAACACAAAAGAATTCATCAAGGAGTGTAATATTCTCTAAACGGGACGATCGCCAGGATTTAGTCAACCATGGGTTTGGATAGGCCTGGATAAGCATCTGATTCATGTGCTGAGGCTGATGCCAACTGAAGAGCGATCGGCTCTAGTATTTCTAATGGATACCCCTCAAAAATGGGCTAGTGACAAAGCTCAGGCAGAAGTAGAAATTCAGTGGTTCCTCTAAAAATATGAAGACATAGCCCCTCGAACAAGATACTAGGAAGGAGAATTTACAAAATTCATAAGTGGGGCGATCGCTCAACTTAATCAGTGGTTAAAATAATGAGGAAGAGATCGAACGAAAACTAAGAAATTAACATTCACAATGAAAGCAATAAAAGTAATGGCAACGATCGATCAACAAGGACAACTCACACTAGATCAGCCGCTATTGGCTGACTACAATAGCCGTGTTGAAGTCATCGTGCTAATCTCCGACGAACCGGAAGAAGGCGAGGAGGAGCAAGGCAAAGCCAAAGCTGAGATTCTAAGAGATTTTCGTCAAGCTTGGCATGAAGCTAAAACAGGACAGACTATTCCTGTCGCACAACTTTGGGAAGGGCTAGAGGATGACTGAGAAATCCTGTGTTCAAGTAGAAGCCTCACCCACCTTCAATCGGAATCTTCGTACCCTTGCCAAGAAATTCGCAGTATTACCCATGATCTCAAGCCCATTATCGAGAAACTCGAACAGGGAGAGTTACCTGGCGATCAAATTCCTGGAATTGGTGATGCCGTTTTCAAGTTAAGAGTCCGAAATAGCAGCATTCAAAAAGGCAAAAGTGGTGGCTATCGCCTTATCTATTACCTTAGAACCGTAACAAACATTATTCTATTGACGATTTACTCCAAATCCGAGCAAGTAGACATTGCAGCGGATGACATTAAAGAAATTATTGCTCAGTATGAACAGCAGCTTCCAGTAGTGGGGATGGATGAGGAATAAAAGGGATAAGCAGTAGTCATTAGTTGTGAGACGTAAGGATTTCTGATATTGATTGCCCCCCTACAATCTTCTAAAGACGTTCATAAATCACATAATGCTTTAATTTGCTCAACCTCCGCCCAAAATCCTAGCCCATCATCCTGAACAGGGGTACCTCGTCACGATAGCTCCTTTTGAAACTCAATCAAGGGTAACCCCGGTAGCTCCCGCGCCTTGCTAATTCCAAGCTTTCGCTGTTGGTAAAGCAAAATTACAATCTCTTGTTGCAGTTCTTGCTCCGAGATTTTTGCAGCTTGTAGAATCTCATCAGAAATTAAGACGCTCGTATGCGGAAGTGTCTATTTAGCTTAGGTTCTCTAGAGGGTTATTTTCAGTTATTCAATCTGAGTTTATGCAATTTCAGCTATGTTGTAATTTGCTGAATGTGTAATTTGTTGCGTTGTCACTCCTCATCACATTAAAATTGCCCCATAAGCTAATCAATATCACAAATTACAGTTCGCAGGTTCTACTACAATGGCAGCAAACGAAATGGACGTAACATCAGGGGGATTCTCCTGAACATATCCCATCAGCGCTATTCCTGTGAAATCTGCTCAACCAAATCATAGAACGGCTGCCAGTTATCCTCCTGGGCGATCGCATCCCAAACCCGTTCAATCTCTGGCTTTAGCAAAAAGACCGTGGGATTTTGCTGGGTCAGACGAGTGGCGATCGCATCCATCTCGCGCTCTGGCAGACTCTGGAGAACTTGGTGATAAAACTGCCGCCAAGATTCAAACACCTGCACCACATCATCCGGCGTTCCCTCCTCCAGCGCATCCTTGAGAATATGACTGGCCTCCGATCGCCAACTCCCCTGAAACTGCTGCTTCAACACCACAAAGAAATTGTGATAGCTCACTTTGCTTTCAAACAGCAGCTTAATTGTGCGCTGCAATAGTTCCTCCGCCACCGCTTCAGGCACCTGATCCAGACCGACTTCCAAGCCCATCCGCAGCAGCATCCGCTGACGATAGGTGGTTTGATAGCGGGGATAAAACTGCGCTAGTGCTGATTCCATTTCGCTGCGATCGATCACGGCTCTCAGCGGCGCTTGCAACATTTGCAAATTCCACGCGCAGACCTCGGGCTGATTGCCATAGCAATAGCGGCCAAAATAATCAAAATACGCCGCTGTGAATCCTAAATTGTACTGTGGAATGAACGCATAGGGGCCGTAGTCGAAACTCTCTCCGGTGATGGACATATTATCGGTATTGAGAACGGCATGGCAAAAGCCCGCTGTCATCCACTGCGCCACCAAATCCGCTACCCGCTGCACCAACTCCGCATAAAACCGAGCATAGCGCTCCGCCTTTGAGGACACCTCGGGAATTCTATCTTCGACTAAATGAGGATAATAATATTGCAGAACATGATCCAATAGTTTTTCAATCAGATCTTTTCGACTCAACGCATGTAATCGCTCAAAGGTACCAAAGCGAATGTGCGATCGCGAAAATCTCACCATCACCGAAGACCGAGTCGGCGAAGGTTCATCGCCCCGCCACAGTTGCTCCCCCGTTTCAATCAAACTCAAACAGCGAGAAGTTCGCACCCCCAGCCGCTGCAACATCTCGGAGGCCAACACTTCCCGCACGCCCCCCTTCAGGGTCAGCCGTCCATCCCCTCCCCGAGAGTAAGGCGTTCTACCCGAACCCTTCGTGCCAAAGTCATACAGTTCCCCATCCACCCCGCGCACCTGTCCATAGAGAAATCCACGGCCATCGCCCAAATTGGGGTTATACTCCCCAAACTGATAGCCGTGATACCGCATCGCCAAACAGGGCGGCGGCGCAGGAAATCCCCCAAACACTTCGATCCACTGCTCATCGGTGACCGCCTTGGGACTCAAACCCAGTGTGGCCAAGAGGCGATCGTTGCGAAACCGCAGACTATACTGGGGAAACTCAGCCGGAGCCACCCGATCGAAGTAGTCCTCCCCCAGGCTCTCAAAGGCCGGCTCATAGGGGAGCGATCGCAAAGGATTATCGGAGACGGGAGTTAAGGGATTGTCCACAGCAAAAATTGAGGCTTAAGGTCGCGATTTCACTCTACCTCACTCCCCCATCAATTGCATCTCACCTAGAACAGAACCGCCCCCCAATCCCCTTCCTGATCCAAGCGGGTAAAAACCACTGGCAGTTCTAACACCACCCAACCCCTCACGCCCCAACAAAATCCACTGCCCTTAGCACTGTAGATTTACCAGGAACTATTCACGGGTCAAGGAACATCGATTGATCAAGAAACATCCAAGAGCCATCCCCGCTCCCTCCACGCCCCCTTTCCCCCTTCCCCTTTCCCCTTTCCCCTTCCTTCGACCAAAGTCCTATAGGGTTGCTCCCGAAAAATGGGCAGAAAAAAGGGAGAGCCGTTTGCAAAACTCTCCCAACCATCAGGGTGCATCTACATAACATAGTATGCCATTTTCAGGGTGAGGGGTAACACCCCCCAATAGAAATTTTGATTAAAATCCTTGCGTAAAACTTAATTGCTATCAAAGTTTAACTTATCAATGAGGCCAATCAACCGGAAAATGGGACATTAGCCCTCCCATTCCAGGGGTTTAGTACCGCTCCAGCAGCAGTTTTGCCTCATCCGCGAGGTTCCAGTCCTTAAAGAATTCCCACTCGGCTTTGCGAACGGCCAAATAGGCTTGGGCAAGCTCAGACCCCAAAGCCTCCAGCAGCAGCGAGTTTTGGCTGAGATGGGCGATCGCCTCTCCCAAGTCCCTCGGCAACCGATCGATCCCCAATTCCTGCCGTTCCGCCTCTGACCAATGACCCGGATCAACCGCCACGGGTTCCCCCAAGGTCATATTTTGGCGAATTCCGTCTAAACCCGCTGCGATCGCCCCTCCCAACGCCAGGTAGGGATTGGCCGAAGCATCCGCTGTCTTCAACTCGATATGGGTCGGACTGGGCAAAGTCGGGTTACTGGGAATTCGCACCGCCGCCTCCCGGTTGTCCATGCCCCAACAGCGAAAGGCACCGCTCCAGGCATGGGGCTGTAGACGACGGTAGGAGTTCACGCTGGGGGTCGTCAGCGCCATCAAGGCAGGCAGATGGTGCAACAGCCCCGCCACAAACGATCGCCCCATCTTCGACAATTCCCAAGGAGCCGTCAGGCTCGGCATCAAATTCTGCCCCTGCTGCCACAGGCTGAAATGTAGATGACAACCATTGCCAGACTGCATCTCAAAAATCTTAGGCAGGAACGAAGCCCGCATATTGTGGTTCAAGGCCACGCCCCGAATCGTTTCCCGAAAGACAATCTGGCGATCGGCAGCTTGCAGGGCATCGCTGTAGCGAATCGCAATCTCCTGCTGCCCTGGCCCGCCCTCTGGGTAATACCGCTCCACGGGAATCCCCTGCTGAATCAGCGCCTGAGCCATCTCGCGAATCACGGGCGCTTGCAAATCCATCCCAAAAGTAGAGGCAAACAGAGTCTGATCCACAGGCTCAAGTTCCACTCCAGGCTGCAACAGATAAAACTCGTTCTCAAAGGCAGCCATAATGTGCAGCCCCATCTCTTCCGCCTGAGCCACCATCCGCCGCAAAAACCCACGCGGACAAAACGCCCAAGGTTTACCCCGTTGCACCAGATCCCCTAGGACTCGGGCACTCCCCGGCGAGTAAGGCAACGCCTGCAAGGTAGACCAATCCGGCCTCAACCAAACCTCTCCCACCGGAGCCAACCCGCTCCCCGGCACCACCGCGTCATACATCACCGGAACAGCCTGCTGGGCGATCGAAATGCCAATCCCCTGCTCCTGATGCTCCTCCAGAAATGCCGTATGGAACGCCTTGCCCCGAATCACATTGGCGTTATCACACCAAAGAATCCGCACCCACTCAATCTCACGCTTCTTCAAAAATTTCCGTATTTTATTCGCCATCGCGCTGCCCAAGCCTCCTCGACTCTGCCTTTATCGTTCCTGCTTGGTCGAGGACTGTCAAGTTTTTGGGGGAGTAGGGAATGGGGCGAAAGGGGAAAGGGGAAAGGGATTCTTTGAGCTTCTGGGTTGGCTCATGGGCAGAAATTTGGATTGAGCCAACAATAGTTTTCCTCGTCAGAGATTCTCCTCGTCAGGGGTTCTCCTCATCAGGGGTTCTCGTTGTCAAATTCAACGATAGTTCTCTTTGTAATTCCATTGATCGCCCTTTCCCCCTTCCCCCTTCCCCCTTCCCCCTTCCCCTTCCTCAAGATATTGTTACAATCACGATCGCAAACTCAAAAAAGAGAGCAGTGGCGATGAATCTGACCTGGTTGGATAGCAACTCCTGGCTGATTGAAATGGGCGGCAAGCGGATTTTGCTTGATCCTTGGTTAGTGGGGGATTTGACCTTTGGCAATTTGACCTGGTTGTTTAAGGCCGAGAAGCGCACCCAGCGGCCTATGCCAGAGGCGATCGACCTGATCTTGCTCTCTCAGGGACTCGAAGACCATGCCCACCCGCCGACCTTGGAACAGTGCGATCGCCATATCCCCGTCGTCGGTTCTGCCAACGCGGCCAAAGTCGTTGAGAAATTGGGCTACACCCAGGTGACAGCGCTTGCCCATGGTGAATCGTTCACACTCGATAATGCGGTAACGATTCAGGCTGTTCCCGGTTCTCCCATCGGCCCTACCTTGGTCGAAAACGGTTATTTGGTCAGCGATCGCCTCCAGGGCACCAAGCTGTACTACGAACCCCACGGATTCCATTCGCCGATCCTCAAAGACCTCGCCCCCGTCGATGTCGTCATTGCCCCCATCGTAGATTTGTCCATTCCCCTGCTAGGCCCCGTCATCAAAGGCAGCACCAGCGCCCTCCAAGCCGTCGAATGGCTCAACCCCAAACTCATCATCCCCACCGCAGCCGGGGGCGATGTCAACTTCGGTGGCCTGCTCATGTCCATCCTCAAAGAAGGCGGCGGCATCGAAAACCTCCGCAAACTATTGGCCGATCGCCAACTCCCCACCCAAATCCTGGAACCGGAACCTTGGAAGACTTTTGCGGTTGAATCTGGGCAGGTGGAGGGAGTGGGGAGTAGGGAGTAGGGAGTGGGGAGGAAGGGGAAAAGGGGAAAGGGGAAGGGGGAAAGGGGTTCACAGAAATATTCAGGGTTCGTTTTGTTGATGGATTCTTAGAGATCGCGCTCATTGTGACAGGATCTCCAGCTTGCTAACTTGCGCCATCTCAATTCATCTGTGTTTATCTGTGTGCATCTGTGTTCCCCCCTTCTAGGCAATCCTTGTCTCTACCTCCCGCAACTTCTCAGCTTCTGCTAAATCGACTTTGCCGTAGACGCGAGGGAGCCGATTCGTCTGCACTAAAATTGCTCGGACTTCGGTGTTCGTAATATCAGCTAGGTTGCGTCCGCTTGCTAAGGCGAGACTACAGGCAATGCCCACGCCCTGCCCCACGCCCACATTGAATTCCACAATTCGTCCTGCTGAACTGGCATAGCCATCAAACCCGGAGGCAGGGCTGACCACTGCCAGATTCGGTACCGTTCTCATCAAGGCATGGCGGATGCCGATGTTGAACAAAGGGGGGCGAAAGTTCAGTTCCGTCGAAAGCCCTCGGTCATAGGCTTGTTTTTCAATGCCCGTAATGCCGCCGCGAATGTCAAAGGCATAGCCAAAGGTGCCCAGCGCTTCCGATTCGGGCACGCCCCCTGCCAGCATCCGGGCACCGCTTAGCGGTTCAACCGCGCCCGTCACATTCCCCGCATGGCGGATATAGAGTTCCGTCGCAGGCGTTACCGTCGTGGCTCCCAGACTTTTGAACCAGCGATCGACCTGTTGCATCTCCTGCAAAATTGCCGCCGAAGGTTTGGCATCGGCTCTCGCTAAGGCTTCCGCCTGACTAGCATTGACATAGGCCAGCAGCGCATTCCACGAGAGTTTTCCCCCTGGCAAAATCGCGATATTGCCATTGTCCAAAATTGCCCCACTCTGTCTGATATCCAGGACGGTTCGGCGAAAAGCATGGTAAACGATCGACAAAGTTTTACTGCGAACGTCAATGTAATCCACCCCCGCAAACATCGGACGCAGTTTCCCCTGGCCATCCACCATGCCCTTCACAAGCTGCTTCGCCAGCACCGCATTCCCTCCCGCCGCCGCCAAAATCATCTGCTGTGCCTGCCGATCGGCAGGATTGGTAAAGCGCTGCAAATACTCCAGTTCAATCTGCTGGAGTCGCTGCGCCGTCAGCCCTTCGGTTTCAAACACCAATGTCACAGGCAGTTCCGAATTGGGCAACCCCAGGTTGGCAAACCCCGGCAGTTTCTTAACGCCTGCAAAAACCGCCAGTTCCGCATTCACCGTCGCATCGATAAAGACTTTGGCCTCGTAGCGATCGCCATTCGTCAACAAAATCCCGGTGATGCGATCGCCCACCCGACTCACCGACGCAATATCAATCCGGCTCAGCATCGTCGCCTGCACCTCGGCCAACATTTGCCGCAGCGCCGCATCCGCCTGTTTCGGGTCAAGCGCAATCCGCACCACCCCCGATCGCTGCAAAAACTCCTGATAAATCGCTGCGGGTTCCCCAAAGACATCTAGACTGAGCGATCGCCGCAACTCCAGCGGAATATGACTGCGATCCAAATAGGCCAACCGCCCCCGCACCAAATGCCCGCCCACCCCCTCCAGTGAACTCCCCTTAAACATCAACAGCGTCCTCAACCCCTTCCCCGTCCGCCGCCGATGCTCCCGCGCCGCCGCCACCAAGGCCAACACGCCAGGAACTTCATCGCCAAACACAATTAGGTCGTAGGTGCGGGTTTGGGGCATGGGAGTGGGGAAGGGAGTGGGGAGTGGGGAGTGGGGAGTGGGGAAGGGAAAAGGGGAAAGGGGGAAGGGGGGAGAGTCGTGGAGTTCTTTGTTGTGGAATTCTTTGTAGTAGTCTTGGGCTGTTTTCCCTAGCAATTTAGACTGATGGGCAACGAAGGGACGATTGAAGATGATGGACAAAGATGGATAGATCCTAGGAAAACGACAAAACCTGCAAACTATTAACATCCAGAGATACAAGTCAATCAACCCACATCGAACTTCTAATACCGTAGCTCATTGTCCCCCCTTTCCCCTTTCCCCTTTCCCCTTTCCCCTTTCCCCCCTCCAAACCCTGGCACCAATCCCAGACTCTCGCTATTCTAATGGGTGGCATTTCTCATTGGTAGTGAGGGCGATATGGCGAACCTGGGGACGGACTTGGAGACAGAGGTGGCAGACCTGGAGGCGCTGCGTGAGGAGTTGCGGCGGACGCGGTTGGCCTATCGGATGGCGGTGGAGATGGCGCAGTTTCAGGCTGGATTTTTGGCGCGGACTTCCCATGAGTTGCGATCGCCCATCAATAGTGTCATCAGTTTGCATCAACTGATTCTCTCCGATCTGGCCGACAGCCCAGAGGAGGAGCGGGAGTTTATCGCCCAGTCCTTTGGAGCCGCAGAAAAAATGCTGGCCACCCTAGACCAACTCATTCAGGTTTCTAAAGCGCTTCACGGGACAGAATCCCTCGATCTACAACCCTTGCCGCTTCAAAGTATGCTGACAGAGGTACAAACCTTAACCCATCTGCAAGCCCGCAATCGCAATCTTCGGCTAGAAATCACGCTCCCCGAGGCCGATCTTTTCGTCATGGCCGATGCCCGTTGGTTTCAGCAGGTGATGTTGCAGTTGGTGGATAGTCCCATTTTGCTGATGCGGGAAGGCACCATTCGCGTGACCACGGCGATCGCACCCCCTACGCCCGATCGCCCGATCGCCCATGCCCAAATCCAGGTCGAAGACGAGCGCCCTGCCAGCTTCTGGAGCGAACCGTTGGATTTACTAGAAAAGCTCCGAGACAAATCGAGTCGAGAATGGGCGATCGATTCTGAAGCAGGAGCAATAGACTTTCCTTCACCTGCCTTCTCCTTACTCACCCACCAAACCCTGATGGAACTTATGGGTGGCAGCTTGGAGGTTTTGTCGGTTCCGTCCGCCGAGTCTCCCCTGACCTGCATTCAGTGTTCGATCCCGATCGCTGAATTTTGATCTATCCATCAATCCATAGATGAGTCACGATTTTGGCGATGGACTGCCTATCCTTTGTACACCTAACGAACTCATGGGAGGCTAATCATGTGGAAAGATGAGATTGTTGAGGAAATCCACCGGATTCGGGAAGAGTATGCCAAGTCCTTCAACGATGACTTAGACGCGATATTGCCTTCGCTCAGCAGATGTTGAAATACTTTGCAGGGGGAAACATTCACACGGTTTATGAAGCCGGATTCTGTGGGTTTACGCTACACCGAGAACTGAAACGCCAAGGCATTGATAATTCCGTAGTTGTGTATGAGGCGCAGCACCTGTGAACGCGCAAAAGGAAATTGTGGCGCAGTTAAGGCTGTGACTACGCATAACTGGTTGTTGACGCAGGGTTAGAGCAACGGCAAGGTCAAAAATTGTCAAGATGTTCTCCCGATGAAAACGCAACCCAGTTCCTGGGGGTTGAGGTAGACCTCCAGGAACTAGGTTGCGTTTCCTTGGCTCACAGGGGTCTACCTCAACCCCCAGATCGAATTCAAAGCAGGATAGTTCTGGTTATTCTCTGAACCTGCTGTTCAATAGAGAGCTGTTGTTTGGCTCTTCTTGGAGTTTTGCGTCTCTCTCTTGACAAACCCCATAACAGGGATTTAGGGGCGGAAACTCTGAATCGAAGCCGATATAGATAGACTAATGGGAACGGGAGTTCTCCCATCAAAACATTGGGATAGCAGAACTAAGGCGTGGGCGCTGCTGGACTGGGGGCGGGTTGAGTCGGTAAGGGACTCGACTCATTGCTGGGAGCGAGTTCCTCGGGTACGACCACATCCGGCGCGGGATCTTGTACCTCCGGCACTAGTTCCTCGGTGGTTTCGTTGGGCAGGCCATCCTGAGAGGGGTTGGTGGAGGCGATGCAGGTATTCATGGCGGCCACGGGGCGGAAGTCAATGGCCGATCGCAGTCCCACCACACATTCTGAGAAACGAGCTGGGAGCAGGCTACGGCGGCAGTTGTCCAGGACTTCACCCGCTGCTGCACCTTCAGCCGTACTAATGATATTGACGACGCAGGTAGAATATTCTAGCGGACGACGCACCCGCCGACAGCCATCGAGCGCTGCTGCTGCTTCGACGGCAGTATCCGCGTCAATGTCGATGACACAGGTGGCCAGGTCAACGGGACGCAGTGCCTCAGCACAGGCCGTGGCCACCGCCCGTCTGGACAACCCCGATTCGCTTAGGGCAGCGGCACAGACCTGGTAATCATTTCGTCGGGCTTGGGCGGGTTGGGGGGGGATGGCTAGGGCAATGAGACTGGCGATCGCCACCGAGGGAGCCGCCAAGCGAAGAACGGAAGAGAGAAGATGACGCATACAGGTAATGAGCGTAGAGGGTTGAGATGGACTTGGATGAGAGGGCGAAATTCGGTAGCCCTTCAGAGCGCTACCGAATTATGGTAATTTGTCATCGGCGCATTGGGATATACATCCCATGTAATAATACTTTTAGAAAAACTGTAAACCGGACAGGTTCGGGCGGTGAGGGCAGAAGGAATCAGGTCAGATTCTCTGCTGCGGGATATATCTTTAGAATGTAGGGTGTGAGTTCACTTTACGTCGCTGAAATCTATCCCTCCTGGCTCGCTGACCTCTGCCCCACCTGTGTTCTGATACCTGAGAATGCTGTCTGTGAAATTCTTGATTGATTAAGCAGGCTTAACAAACTACGGTAACGCCATACTACTCCCTCTCTTTAGCACTAGTCATGACTCAAGCTTCTGGAACTCCCGATGTGCCCGATTTGGGTCGTCGCCAACTCCTCAATATCCTCCTGCTGGGAGCCGCCTCGGGGCCTGTCCTGGGGATGCTCTATCCGGTGGTGAAGTATTTTATTCCCCCCGCTAGCGGTAGTGCAGGGGGCGGTGTCACGGCCAAAGATGCTCTGGGCAATGACATTGTGGCCAGCGAATTTTTGGCCAGCCACAAAACGGGCGATCGCGTCCTGGCTCAAGGCTTAAAAGGTGACCCCACCTACATCACGGTGGAAGGATCAGAGGCGATCGCCAGCTACGGCCTCAACGCCATCTGCACCCACCTCGGCTGCGTCGTCCCCTGGAATGCCAACGAAAACAAATTTATGTGCCCCTGCCACGGTTCCCAGTACAACAGCGAAGGCAAGGTCGTCCGGGGTCCCGCTCCCCTGTCTCTGGCCTTGGCTCACGCCGAAGTCAACGACAGCGGCAAAATCAGCCTGACCCCCTGGACTGAAACCGACTTCCGCACCGACGAAGCACCCTGGTGGGCTTAAATCTTTAGGGGAAGGGGGAACGGGAAAAGGGGAAAGGGGGACAGCAATTCTTCAGGGTTGATATCTGGAATATCACCCTTGTTGCTGCCCCCACTCCCCACTCCCTACTCCCCACTCCCCACTCCCCCTTCAAAAAAACGATCCTTTGTTATCCATCCCTATCCCCATGAAATTATCTTTCTGGTCGCGGCTCAGGGCTCAGGGTAGTCGGGCTGTCATGAAGAGCGCCCTGGTTATCCTGGCAACCTTCTCCCTGCTGCTGCTCAGCGACGTATCCATGCCTCAATCTGCCAGTGCCTATCCCTTCTGGGCACAGCAGAACTACGCCAATCCCCGTGAAGCCACGGGTCGCATTGTTTGCGCCAACTGCCACCTAGCCGCCAAGCCTGTCGAAATCGAAGTGCCCCAAGCGGTACTGCCCGACAGCGTTTTCAAAGCCGTGGTGAAAATTCCCTACGACACCAGCATTCAGCAGGTGCAGGGCAACGGTGAAAAAGGCCCCCTCAACGTGGGTGCCGTCATGGTACTGCCCGAGGGCTTCAAGATTGCCCCCGAAGACCGCATCCCTGAAGACATGAAGGATGAAGTCGGCCCCAGCTACCTGTTCCAAAACTACAGCGACACCCAAACCAACATTGTCCTGGTCGGGCCGCTCCCTGGCGAACAGTACGAAGAAATTGTCTTCCCCATCCTGTCGCCTGACCCCAGCACCGACAAGTCGGCTCACTTTGGCAAATACCTGATCAACCTGGGTGGTAACCGGGGTCGAGGTCAGGTTTACCCCACGGGCGAAAAGAGCAACAACACAGTCTACACCGCTTCTACTGCGGGGACGATCGCCGAAATCGCCAAAACCGATGACGGTGGTTACCAAGTCTCGATCGGTGCTGAAGATGGCTCGGCTGTAGTCGATAAGATTCCCGCAGGCCCCGAACTGATCGTCTCTGAAGGCCAGTCCGTCAAAGCGGGCGAAGCGCTGACCAACAACCCCAACGTCGGTGGTTTTGGTCAAAAGGACATCGAAATTGTTCTGCAAAGCCCCAACCGAGTCAAGGGTCTGATTGCCTTCCTGGCTGCCGTCACCCTGACTCAAATCATGCTGGTTATCAAGAAGAAACAGGTTGAGCGCGTTCAAGCGGCTGAAATGACCTTCTAAGAGTCCCTTTCATCCCTGAATCTTCAGCACAAAAGGCAGATGCATCATGCATCTGCCTTTTGTTTTGGAGGAAGTTGTTTCTTGTCTTGAAGTCCCAGACCTTTCGATTAAACAATACGATAGATTTTAGAGGAGGAGAAAGGGGTAGAGAATTGAATCAGCTTGAGTGACGGCGAGTTCTATCGTAGAGGATTGAACAGTGAACAAAGTCTTGCAAGCGACTTACCATAACGGCAACTTAGTTCTAGAGGAAAAGCTTGATGCTGCCCTAGAAGGCAAAAAACTGACCCTGATTTTGGTGGAGGAACCTGATGCGTTTCCTCACCATGAACTTGATGTAGAAGAACGAAAACGGGAATTTTTTGAGTGGGCGAACCAGTTCTCGGCTAAACTACCGCCTGATTATCGATTTGATCGGGAAGAAGCCCATGAGCGATAAGACAAGATTAGCGATCGCCCCCCTCCACAAACGCACCCGGCGGCAGCAGTAGCACTTTCACCAAGGCTCCCCCAACCATTAACAGCACAATCATCAAAAACCCAAATCCCAGCGGACTTGGAAGCCAGAACTGGGCTTCGACCTGGCTCTGATGACCGGGGTGTAATTGCCAGATGACTTGACGACCTTTTTGAGTGGTCAGGGGCATCCCATCGGCTTCAGCATTGAGGATCTGGACTTTGGCAGGGGTGTTGATTTGGAAGCGGACTTCGAGTTGGTCGAGGAGGTCTGGGGTGAGGCTATTGCGGAGCGATCGCAGATCCAAGTCATAGTGCAACACCTGGTTTTGTCCCAGTAATGAATTCCGCGTTTG
>JALOOP010000539.1 GCA_025454315.1 Oculatellaceae cyanobacterium Prado106
CGAAGCCATGATCCAAGGTGCAATGATTCGATTGATGCTGCAACGCTTAGGTGAACAGCATGAAACTGCTTAATTATTATTTTAGAAATGCGCTCTGAATCTTTAACTAAGGAGGAACGTCAACTTCTCCACGAGAAACTCGATCGAAAGAGCGATTGGCAGAACGCTCGGCATCGCTTGGCAGAACTCCATGACCAAATCGCTGCAAGGAGAGGAGGACAACCACTTGACCTGGACACAGAAGACCTAGTTGAACAGCTTCATCAAATGCGAGAAGAGCGTACCCAACAATTAATGGACGCCTGTTTTCCAACAACTTAGGACAAATAAAGATGACGACATTGTGTGTCGATACGAGTTTTGTCATTCGCCTGATCACGTTGCCCCCTAGCTCCAGATATTTTCAGCTTTGGGAACAATGGATGAATGCTGAGACAGAAGTGGTTGCGCCATCTCTCCTATTCTAGGAGGTCAGCAACGGCCTACACCGTCAAGCCGTTGCTAGCCTCATTACCCATGAAGAATCAGAACAATTCCTACAAATCGCTTTAGCACTTCCCATCACCCTACATCAGGACAACGACCTGCATTTGAGATCGCGTTCTTTGGCTCAAGAACTCGGTTTGTCCGCAACCTATGATGCTCATTACCTTGCCCTGACTGAACGGCTTAATGCTGAATTTTGGACTTGCGATCGCCGTCTCTTCAACACTGTCCAGGCTCGCCTGCCCTGGGTTCATCTCGTGATGGAGTAAAGTTGGCTGACTAAGCGACCGACCGCTCCCCCATTTTTGATAAAGCCACCTCATTCGGCACCACCAGCAGCCGAATCCCTCGTCTACCGACCACCTCCACGACTTCACCGGGCGCGATCGCCCGACACCCAGCAGCAGCCAGTTCTGCCTTCCAGAAGCTCCCCTGGTATCGAATGCGGCCTGTTTGAGTCGTCGAGATGGTTCGCTCAACCCGACCTGGAGCAATTTCAGTAAACCATTCGGTTGTAGGAGGAAATGTTTTATCCATTGCTTTGACCTCTTCATGACTGCTCAACTCATGAGCTTAGTTTCGGCGAAGGGAGTCATAGAAGCCAGGGAAAATCCGGGCGTTAACCCTGAACTTAGAGAATCGATTCGGAGAAATGGGTAAACGGGGTGGCGATCGCACCTTTAGACCAGATCAGGGTTCTCTAGTTCTGTCCGCCAAGTTGGCTTAAAATCAGGGGGAACGCCTTAACTTCCGGAAAATCTTCCTTAACTTCCTGACGTGACATCATGCCACTTCCCCCCCTGACAGAATCCATCGTCAAAAACCACGCCAATGCCAATTCCTGGAGTCGAGGGGAGGCATATTACAACAGCGGAGCCGTCTCAGACCTGGTTCAACGCGGTACCCAAATCCAAGCCTCCGTTGAGGACAGCGACCTCAACCCCTACCGCATCACCCTCCAGTTTGATGCAGGCGGCATTCCGTCCGCCTACTGCACCTGTCCCTACGAATTTGAGGGCTGGTGCAAACATATCGTTGCCACCGCCCTTACCTGCATCCGCAAACCCAAAGCTATCGTCGATCGCCCCACCCTCCCTCAGCTTCTCGATCGCCTCGATCCTTTGCAAACCCAACGTCTCGTTCAGGCGCTAGTCAAAGAGCAACCTGACCTAATCGATGCGATCGATCGCCAAGTCACCCTCCTGACAGCCACTACCACCCCCGCAAAAAAACCGACCCAAACACCTCGTCGCCCGCCCATCGACGTCAAACCCTTCCGCCAACAAGTCAAACAAATTATCCGAGACGGGTTGCGCGATCTAGAAGACGGCTACGAAGATGATCCCACCACATCCAGCCTTTTGGAAGTCATCGTTCAGGCGCAGACCTTGACCGAAAAAGATCGACCAGACAGTGCGATCGCCATCCTGGAAGCGATCGCCGACACTCTAATCCAGGACTGGGACGATTTGGCCGATTACGGTCTTGACAGCGAAGAAGTAACCGATGCGTTGAACACTGCGTTGACAGAGGCAATCCTGAGCGGTGAACTCGATGAAGAACAAAAAATAGACATGCTGGTAAGGATAGCGGAATGGCAAGATACACTAGGCAGTTTAGACATGAGTGAGGCTGCTGTTCAACAGGGCTGGGACTATCCGCCGCTACAACAAGTCTTGCAGGGCAACATTACCGACCAGGGTGCCTGGGATGGAGAATCCCCCGACTTCGCCGATGATTTAGCCCTAATAAGACTGCGAGTTCTCGATCGCCAGGGTCGCGACGAGGAGTATCTGTATCTGGCAGAAGCCGAAGGCCAAACTGTCCCCTATTTCACCAAGCTCATTGAGATGGGCGAAATCGAAGCGGTGATGGAAATCGCGGGTGAGATGATTACGACACCGGAGGAGGCATTTGCGATCGCCCAAGCGCTCCACGAACAGGGAGAGATGACGGAGGCATTGGCGATCGCCCAGGCTGGATTATTGCTTCCTACGGATAACGAGTCCCGGCGATTCCCGCTGGCGACCTGGACGAGTGATTTAGCGGAAGCCCTGGGTGAAACTCAGACCGCCCTGGAAGCCCGCATCGTTGCCTATAAAGCCCAGCCATCTTTCCAGGATTACCGCAGAATCCAAGACCTTGCAGGCCAGAACTGGTCAAAGATTCGCCCCGAATTACTCCAGGCACTGCAACACCGAGGTCAGTGGAACCTTGTCCGTGTAAAAGTCGATATTTTTCTGTATGAAGGCATGGTCGAAGAAGCGATTCAAGCCCTCAACCGGGATTCTTTTTATAACGATTTGATTTACCGGGTTATGGAAGCGGCTATTTCGGTGAATCCCCAGTGGGTGATTGACAATGGCAAGCAACTGGCAGAGCCAATTATGGATCAGAAAAAGGCCGATCGCTACACAGAAGCGGTGCAGTGGCTCCAGCAAGTCCGTCTGGGGTATCTACAACTCGGGCAACAAACCCAATGGAGTGAATATCGGGAGGAACTGATGCAACTCCATGCCCGAAAACCCAAGTTGATGGGGCTGTTTCAGCAATTGGGCAGATAGAATGAAGTCTCCGGATGGATTGCTAACTGATGATTCTTGCCCTTCACCTTGAATGGTGAAAGCAGACCCTAGGTAGGGCGATTGCTGGATCTCCATTATTGCAAACTAGGCGGCTGTGAAAGCACTTGGAATATACGGTGCTTCTAGCTACCGTGAATCAACGCATCCACATCTGTCTCTGATGCATTCCCCTCAAGTAGCTCTTGGAACAGTTGATTGAGGGATTTAGGGGTGTCAATCTGCTTGAATCTGACATCCGTGCCCTCATAGCGTGATAACATCTGTTCGGCCATTTGTCTTTCGGGGGTGTGAGGCTGACAAAAATCAGTGTCAATCATACGGAACGTTAGAAGATAAATGAGCGCCAAAAAACCGTTCTGTTTATTTTGCCAGTTTGTCTTTGTCGATTGTTCATCCAGATATTGGACAATCTTCCTGAAATGATTTCTATAGTCAATGCTCTGAGATGCTTGATTTTGACCCATTTCTGAGAAGTCAAAATACCACATTAAGATTCGACCATACCCCCAAAGATAGTAGTCGTTACTTTGATAATACCTATCGAAGTATCCAAAGTACTGAGTCTGCAAAGCCGGTGTTGTGGCAATTCGAGACAGACAGTAGAAGTACTCGTTCGAGAATCCTTCTCTCTTTGTCCAGGCGACCTTGTCTCCAAGGTCTGTCCACAAGGGGTCTATTGAAAAAGAACCTGAGAATTGATACGTCTTTCCGATAAATATGAGTAAAAACTTGGCTGTGTTGGCTAAAGTTTCTAGATGTTTTTTTCCTAAAATCGGTTCCTTGCTTTTGTGATTATGGCGTTTCTCGATCCGATTGTATTGGTTGAAATGATTGGAAAATTCTTGCACCAAGCTTGTAAAAATATCCGCCTCGAAGATTTCTACAAACCTTACAACAGCGGAGCTTTTAGAACTGGGATAGATATAGTGAAGCAAGCCTGTAGTTAAATCATTCAAATTTGAAATCGCTGCACCTGGTTGACTGACAAAAGTTTGTTTACAAAGGGGGAAAGGGGTGAGCCTTAACGGATTTGACAAGAGGGAAGGAGAG
>JALOOP010000135.1 GCA_025454315.1 Oculatellaceae cyanobacterium Prado106
CTGGAGTATTACAGCGGCAATTGACCGATTAAGCAATGACCTAGAAGCGTTGTTACGCATGGTGGAATTTGCCTCTGGATAGAATGAATCAGCCCTACCAACTTTGGGGGACTTTGAATTCCATAAATCTTTCGGGAGTACTCTAGTAAATCTTCTAGGATTGCTCTTTTGAAGGCTTCCATGAAGACTCCTCGAAGGATCACCAGAGGTTCGGCTCCCCCAAAGTTGGGGGCTGGGGGGCGCGATTGCTAGGAGGGCAACCCGGTCAGAACTTCTATGTACTCAGTAGCCTTACAATAGAGATATGACAAGACAGTACAATAAGAACATTATTTTCTAAAGATTACCTGATTATTTTCTAAAGATTACCTGATTATTCTTCAGAAAACACATGCTCAGTCTTTGCCACAATTTCTTCAAACTGAAACTGATCTACGAGGTTGGTTAAAGCCTCGGCTAAATGGGATTGCGACTCTGGTATTTGTTCGATCAATTGTTCAATCGCCTCTGCATCGACGCGGATCGCGGCTTCGTGCAATCGGGTTTGCCAGTCGGGGGGCATCTGGTTGAGGTCGTTGGCTTCAATCCTAGCGGGAGATTTATGAACTGGGGCTGCTTTGAGAGAGGGCGATCGCAACTCCACCGCATAGCGATAGCGAACCCCAAGATACTGAGCAATCTTTTCAAAAATCAGATGTGAGCGAAACGGCTTTCGCACAAAATCATCACAGCCTGCTGCCAACGCCTGCTGTCGGTTTTCTTCAAAGGCGCTGCCTGTGATGGCAATGATAATCGGGGGAGGTTGATGGGGGGGCTGCAGGAGACGAATTTGCTGGGCGGCTTGATAGCCATTCAACACCGGCATTTGCAGATCCAGACAGATGAGGTGCGGTGACCAGGCTTGCCATTGGGCGATCGCCTCCTCTCCATTCAGTGCCTCCTGTACCTCAAACCCCACCGGACGCAAGAGTTCCACCAAAAGTTGACGATTCTCCAGTTTGTCTTCCACAATCAAGATCCGGTAAGGGGGTTGTCCCGGTTCTAGGCCAATTACCTGACGAGGGTTCGACGGCAACAGGAGGTCGTCTCCTGCGGCTAATGGAGCCTGGATTGTGAAGTGAAACGTTGAACCTACGTCAACTTGACTGTCCACCCAGATTTCGCCGCCCAATAGTTGCACAAATCGACGGCTGATCGGTAAGCCGAGTCCGGTGCCGTCCTGGACTGGCGGCGGGGTGTTGCGCGGGAATGGCGGTGTTGCTTCCGTTTGGACAAAGGGATCAAAGATGCGATCGCGATCCTCCGCTGCAATCCCGATTCCCGTATCGGACACCGCGAAGAAAAAGGTGTCTGTAGTCGATTGCCATTGCACGCGCAGCACGATCGCCCCCGCTTGAGTGAATTTAATCGCATTGCCCAGCAGATTCACCAACACTTGTCGCAGTTTACTTTCATCGGTGCGAATATACGGCGGTAGATCGGGGGATTGTTCTACGATGAGTTGGAGTCCTTTCGATTCGGCCTTGAACTGAAACATCTGCTGAAGGGTGTTGATGACGGCAGAGAGATGGACATCGCTAACGTTCAGGGTGATGCGTCCTGCTTCGATTTTTGACATTTCCAGGACATCATTGATCAACATCAGGAGATGTTCGCCGCTGCGGCTGATGGCATCTAAATGCTGCTGCTGGCGGATGGAGAGCGCATCGCCATAGTGCAGCAACTGAGCAAATCCTAGAATGACATTCAAGGGCGTTCGCAGTTCATGGCTCATGTTGGAGAGAAAGATGCTCTTGGCTCTGTTGGCGGACTCAGCCGCTTCTTTGGCGCAGCGCAGTTCTTCCTCGGCTTGTTTCAGGGTGGTGATGTCGGTGGCGGCTCCAATGATGCCCTGTACCTGCCCTTGGGGATCACAGAAGGGACTGATGATGGCTTGATACCAACGGGACTGTCCCTGGAAGTGGATGGCTTGGCAAGGAATGATCTGCGATCGCAAAGTCGCCATCACATCCAGTTCGATCGCTCGAAAGGTTTGCACCTGCTCTGCATCCGGATTAAAATCAGCGTCGGTTTTTCCGGAAAAGGCTGCGATCGGGCTATTGTACATGGCTGCGACAGTTTCATTGACGGTCAGAAATCGTCCCTTTTTGTCCTTCACAAAAATAGCGCTGGGTACCACGCTCAACACTTGCTGTAAGAATGCTTTTTGTGATTCCAGTTCAACCTGTGCTTTCTTTTGTTCGGTGATGTCTCGGATGATGATTAAAACTTCGTTTTTTCCACTCACCACAATCCGATTTTCCATATGTTGGATTTCACCCTCTTTAGTGAGTTGATATTCATAAACTTGCAGATTGCCTGTCTGGAGTGCCTGCTGAATATAAACCATGCGCTCTTGCGCCAACTCCGGGGGCAACACATCAAACACCGTTTTGCCCACAACATCCCGTTCCATCAGATTCAAATACACTTTGAAATTTTTGGCGGGAATAAAGTCTAAATAGATGCCATCGGCAGTGAGGCGCATCATCAAATCGGGGATGGCACTAAGGAGGGTGCGAAACTTGGTTTCACTTTGCCGGAGTGCCCATTCTGAACGCTTCAGCTTGAGAATGATGGAGGTGGCGATCGCCACCACCCCTACCGTACACAAAAGAAAAAACCAGAATCGGTAAAAGTCAACCGTCGTGAGCGCCCGTTGATAGGACTGATAGTAGATTTGGGCGATCGCTTCACTGGTGTCTCGGGTAGGAATCACCAGAATGCCGTGGATCAGCGCTTGTCGGCGGGGCTGTCGGTGCAGAATCAGTCGGAGATAGGCGATCGCAATATTCCACTCTGGCTCACTCGATTGCACAGTTTCTAGTTGTTCAACCTGCTGCATCAGCTGCGCCGAAACATCGTCCGTATTGGCTAACACATCTAGCAGTAGAACGTTCTGAAGCACCTTGTTGAGTTGTTCAGATTCAGCGGGAGAAATCGACGGTTTTGAGACTAAGGTGCGAACGAGAACCGGAAAATAGGAGAGCAAATTCTGCAACACTGCATTTTGGGAATTAAACTGATTGATCAGCGTTTCTTTGGCGTGCAACTGTTCCTGCTGGCGGTGCAGCAGATCATTTAAGGCGGTGTGTTCTGTGGATGTGACAAAATTGGGAATCTGTTGCAAATCGGATTGAATCTGCTTCAGTTGAACGATCTGGGTCATAATCGGATCATAGGTAGGCAGCCGTGCCAAGCGAGCTTCCAACACATTCTGGTTCAAACGTGCATCAATTTCTTGGGATTGACGTAGAAGGTCGAGATAGCGGCTATGTTGATGAATATCGAGGGCGTAAGTTTGACTCCATAGGACGATTAGCACCATCGTGAATCCAACCCAGGCCAACTGGTTCCAACGAATTTGCTGAAAAAATCGCCGGACTCGATTCGGGAGGGCTGGGCGATCGCGGTGTGCAGGGGCATTCGCCAGTCTCATGAGGCACTCCTTGGCGTTTCTCCGGTGAGTGTGTTTAAAAATCGCTCAATTCGGCGGATATGTTGGGGCGAGAGGGAATGACCGAGTTGATACTTTGCCATGATGGCGATCGCATCTTCCAGGGTTTTCGCAGAGCCATCGTGAAAATAGGGGGGCGTGATCTCGACATTTCTGAGGCTGGGTACGCGGAAGACAAATCGATCATTCTCACTGCCTGTGACCTGGTAGCGCCCATAGTCCGCCGGGGTAATATTGCCGCGATCGACGAAATAATCTCCAATTTCTCCAAACTTCTGCAACAAATTGCCACCCACATTGATCCCTTGATGGCAACTGACGCAGCCATAGCTTTTAAACAATCGATAGCCTTCTTTTTCTTCCACGGTGAGCGCTGTGTAATCGCCGCGCAAAAATTGATCAAAGCGGGAATTGGGGGTGATGAGCGATCGCTGATAGATGGCGATCGCATCAATCACATTGGGTAAGGTGATACCATCGGTATACAGTACACCAAAGGATTGAACATAGTCAGGCAGTTGCTGAAGTTTCGAGACGATTTGCTCCCAGGGCATACCCATGACGCTCTTCGCTAATGCCTCGATTTGCGCCTCCAGCGTCTCAAACTTGCCATTCCAACTAAACCAAAAATTGTAAGCCACATTAAAAACCGTCGGCGTGTTCACCTGGGTGGGTATCCCGTGTGCGCCCAGCGATCGCACTTGTCGATCCGCCCCACCCTGATCCAGCCGATGGCAACTAAGACAAGACACCCGATCATCAGCCGAGAGGCGAGAGTCAGCAAAGAGTTTTTCTCCTAGATGTACTTTATTTGCATCCAGGGCAACCTGCAGGGGAATGGGTTGAATCGGCTCATTTTGAGAACTCGTGATGAGGATTTCTGCCTGCGTGGGCAGAGCCAGCGGAGTCAGTTGCCAGCGTTGCCAGAGGAGTGCGCCGAGGATGGCGGCTCCCAGTAGACCCAGCAAAACAATTCCTCGTCGAAGTCGTCGCATTTGTAACATTTGCCACAACCTCTGCCACAACCTTGGCCACAACCTTTGCCACAACGTTTGCTGCAACGTTTGCTGCAACGTTTGCTGCAACCTTTGCCACAACCGTTGTAGCAGACGATCGAGACGAGCGAATCGCATAGCACCCCCTTCAGAATTTTGTACGAGGATTCCCCATTATAAGAAGTATAATTTTCACATCATGAGATTTCAAAGGCGTTGCTTAATCTAGGGATGAATGGGTATGCGGTAGCTGTGCCGCCACCTATCCATTCATCCTGTCCATCACCAACCCCATGTCAAACTATGAGATCAGGTCAAGCCATGCATCTTCCACTCTCAATGAAAGGAGATATTCTCATCGTTGATGATACTCCTGATAATTTACGGTTATTGTCAACGATACTGAGTGAGCAAGGCTACAAAGTTCGCAGTGTGATCAATGGATCGGCGGCACTGATGGGGGCACAGGCGCGACCGCCAGATTTGATTTTGCTGGATGTTAATATGCCGGGGATGAATGGCTATGAGGTTTGTCGTTTATTAAAAGAGCAAGAACAGACCTTTGATATCCCGGTGATTTTCATTAGCGCTTCTCATGATGTGATTAACAAAGTCCAAGCCTTTTCAGTGGGGGGAGTGGACTATATTTGTAAACCATTCCAGGTGGAAGAAGTCTTGGTGCGGATTGAAACCCAACTGTCGCTCCGTCGGCTTCAGGCAAAATTACAACAAGCCTTGGAGCATGAGCGATCGCTCAATCATCAAATTGAAGCAATGGCAGCCATAGAAGAGCGCAATCGCATTGCCCGCGAGATTCACGACTCGCTGGGCCATTCCCTGACCGCGCTCACCCTGCAACTCCAAGCTGCGGTCAGCGTGTTTCACACCAATTCCGAGCAAGCCCAAGTGTTTCTCACACAAGCGTACCAGTTAAGCAAAACGGCCATGCAGGAGGTTCGCCAATCCGTTAAAACCCTACGGGTCGATCAACCCACTCAACCGTCCTTAGCCACAACCCTTTTAGATCTAACAGAAGGATTTCGACAAGCGACCGGAATTAGTCCCATCGTTCATTTCGATCTCAACGAACCTGTTTCCTCATCCATCTCCAAAACCATCCATCGGATCGTCCAAGAAGCCTTAACCAACATCTCCAAATATGCCCAAGCAACCCAGGTGTGGATTGACTTGGTAACGCTCCATCAAGCCAATGGAAACTGCCTTTGTCTATCGCTCAAGGACAACGGCAAAGGCTTCGATTGTCGTCAGCATACCAGCGGATTTGGATTACAAGGCATGCAGGAGCGCGTGGCGGCTCTAGCGGGAGAATTTTATTTAACCACAGCCCCTGAAGCCGGGTGCCAAATTGAGGTCAGATTTCCATTATCATAAGGTGCGCTATGATTCGCTTATTACTGGTCGATGACCAAAGTTTGGTGTGCCAGGGGCTACAGGCAGTGCTCGATCGAGAAGCCGATCTGCAAGTGGTGGGTTCGGCAGAGAATGGTGAGGTGGCGATCGCCCAGGTCGCCGCCTTGCAGCCGGACGTGGTTCTCATGGATATTCGGATGCCGATCATGACAGGCATCGAAGCCACTCGATGGATCGTCCAACAATTTCCTACTACCAAGGTATTAGTGTTAAGTACCTTCGATGACGATAGTGATATTGCGCTGGCGATGCGAGCGGGTGCAAAGGGCTATTTGCTCAAAGATATGTCAGCCCCAGAACTGATCGAAGCGATTCGTTTTGTGCATCGAGGCTATTGTCAAATGGCTCCTGGATTAATGGAAAGGTTAATCGCCAATATTCCAGACACGGATTCAGATCAGCAAAACTTTTCAGAGGCAGTTAAACAACTCCCATCAAGGGAACAAGATGTACTGCGTTTAATCGGTCAAGGCTGTACCAACCGCGAAATTGCCACTCAACTCAACTTAGCAGAGGGCACGGTCAAAACCTATGTCACCCATTTACTCAATCGTCTAGCGCTGCGAAATCGATCGCAGATTGCCATCTATGCCAACTCCATCAGCACCAGCACCACCTGGAAGGAACCCCCTCCGCGCTTCAACGATTAGATTGAAACGATGAGATGGAAACGATGGAATGGAAACGATGGGATGGAAACGATGAGAACTGAATGATTAAGTAGAGGAGCCTAATTAAACCTAGAAGATTTATCTCCAGCAGATTTGTTGAGCATGAGTGTAACTGGCTTCGCTGCTGGGTTTTTGCCCCCCCTTGCCCCCAACTATGGGGGCGCTAAGGTTTTGAGGAGCCTTCGAGGAGCTTTCATGGAGTAATCCTAGAAGCTTCATCGCATTCAAAGCGCCCTTCCAGCCGCAGAGCAACAGGGACGAGGAATCCAGTTTGGGTTGGGTTACTCGCCGATCGCATCCAAGTCCCGCTCCAGTAGCACCATCTGGTTTTCTTCCTGCTGAATCTGAATTGAAGCTGAAACTTGACCGCCGCCTGAGTCTCGATCGCCCAACTCCGCCGCAACATGGCCAGCTTTTCCGTCCGCAGGTCAAGCTCACTTTCCAGGATTTGCCGACGTTGGGCGCGGCGACGCTGTTGAGCAGGCGTTAGCGCAGTCCCAGGCTCTCGGCCAGGGAAGGGAATGGGTTGGGGGGAGGGGCGATCGCCAGACGGAGTGTCCCCAGAGACTTGTCCCATCGGCCTCAGAAGTTTGTCTGCGACTATTTGCCAAACAGCAACCGAAGCTGGCTTAACTTGGGCGTGCCGTCATTCATTTTCCTCTCACAAGAGTACAACATTCGAGTAACACTCCGCTTCAATCCCTCTAACCTGAAAAGCTCCCGAGTTCTTCACCGCCAAGCGTGCGATGCGACTCCACTGGAGGAAGAAAGACAAGAATATGACAATCCGAAATTATGACAAAAATCCTCCGCATGTTCCCACAAACCCCAACCCCAAGTCCAACCGCACATCTCCCTGAACCCACCACGGACAAAGCTTTTCAAGAAAACCAACCCTCAAAAATCTCCCCCCACCTCACCCCCTCCAACCTGTCATGATTAACTCACCCCATCCCCCATCTCCCCACTCCCCACTCCCTACTCCCCACTCCCCACTCCCCACCCCCTTCTTCTTCACAAATTTCTCACAACTTTTCCTTATGCTCTCCTCAGAGAACACCTAGAAATCCAACGTTGGATAGATGCTCCTACTCAAGCAGTAGGGATATAGAGGAGATCGATCGCAGATTTAGAGCATTCCCTGATTCCTAACCTGGAGGATGACCCTATGGCGCTGATCCACGGTAGAGACAAGATCAAGGTGATTTCAGCTATCAATCCCATTGTTCAGAAATCCCAGAAATCTCAAGAATTCCAGAAATCTCAGAAATCCCAGACATTATTAACGGCTGCTCCCAATCGTTCAGCTACAACCGATCGCCCCCCAGCCTCAACCCAATTACCCCTAAAGCCCCTGCATATTCCTCGCTGGTACCGACTTCCCAAAGGTATGGGCGGGATACTGATCTCGGCTGGAATAGCGGCGATCGCATCCATCACCTGGATCGGGTTCCGACATCTCCAGTGGAATCGAATTCAGCAAGCCCAAACCGCCCTCACCCAGGCTTGTCTAGCTAATCTGGAAAACCGGGATACTCTTTTGACGGCCAGTCGTCAAATCAATACCGCAATTCAACTCCTCCAAACCATCCCCGCCATTCCAGGGATTGGCCATGAAGCGGCTCAGACCGAACTCCTCAACTCCACTCAATGTATTCAGCGGGTGCAGTCGGCGGCCTCTCTTGCTCAAGCCGAAACCCTCGGTCAGGCTGCTATGGCGATTACCGCCAATACCGTCTTACCCGCAACCACATGGCAAACGCTGCAAACCGATGTAGGACAAGCGATCGCCCTCCTCGAAACCATTCCCCCTTCCCGCCCTGAAGCCACCACTGCCCAACCCTGGTTGACCCGCTACCAGGCTCAAGCCGTCTTGATTGACACACGCTTTCAAGCCGAAGCTCAGGCGATCGCCGACCAAGCACAAGCCATTGCCCTGCAACAACAGGCCGATGAACAGTTACAAAAACTGGCTCAAACCGCTGCTTCTGATGCAGAATCCTTCTCCTCAGAATCCTGGTTAGAAGCTGCAACCCAATACCAAGAGGCTGTTCGCCGATTCCTCCAGATACTCCAACAGCAATGGCAAACCCAAATTTTGCCGCCTTTGATGGATGAGTTTCTGGGGTTTGATGCTGCGATCAATCAACAGATCCAATATGAGGAATATGCCCAACGGCTCAAACAATTACAGGATCAATTTAACCAGAAAACCCAAGCGGGAACCATTTCGTTTCAGCATCCTGTCATTCCGGCACTGGCGGATGTTTTAACAACCTACGAAGATGCCAAGGTCGTTTGGCGCTATTGTCATGAAAGTAACTGCTATAACTCCTTTCGGGCAGGTTTTTTGCTAGATCCATCCAATCAACTTTGGTTGCCTGCGGCTGCAAATGTTCAGGGTAAACAGTTGATTGGCACTTACTCCGTAGCGCCCCGGTATAGTATGCTGCAATATCAGGACTTAGTGCCCTTAGAACCCCTGCTAGCAGAAATTTGGCAAAATGCAGACCAAAAGATGCAGGCGGTTAATCAGAGGATAAATCCCTGAGAGGTTTACAGGAGAGCTGATCCATCGGGGATCGATGGGACATGAATCAGGATATAGCTCTGTGGATGATTCGTGACTCAAGTAACGAAGCGTAACGGAATAGATAATTTACTTTAGGCGATCGCTAAAATCAAAGGCGATTATTTTGGGGCTTGAACCAGGGTTTGCCCTTCCCCATCATTCCGAAAAAATTATCTCCCATTATCCTTTCCTCATGTCTAACACCTATTTCTGGCAGGGCGGACGCAGAATTTCCATTGAGCAAGCAGACAGTGCAGTGACGATTCATGCGGCTGATGTTCCAGCGGCACAGGCGGCAGCCGATGAGGCAGGCATCACGCTGGAGAATGTCAAAGCCGTCGGATCGGGGTTGGTACGGGCAACGGTGGTGGGCGATCGCGACCAATCCATGGCACAACTGCGTGGACTCGATCGGGTCGTGCATCACATCTACCAAGCCCCCGAACAGCCCGAGACAGAATACTTTTTCACCGACACCTTCTTCATCCAGTTCAAACCCGATGCACCCTGGCCAACCATCAACGCCTTCCTGCAAGAGGAGCATCTTGAATTGGTGCAGGAGTTGGGTCAAAGCACATGGTTGGTACGGGTAACCCACAACACTAAGCGAAATGCCATCAAAACGGCGAACCTGGCTGCCGATCGCCCCGATGTCGAGTATGCCGAACCTAACCTGGTGCATCAACTCCAGCGATTTAACTTTACCCCTGCCGATGAGCTATTCCCTCAGCAGTGGCATTTGGATGCCCTCCGAGACGGCAACGATCTGGTCGCAGGGGCGGGCATCTTTGCGCCCGAAGCCTGGGACATGACGCTGGGTTCACGGGACATTGTGATTTGTGTTGCCGATGATGGATTTGACCTCTCTCACCCGGACTTTCAGGGAACTGGCAAGATTGTTGGACAGTTGAACGCCTTTGATTCCAATGGCTCAGTGTTCTACAGCAGCGATGTTTTACCCAAGAGCGGAGACTACCATGGCACGCCCTGCGCTGGGGTGGCTCTGGCCGAAATCAATGGACAGGGAACCGCTGGAGTTGCCCCAGGCTGTGCCTTTCTGGCCGTGCGGTTTCCCTTGAGCTTTGACGATGCCTCCATGATTCAACTCTTTAGACGCATCTCCAATGAGGCCGATGTCGTCTCCTGTTCCTGGGGATACGGCCCCACCAATCAACCCCTCAGCCGCACCTTTTTTGACACCCTCACCAACCTGGCAAAAACAGGCGGCAAACGCCGTAAAGGACTGGTAATCTGTGTCGCAGCGGGGAATAACAATTGCCCGGTCAAAGATCTAGCCAACACGCGCACCTACGAATATTTCAACGGACTGGGACGACGCACCCGCTACAGTGGCCCGATCGATCGCTGGATTGCAGCCCACCCCGATGTCATCACCGTCAGCGGTTCCACCTCCCTCAAAACCCGTGCCGCCTATTCCTCCTGGGGACGCCAGATCTCTGTCTGTGCGCCGACGAACAACTTCCATGACCTGAGAGAGTTCCCGGTGCGCGGCCTAGGTGTCGTCACCACCGACAATGAGCCATTGGGCGACGGCTTCACCCCAAATTCCCGCTACACCAGCCAATTTGGCGGAACCTCCAGCGCCACCCCAACCGTAGCCGGGGTCTGTGGCCTTGTGCTTTCCCGAAATCCCAACCTGACTGCGCTACAAGTCAAACAAATTCTGCAACAAACCGCAGATCAAGATCTCAAGATCGAATCCGAAACCCCAGTGAACGAGCCAGGAGATTTTGTTAACGGCTTCAGTTTATGGTTTGGTCACGGAAAAGTGAACGCTGCAAAAGCGGTTCGAGCCGCTGCCCCAGACCTGGAAGACACCGTTGATCAGGAGACCGTCGCTAATCTCGCCATCCCCGATACCGGAATTTCGGTGTTGAGCAAGATGACGATCGCCCAATCCGGCACTATCCAGGACATTCGTATCGGCCTCAAGGTCACCCATCCCTATGTCAGGGACTTACGCATTAGCTTAATCGCTCCCGACGGTACCGCTGTCATGCTCCATGACCAAACCGGAGATTCAGCCAACGAAATCCAGACCTTCTACACCCCAACCGAAATTCCTGCCCTACGCGGCCTGATCGGCAAATCCGTTCAAGGAACCTGGGCCATTCGTGCCCTAGACGCTTGGAGAATGGACGCTGGACAACTTAACTCCTGGCGATTCATCGCTAAAATCACACCCTAATTTCCAGCCTTACCGATGAATGAATAAGGCGATTTCTAGGAAATAATATCCCCAATTTTAAGGAGGAGCGCGCGGCAAAGCCGCGCACTCCTCCTTAAAATTGGGATTTTCTTTTTTGGAAGACACCTAAAACTTATGTGGGGTGGGTTTGCGATCGCCAATCCACCCTTTTCAGTTTAGCCCCTTTCGATTTAGACCTTATATTGGATCGGGTTAGAACCTTAGCCATAGCTGTAATCGCTGAATTACTGGCAAAAGATAGACAGGAATGGGAGAGGCGATCGCTAGAATTCAACGTATGGGCAATGCTCTAGGAATTTCAATTTCATTAATTTCTAGAGAATGTTCCCGTCTCTAGAACTTCCACCACCCATGCAGAATGCGTTAATCCGCGCATTCATCAAGTTTTATTCTGAGCTATCGAGGATTCAGTCGTGACTCAACCGACCTTTTTACAAACTAATTCTGTATCAGATCATTCACCAGAAAATTCATGTTTAGAAAACCCCCTAGAAAACGCACTGCTGGAAAACTTACCCTCGGATCATTCATCGGCCTATTCCCTTCAGACTCGCTGGGCTGACTCTTCCGAGTTAACTCCATTGATGCAGCCAACCGTCCATTCCCGGAGAATTGCGTCGCTAAAAGGCGTATTCATTGCTGCAACTATCCTAGTCCTATGGTCGGTGAGCTTGGGTATTCTTTTAACCCTTCCTTGGACAGATCTTCCCTGGATGATGAGAGTGGCGATCGCTCCTCTGGCCATTCTCTGGCAAATGTTTCTCTACACCGGGCTATTTATTACGGCTCATGATGCCATGCATGGGGCGGTCTGCCCTAGCAATGTGCGCGTGAACCATGCGATCGGCACTCTGGCGCTGTTCTGCTATGGGTTCTTTCCCTACAAAGCGCTGTTGCAAAAACATTGGATGCACCACCGACACCCCAGCACCGAGATTGACCCTGATTTTCACCGGGAGGATGACTCGTTTGCGATGTGGTATTTTCAGTTTATGAAAAACTACTGGAGTTGGAAGCGGATTGGTGCTTTAGCGCTTTTCTTTCACGGCACCCATTATTTCTTCCATCTCTCCACCAGTAATTTAATTCTGTTTTGGGCGATTCCTTCCATTTTAAGTTCGGTGCAGCTTTTCTATTTTGGAACTTTTCTAACGCACCGAGAGCCTGAGACGGGCTACCCAGACCATCACCGGGCTGAAAGCACCCATTTCCCAGTGTTCTGGTCTTTCATCACCTGCTACCACTTCGGCTATCACCAGGAACACCATGAATATCCCCAGGTTCCCTGGTGGCGACTGCCGGAAATCTACGCCCACTCTCAATCCTCTGCTGGTGTAGCACCTCTAGCACCAGACTCATCCCCTCCGCTGTCGAGCCATGCTACCTAAGTTGTAGGCTGGGTTTTGTTTAAGGTTCTCTTTCTCACAACAGGTTGCGATACGGATTCCGAATGACGAACTCTAGCACTCTTGATATCGATCGCCCATTGGAAACTGCCAATGCCTTTCAACGGTTTGCGATCGCCGCTGACCAAATCGCCGCCACAACCAAGCGCCTCACCAAAGCCGCCATCTTGGGCGATTACTTTGTGGCTCTAGCTGATGAGGACTTGCGGCTAGCTGCTCGATATTTTGCTGGAACGCCTTTTCCTCAGTTTGACCAACGAGTTTTACAGGTGGGTGGCTCAGCCCTGATGACGGCGCTGGTGACGGTGAGTGGCGTAGAACCGGATACGCTTCAAGCTGCTCTGGTACAACGGGGCGATTTGGGAGATGTGGCTGCTCAATTTCTACCGAATACAACGGCTCCTTCCTTGCAACTTTCAACCGTTGAAGACGCCTTCACTGAACTGGTCAATACCAGGGGCAATAAACGCAAAGTTGAAGGCATCGTGAATTTGCTGCGTCAAGCCACTCCCTTGGAAGCCAAGTATCTGATCAAGCTCATGGCTGGGGACTTGCGGATTGGGCTGCGGGAAGGAGCCGTGGAAGATGCGATCGCCCGATTAGCCCAGCAAGAGGTATCGCGGATTCAGTGGGTCAACATGCTCACGGGCGACATTGGTGAAACGGCTCTCCTGGCTCGACATGATCAGCTAGATACGGCCAAGATGCGGTTGTTTCATCCAATTAAATTCATGCTGGCCAGTCCGGTAGAAGACTTTGATGAAATTAGCCGCAGAATGCCCCAAGGATTTGCGGTCGAAGACAAGTTTGATGGAATTCGGGCACAGGTTCACATTGCTCCCATCGCCGCTAACAGTACCCCGCTCCTCCATGGTGTCACCACTGAAGGAATGCGAGTGGCTCTCTTCTCCCGTACCCTGGACGAAATCACCGCAACGTTTCCTGATCTAATCGCTCCTCTGGCCTCGATCTACCCTGAAGCCCTCGGAACGGATGCATCCGCAGGACTGATTTTAGACGGCGAAATTGTCCCTTTCCAGGGCGATCGCATTCTCCCCTTCCAAGACTTGCAAAAACGTCTGGGACGCAAAACCTTAATGGATGAATTGCTGCAATCTACCCCGGTAGCTTTCATTGCCTATGATTTGCTGTATCACCAGGACAAGGTTCTGATTGAATCTCCCTATGAAGTGCGGCGATCGCTCCTAGAATCCCTACCGTTAAACACTGATCGAGTCCGTCGAGCCAACGCCCAAAGGTTTTCAGATGTGGCTGCATTGGATCAGGAGTTTCAAGCCGCGCGCGACCGGGGCAATGAAGGCTTGATGATTAAACAAATACAATCCACTTATAAACCCGGTAAACGCGGCAAAGACTGGCTCAAGGTGAAACGGGCGATCGCCACCCTGGATGTGGTCATCACCGCCGCCGAAGTCGGCACCGGAAAACGCAGTCGCTTTTTGTCCGATTACACCTTTGCCGTGCGAACCAGCGAAACCGATCCAACCCTGCTCAACGTCGGCAAAGCCTACTCCGGACTCACCGATGCCGAAGTCCAAGACCTCTCCGACTGGCTCAAACAGCACACCCTCCAAGAATTTGCCCATGGTCGAGTCCGCACCGTCGAACCCCAAATTGTTCTAGAAGTCACCTTCGATCGCGTCCAACCCTCCAAACGACACAAAGGCGGCTACGCCCTCCGATTCCCCCGCATCCTCCGCCTCCGCCCCGACAAACCAGCCCACGAAATCGACACCCTGGAAACTGTCCGCAAGTTGGCCGATCATTCTCCCGAGAGCCCTCCGTAGATTAGTGGATGAGTGGATGGGTGGATGGGTGGATGGGTAATTCGATGCAGGCAATTTCAAAGCTAATACTCAACTGAATGACAATCCTTTATTTCCTTATTGATCACAGATCTGATACAAAAAATTTAATTCCTTTCCGACTATTATCCTTCTCCTACAGATTGAATCCTATTTAGATTGAATCCTTTACTTCTAATCCTTCAGCGACCCAAAGCAAAAAGGAGA
Source organism: Oculatellaceae cyanobacterium Prado106 (assembly GCA_025454315.1). Taxonomy (GTDB): domain Bacteria; phylum Cyanobacteriota; class Cyanobacteriia; order Elainellales; family Elainellaceae; genus Prado106. The sequence goes on from JALOOP010000135.1 coordinate 14,835, forward strand.
AAAGGGAGAAAGGATAATGTGCAAAAGAAAATCCCCCATTCATCACCCATCCACCCATCCACCCATCCACCCATCCACCTATCCACCCATCCACCCATCCACCCATCCACCCATCCACTCCCCATGTCCCTCACTCCTGACCTCCCCACCGCTCACCAAGCCTTCCAAGCCTTCACCGATCGCATTCCTCCCACCGCATCGGTCGTCGCGCTACATGACTCAGATGCTGATGGAGTCACGGCTGGAGTGGTTTGGCAGCGGGCATTTGAACGGGCGGGATATCAGCAGGTGCGACGAGTCATTCCCGATCGGGAACGCAATGCCTGGACAAAGGCGAATCGGGAACAGCTTGCAGAGACAAAGCCAGACTTTCTCTTTGTAATGGATCTAGGAAGTCAAGCAGAACCTGTCCTGGAAGGCATCCCCACCTGCTTCATTGACCATCACCATCCCAAGGGAGTCCCTGCTGGCGATACGCTGATTAGCGCCTACACTTGGGAACCTATTCCCAATACTTCCTGGATGGTTTGGCATTTGTGTCACGCGATCGCCGATGTTTCAGATTTCGATTGGATCGCGGCAATTGGCACCTTGAGCGATCTGGGCGATCGCGCTCCCTTTGACCTGCTCACCCAGGCCAAACGCAAATACACCGCTAAATATCTCAAAGAAGCGACTGCCTTGATCAACGCTTCCCGTCGAGCCGCAGAGTATCACCCGGAACTAGCTGCGATCGCCCTCCTCACCCACCCCGATCCCAAATCCCTGGTCAACTCCACCCGCCCCGAAGTCGAACAACTCCGCCAAGATCGAGAAACAGTCAAACGAGAGCTAGAAGCCGCCCGCAAAGTGGCTCCTATTTTCGCTGGAAAAGTCGCCCTCCTTCGCCTCAATTCTCCCTGCCAAATTCATCCCCTAATTGCCCAAAGCTGGCGTAGTCGTCTGCCCAACTATGTCGTCATTGCAGCGAACGAAGGCTATCTCCCTAACCGTATCAATTTCTCTGCGCGATCGAATTCCCTCAACGTTCTCGAATTTCTCCGTGCCCAATCCATTGATGCCGGCGAAGGCAACTACGGCAACGGCCATGACCAAGCCTCTGGAGGGAGTTTACCGCGCGATCGCTGGCAACAACTCCTGACGCAAATGGGCTTTTCTAAATTGAATTCTTAGTGGAATTTAGATCTTGCACTCGTTGCCATCGCTTTTCTGCGAAGGGATGATCCTGCTGACAAATTTAATTAAGAAAAATAACTTAAATTTGATAGATCCTAATGAAATTAGAAGAACTGAATTTCCCTAAACCCTTTAAGAAACTCAGTGCTTAAATTTTGTCTTGTGCTGATTGACACCTATCTAGAATCCCGATAAAGTCTTTATCAATTGTCACAGTCTGTTCAAAAAGACTATCTCAAAAGACTACATCAGGGTAAGCATGGAGAATCGAAAAGTTATTCTTTTTGAGCTAAACGAAGTTCCCTACCGGGTGTTTGACCAGTACTGCCAGGACAAGCCCCAATCTAGCTTCGCCCAACTTCTCGCCCAGTCCCAGCAATATGAAACCTGGGCTGAAGATAATGTGCATCTCTCGCCCACCACCACCTGGCCGAGTCTGCACCGAGGTGTCGCATTTGACAAGCATGGCATCAATAGCTTTGGCCAAAACCTACAGGACATCGATCGCCTCTATCCCCCACTATGGCAAATCACGACAACCCACGGTGTCAAAACTGGCGTATTTGCGCCCATGATGTCCTATCAACCGCCGGATGATCTAACTCATTACGATTTCTATGTGCCCGAAGCCTTTGCCGCCGAAGCCTTTGCCCATCCTCAGTGCATCTCCATCTTTCAGCAGTTCAACATTGCCATGACGCAGGCATCCCGCAGCAACGTGGCACAAAAGATAGAATGGCAACCTGCGCTCAAAATGCTTCAGCAGGCGGACACCCTAGGACTTTCCCTCCCAACCTTCCTGGACATTGGCGCGCAATTCATCGCAGAACGGTTCCAACCCCACCTCAGAACCCGCCGCCGCAGTTTGCAAACACTATTGGGGTTTGACATCTTTCTCCAGCAGCTTCAGCAATCCCAGCCCAGCTACGCCAGTTTCTTTACCAACCATGTCGCAGCAGCTATGCATCGCTACTGGGCTGCAACCTTTCCCGATGACTATGCATCGTTCCACATGAGTTCCGAATGGAGTCAGCGATACGCCCATGAAATCACGTTTGCCATGGACAAAGCCGATGACTTACTCCACAGACTCATGCGCTTCGTCCAAAACCATTCAGGCTATGTTCTGTTGATTGCAGGCAGTATGGGACAGGCCGCCCTCGAAGCCAAACCCTCTGACTCCTTCTTAGAAATCGCCCATCCCCAAAAGTTCATGCAGACTCTGGGTGTTGCAGACCATGAGTTTGAAGTCCGCCCCTCCATGATTACCCAGTTTGTGGTGGCGATCGCCCCTCCCAAACTAGAGCGCTTCCGAAACAACCTCTCCAAACTCACCCTCAACGGCGAACCCCTGAGATTCACTGACTATCACGATGGACTCTTCTGTTTCTATTTGACCTACCAAGACTACCAGGGTTCAGCCCACTGCCAACTGGGTCAAACCCCAATTCCCTTCGAGGATCTGGGCATTGTCCGCACCCTCCACGAAGACTCCGCTTTCCTCACCGCTGATCATGTCCCCCAAGGAGCCTTGCTCGTCTGGGATGCCAAAAACCCAGCCCACTGCAAAAGCCGCCCACAAATCTCAGCCCTAGACCTTGCCCCGACCATTCTCCAAAACTTCAATATTCCGATTCCCAGCTACATGCGATCGCCCCTCACCCTGCTCAAATCCTAGTCACCCCCTGAGCAAATTCTATGAATCCTTCTAACGCCAGAACCTACGCTCATTTCAGTTGGTTCAACACTCTGCGAGAAGTCATCCATGCGCTGCGCTCTCGTAAAGAAACCCAACAAGTCATTGCCACGGTACTAGAACGATTACACCGCGATGAATCTCGAATCTCACAACTGCTAGGTCGTCCGTTTCAGCAGCTTAACATGCTGGAGATTGGTGCGGGACAACGGATGGAACGGGCTCGTTACTTTGCGATTCACAATCAAGTCACGGTACTCGAGCAAGATGTCATTTCCCATGGTATAAACCTGGCCTCATACTGGAGAATGATTCAACAAAACGGCTTTGGACGGTTTATCAAAACAGTCGGGCGCAAGGCTTTGCTCGTAGACTATCACAATCAGCAGTCCTGGAAAAGCGCTCTAAACGTAAAACAACTGCCGCTCCCCAAAATTCTCCAAGGCAGTATTTGTGAAGTTCAACCGCCTCTAGAATCCTTCGATCTCATCGTCTCCTGGTCTACCTTTGAGCATTTACCCGATCCCCAGCAGGCATTGCACCATGTCATCCAAGCGCTGAAACCAGGAGGCGCATTTCTCATTGGCATTCACCTCTACACCTCCAACAGCGGTCACCATGATATTCGCGCTTTCACTGACGGAGACTGTCCACCTTGGGGGCATCTGCGGTCGTCCACCTGTCACCTGATTCAGCCCAGTTCCTACCTGAATCAATGGCGGTTGAGAGAGTGGCGATCGCTCTTTACCCAAGCTGCCCCAGGACACCAGGAATTCCTAGAATTCTATGGTTCCGTAGAGCAGCTCACCCCGGATCTTAGAGCAGAATTAGAAGAATACTCCCTCGAAGAACTATATACCGTCGATGCCTTTTATCTCTGGAGAAAACCGTGACTCATTCACGAGCATATTCATGTCATGAGCATATTTATGGAGGATGCGTTACGCTGCGCTAACGCATCACCAACCCATCCCTGTGATACTTAGGCATTTCTCCACAATTGCTTTCCAAGAGAATTCCTGAAGGGCGAATGCAATTCGCCCTTCTACATGGGAAATTGTCTGTTTAATCACTTTTCAGATACCTGTAGATTCAGTCTGTGATTCTCTTGTCGAAAGAATCATTTTAGAACCTGAAGTTTGCCTGTCCAATCATGTTAACGCTAACACTTTCCAGGGTAATCACGCTGTTGGAATGACGCAACGGATCAATATGCACCCGCGTATCCGATCCTAGGGATTCCAACCGGATAAACTTCTGGAAGGCTTGTTTCCCCTTGAATCCAATACGGCTCAAATCAATGATATCGGCAGCCGGATCAAAGTCAATGATGCGATCGCGCCCATCCTCAAAGCTTCGGTAAACAAAGCGATCGCTCCCCGTGCCACCGTTCAGGCGATCATCGCCGCGTCCTCCAATCAGCACATCATCACCCGCATTCCCCACCAAACGATCATTCTTCTGAGCGCCCCTGAGAATATCATTGCCCTGTCCTCCGCTCAAAGCATCGCGTCCACGTCCCCCGTTGAGGATATCTTCCCCTTCGTTGCCGTTGAGGATATCGCGTCCGCGTCCACCCAGCAGTCGATCCCGATCTCTACCGCCGGAAAGGTGATCGTTCCGCAACCCGCCGTTCAACCAGTCCCGTCCTTGTCCGCCCCGGAGCCGATCTTTGCCCAGGTTGCCCTTGAGGCGATCGTTGCCTGCATTGCCCCAGAGTCGGTCATTGCCCCGTTTGCCTGCAACCCGGTCATTACCGCTGTTGCCTTTGAGGCGATCGCGCCCCTGTCCACCCCGAAGCCGATCATCGCCCGTCCCTCCCCGCAGGCGATCGCGGCCTCGTCCCCCCTTCAGTAAATCATTGTCAGAGCCTCCCAGAAGTCGGTCTTTGCCTTTGCCACCCAAGAGGCGATCGTTCCCCTGTCCACCTTTGAGCCGATCTTTGCCTGCACCGCCAGACAAACGATCCTGGCCATCATCCCCAAACAAGCGGTCTTTACCGCGATTGCCCTGCACTATATCATCACAATCCCAGCCATGGAGAATATCGTTGCCCCGGCGGCCTTTGAGGCGATCGCTCGCGGGTGTTCCCTGCAGGTCATTGCGGCTGCGGTTTCCGTTTAAGTCGCTGCCCACTTTACAGCTACAGCAGTCCCCGTTCGCCGTTAAGAAAACTTGAGCGGGGGTGGGGTCGATCGCGCCTCTGCTATCGGTCGCGGTGTAGGTAAAGCTGGTGTTTGCAAAGGTGCGGGTAGCCCGGAGAAATAGGGTGCTGATTTGATTGGCCGGGATGACTTGCCCTGGAACGATCGGGGTGCCGCCGCTGGCTGGATTGCCCAGATACAGCAGTCCTTGTTGGGGATCGGGCAGGGTGGTGATGGTGTAGGAACTGATGCCATCGGGGTCGATCGCCATCAGATTGGAAATATTGCTGGCTTGGCCGGGTTCCAGGGTCAGGCTAACATCCTGAGCCTCGGGCGGTTGGTTAATGGGGGCGATCGGCGGTTGAACGGGCGTTTCGTTGTCGAGATTGGTGACGTTGATGCTAGAGACTGAGAGATTATTGTAGTCAGGATCGCTGCTGCTAACGCTGGTGGAGATGAGATAGGGAATATCTCCGTCTAAATCTGAGTCATCGGCTCCGGTGACGGTTACAGTCTGCGGCGTATTCCAGTTGATAGATGTAAAGGTGACGGTGCTGGTGACGGTGCCTTCCGTGGCATCGGAACTGGTGAAGGACAGTGTGACATCTGCCGTGGGCTGGCTGTTGAGGACAGCGGTGAAGGTGGCCGTGCCGCCGAGTTCAGTGGTGATCAGGCCAGCGGTGATGAGACCAGTGGTGGGGGTGAGGGTAATGCCTGGAGTTTCATTGTCCAGGTTGGTGACATTGACCGCAGGTACGACCAGGGCATTGTAGTTTGTGTCACTACTGCTGGTCGTGATTGAAATGGTGTAGGGAATATCTCCATCCGTTGTCGGATCATCGACTCCAGTAATGGTGATAGTTTGGGGATTGTTCCAGTTGGTGGTGGTAAAGGTGACGATTGAGGTTACGGTACCTTCGGTGGAATCGGAACTGGTGAAAGTGAGGGTAACGTCAGCGGTGGGTTGGGTGGTGAGCCGAGCGGTAAAGGTGGCGGTACCTCCGGCCTCAGTGGTGGTTAAGCCTGCGGTGGGGGTGAGGATGACGCCTGCGGTTTCGTCATCGAGATTGGTCACGTTGACCAGAGGAACTGCGATCGCATTGTAATTGGTGTCGCCGCTGCTGGTCGTGGTTGCAACGGTGTAGGGCAGATTGCCGTCAATCAAAGTGTCATCAACGCCCGTGATGGTGACGGTCTGGGGGGTGTTCCAGTTGGCAGCGGTGAAGGTGAGGGTTGCAGTCACAGTGCCTTCACTGGAATCGGAACTGGTGAAAGTTAGGGTGACATCTGCCGTAGGTTGGCTGTTGAGGACAGCGGTAAAGGTTGCGGTGCCGCCGAGTTCGGTGGTGGTGAGGCCGCTGGTAGGGGTGAGGGTGACGCCTGGGGTGTCGTTGTCTAGGTTAGTGACGTTAACGGGTGAAAGGGGTTGAGCATTGTAGTTAGGATCGCTGCTGGTGGTGGTGGTGGTGATGGTGTAGGGGATGTTGCTGTCGGCGATCGCATCATCCACCCCCGTTACCGTAATGGTTTGGGCAACATTCCAGTTGGCTGGGGTAAAGGTGACGGTGGCGGGGACGGTGCCTTCGGTGAGGTCGGAACTGGTGAAGGTCAGGGTAACGTTCGCAGTCGGTTGGCTGTTCAGGACAGTGGTGAAAGTCGCCGTTCCTCCGGCTTCGGTGGTGTTGCCAGAGAGGGGCGTAAAGGTGATGCCAGCGCTGTCATTGTCAAGGTTGGTGACGCTAATGGGCGTCAAGGTCAAATTACTGTAGTTGGAATCGCTGCTGCTGGCTGTAGGGTGGATGAGATAGGCAATATCCCCATCCACAATTGGATCATCGACTCCGGTCACCGTGACGGTCTGGGCAATATTCCAGTTGGTGGTGGTAAAGGTCAGGGTAGTGGTCACCGTTCCTTCGGTGGCATCGGCGCTGGTAAAGGAGAGAATGACATCGGTCGTGGGTTGGCTGGTGAGGACGGCGGTGAAGGTGGCCGTGCCCCCGGCTTCGGTGGTGTTGCCAGAAATGGGGGTGAAAGTGATGCCTGCGGTGTCGTTGTCGAGGTTGGTTAGGTTAACCGGCGGGATGATCAGATTGGTATAGCTTGCATCGCTGCTGGTGGTCGTGGTGGTGATGCTGTAGGGAACATCGCCATCCGTTGCGGGATCATCAATGCCCGTGATGGTGACGGTCTGGGGATTATCCCAGTTGGTCGGGGTGAAGATCAGCGTGGTGGTGACGGTGCCTTCAGAGGGGTCGGTACTGGTGAAGGTGAAGGTGACATCGGCGGTGGGTTGACTGGTGAGGGCGATCGTATAGGTTGCGGTGCCGCCTGCTTCAGTCGTATTGCTTGAAATGGGAGTAAGGGTAATTCCTGGGGTTTCGTTGTCTTGATTGGTGACATTGACCGCAGGTACAACTAGATTCTGATAGTTAGTATCACTGCTGCTCGTCGTGGTATTGATCTGGTAAGCAATATCGCCATCATCGAGGAAATCGTCCACTCCGGTAATGGTTACGGTTTGGGGCGTATTCCAGTTAGCGGAGGTGAAGGTGAGCGTTGAGGTGACCGTGCCTTCGGTGGTATCAGAACTGGTTAAGGTCAAGGTAACATCCGCTGTGGGTTGGCTGGTGAGAACTGCTGTGAAACTGGCGGTAGCGCCCAATTCAGTCGTGACCAAGCCATTGGTAGGAGTGAGGGTGACCTCTGGAATGTCGTTGTCGGTATTGGTGACATTTATGGGAGCAATACCGATCGCACTGTAAAGAGAATCAGTGCTGCTAATGACGGTGTTAATCGTATAGGGAATGTTGCCGTCTACGATCGCATCATCCACTCCGGTCACGGTAACCGTCTGCGGAATATTCCAGTTAGCCGCCGTAAAGGTGACGCTGGTGGTGACGGTTCCTTCGCTGGTATCGGAACTAGTGAAGGTGAGGGTAACATCTGCCGTGGGTTGACTGGTGAGAACCGCCGTGAAGGTGGCCGTTCCCCCAGCTTCCGTGGTGTTGCCGGAGAGGGGGGAGAGGGTGATACCTGCGGTATCGTTGTCGGTATTGGTAAAGAAAAGAGGAGGGATGATCAGTGTGCTGTAAGTTGAATCTGCACTACTGATGCTGGGGATAATGGCATAGGGAAGGTCGCCATCAGCGATCGCATCATCCACCCCCGTCACGATTGCCGTCTGGGGCACATTCCAATTGGTTGCAGTGAAGATAATCGTAGTGGTGACAGTGCCTTCACTCGGGTCGGAGCTTGTAAAGGTCAGTGTTACATCTGAGGTAGGTTGACTGGTGAGGACAGCGGTGAAGGTGGCCGTTCCTCCTGCTTCGGTGGTGTCGCTAGAAATGGGAGTCAGGGTAACGCCTGCGGTGTCGTTATCGGTATTGGTGAC
>JALOOP010000540.1 GCA_025454315.1 Oculatellaceae cyanobacterium Prado106
AGCACCATGAATCAGGCCACATCCATCCGGATTCCCGCCCGACCTAGGCATAGTTCCACGCCCCGAGGCACGATTCGGGTCGGATTTCTCTCCGCCCACAACTATCTCGATCGCGCCTCCTGGTCTGGCACCCTCTTCTACATGCGCCAGGCCCTCAACCGGGAAGGACTCCAGATCGTTCAACTGGGCACCCCTAACCAATACGCGCCCTGGCAAAAGAAGGTGCTGCGCTACGGCCAAAAGTTCAAAAACCTCTTCCAAGCCGAATCCTTTCACCCCTCCATTCCCTCCCGCTGGCTCGAAACTGTCCAGCAGCAGCTTCTCCAACAGCCCTGCGACTTCATCCTGGCTCCGATCGCCTCTAAAGAAGTTGCTCTCCTCGACACCTCCATTCCCATCCTCTACCTCTCCGATACCACCGCTCGTCTCTTCTGCCAGGAGCAGCATTACCTCAGCAGCTATAAAGGACAAAGCGGGGGACAAGGCGGACTGGACGAAATGGCGATCGCCTTCATGGAACAGTTGGATGCGATCGCCCTAGCCAAATCCACCCATGTTATCTACCCCTCCGACTGGGCGGCACAATCTGCCCTGACCGACTATGGTCTGAGTCCTAGCAAAGTCAGTGTCATCCCCTTTGGAGCCAACCTCGACCAGCCCCCCATGGTAGATGCGGTTCACTATCACCGTCGCCTGCTGCCCCAAAGTCCTTGCCGTCTGCTGTTTGTCGGCACCAACTGGCAGCGCAAGGGCGGCGATATTGCCTTTGAAACTCTGCTGGCACTCCATCGCCACCACATTGACGCCGAACTCGTGGTGGTAGGCACCGTGCCGCCCGCCAGCGTCCACCATGAGAAACTCACCGTAATTCCCAACCTCAACAAAAATATGCCGCTGCATCGACAGCGGTTGAATGAGCTATTTTGGCGATCGCACTTTTTCCTCCTGCCCACCCGCGCCGAGTGCTATGGCATTGTCCTCTGTGAAGCCAACGCCTTCGGCTTGCCCGTCCTCACCACCGATGTCGGCGGCATTGCCACCCTGGTGGAAAATGGCCGCAACGGCTACAAACTTTCCCTCGCGGCAACAGGTGAAGACTATGCCCACCTAATCGCCGATATCCTGGCCGATGAAACCCACTACCAAACCCTGGTCACCACCTCCCGCGCTGAGTACGATCAGCGCTTGAACTGGCAACAATGGGCTGAACAGCTCCATCAACTCCTTTATTCGTTGTAGGACTTTTAGGGTCTTTTCGCTTTGAAGTGAATTCGTCTATTCCCGAGACGAGACGATGCAGTTCGCCCTCATTCAACTCAAAAACAAAAGCCAATAAAATTCAATTTGCGTCATTTTTTCGTAACTGTTGAGTTTCCACAGAACAACTTCTAACGGCCAATGCTGAATTGCTCACTTTAATCTGCGCGTTTCTCCACCCAACCTACAAGTTGTTGGAAGTTCCAGGAGCTTTGTCAGTCAGCCAGGATCTTTACAGCCAATTCTGTGATTGACTCAACTTGAATTGTCGAAGGGATTTGTTAAATTAAATCGTCAAGTTAAATTGTTAAAGGGATTTTCTTAGTCCCTCTCTTTTCAGTTCATCCTGATGACTAATGAAACTCTAGAAAAATAAATTCAAAAGTTCATCTCTTAGGTACTTCAAAGATTGCTCAAAACAAGATTAAACCTCTTGCAGAGAGAGTGTGACTCACCACAGAAATATGAATTGAGTGGCTTCTTAAAGCTGCATTTGCTTGATTGCCGAATCTAGAGTCGGAGATTGAATGGGGCGATCGCTCAATCCTAAAATTTGTATTCAAACATAACGTTTGCGTTACAGAATATTCGCAGAATTTCTTAAGCATGATTGAAAAAATATGATGTTCTACAGCAAACAGAAAGAGAAGCGTTAAAACATAAGTGAAAGATATCGCTGAAATAGGGGACAACTCCTCTATCTCAAATTAACGACTACAAACTAACGACGAGAAGTGTCGATGAGTCGTTAAGCGAAACAGGATGTGTTGAAACTGAGGCTTGCCCATGCGGCGACCATTACTGACTTCTCAGCTATTGACTTCTCCGCTATTGACTTCTCAGCGTGCTGTGCTTCGTATGGACTCTTCTGATAACTACGTTTTAGTACTCGAACAAAACTCCGATGACCTGCATGTGTTGGAGTCAATGCTGCATCGACTCCGATGCCCCATTGTGGTCACCGACTCCGCCGATCACGCGGTCGCCCGCGCCAGCCAACTGCCCCCCTACCTGATCATTCTCTCAGGCAGCCAAAAAAGCTGGGCCGAACAACTCCTCCAAAAATTTCGCAGAATCACCGACACCTACGATGTCACCATCCTCGCCCTTACAGAATCCCACGCCCCCCACTGGCAGCGCCAAGAGGACAACCCCGGCTTCGACGGCTTCCTCGTCAAACCCCTTCATGGAGATGTTCTCATGACATTGATGCAGTCGGCTTGGTTGCGGCGAAGTTATTGTTCGGAGAGTTAGGGAGTAGGGAGTAGGGAGTAGGGAGTGGGGAGTGGATGGGTGACAGGGTGGATGGGTGGATGGGTGAAACTTCTACGAGGAACTGAATGGGACAAAGGGACTGATCGATCTGGAACTTTTCTTTTTTAGATGGAAAGCATTTAGGCGTAGATAAACTGCTTCACCTCTGGCTTTTCCCAACCCCTTGCCAAACTCAAATCCCCAAAAAAACCCAGTTTCCCACCATCCTATAGTCCCACCATCCTGCAGAAAGACTCCCGAAAAGAATTTTGTAAGGCAAAACAAAGAGTCTGCAAATTCTTTGAGAGAGTCAATCTCAGAAAGGGTAATGTGCAAATGAAAGGGCTAACCAAATTCACCCATCCATCCATCCACCCATCCACCCATCCACCCTTTTCCCTTTCCCCTAGTTAGGTCAGAATAAAGCATCTCAACATTCCGCCTCCACTGACCTGATTTATGCAGTTTGCTCCTGTCTATCCTTATCTTTATCGGGTTTTGAAGCCGACCTTTCCCAGTTGTCTGTGGTCGGGGCTGCTCCACCAAAAGACGATCGCCCTTACCTTTGACGATGGCCCCCATCCCCAGCACACGCTGCCTTTGCTGGAGGTGCTGGATCGCTACCAGGTGACGGCCAGTTTTTTTTGGTTGGGGGTTTGTGTGGAGCGATCGCCCCAGATTGCCAGAAGGATTTGGCAGCAAGGCCATTGGGTGGGTCTGCATGGCTACAACCATCGATCGTTTCCCCGATTGACGATGGCCGAACTGGAGCAAGATTTGCAGCGAACTCGGGAGGCGATCGCCCAAGCCTGCCAGTTTGACCCCGCAGAAGCCCCCCAAAGAATTCGAGATGTCCGTCCGCCCAATGGTTTTTTCACCCCCAAAATTCTCAGCGCCCTCCAGCAGTGGGACTATCGCCCGGTAATGTGGAGCGTCGTTCCGGAAGATTGGGTGCGCCCTGGAGTCGATATCACCGTGCAGCGAGTTCTGGAGCAAACCCAGAACGGTTCGTTAATTGTCCTCCATGATGGCTATACGGGAGGGGAAGATGTGGCTGCGATCGCCAACCAACTCATTCCCCGGTTATTGGATCAAGGCTACGAGTTTGTCACGGTCGATCAGTTGTGGCAGCAATAGGGAAAAGGCGAAAGGGGAAGGGCGAAAGGGGAAAGGGGCATCGGGGATGGATTCGGGGAATCGACCTGGGACGAAAAGGGAATCTTGCTTGGATTCTTTCTAAAACTCCTTCTAGAACTTCCTCTTAGCCTCTTTCCAGGACTCCTTCTGAACCGTTCTCCTAGTCCATTCTGCGGACTCTTTTCAGGATTCTTTCAACGCGCCCCTTTCGCCTTTCGCCTTTCCCCCTTCCCCTTTCGCCTTTCCCCCTTCCCCTTTCCCCTTTCCCCTTTCCCCTTTCCCCTTTCCCCCCTCAAGATTGTGCCACCCCACTGTGCCAGTTGAAACTGCGGAATAAGGAGAGCGATCGCCCCCTCCAACTCCCCCTAATATCAAAGCATCCCTGAAAAACGCATCCACGCTTCGATTTGAGAACCCCAACGAAAGTTACCTGGAAATCCCCCTACTCCCTACACCCCACTCCCNCACTCCCTGTTACCCCCCTGTTACCCCCCTGTTACCCCCCTGTTACTCCCTGTTAAAAATTGATACAAATTGACATCAACAAAACTTGAACTTTGATGTAAATTTATCAAAATGTCTTTGTGGGTGAAAGCATTAACTGTCTTTGTTCTCAAATCTCTCCATTTCAATCGACAACCTGTTTGATTTGAAGTTTGGGCAGATGGACGGGCGAATATCCCTCCCAGGTTACAGCCCCAAAATTGAAACTCTAAACTAGGAAAGTCTCGATGCAAGCGGATGCAAATTCAGGTGGTTCTATTGCACAATCACGATTCAAACCTATGTCAGTCGTAATGTTGAATTCTTTTCGCCACGGAAATCTTGCTGCAAAATCGCTGGAAGACTGCATTCGCACTGCCCTCGACCAAGGAGAACTCTCCCCTGAGTTGAAGCACCAAATCAGCAATCACGTCCTCATCGGCAATCTGTCACAGCATGACCAAGCGCTGCTGCGGATTCTCGAAGATGCCATTCAAGATGGCTGTATTCGGGTGAATCACCTCTAAAACCAATCCTGAAAATCAATGATTCCAAATTCTTGAGGGCTGCTTTCTATTGAAGCAGCCCTCAATAGCTTTCTTCACCATGAGAGATTTCAGAGCGTCAGGACATTTTCATGAAAGAAGATCCCAGATTTTTTGTGGTGTGGCTTCGCCACACCACAAAAAATCTGGGATCTTCTTTCTCAGAGATCACCTCATTCGTGCATTAATTTATCAAGTTTCATTAATGGATTTTGTTAATTAGCCCGCAATTCATGATACCGGTGGCAAATTCAGAGCGCTCGGATCGGCCTCGGTTGTGGCTCGCCCGTAGATGAATCACGGGCTATCAGCACAAAGTCCATTGAAATGGACTGCGGAGGCTGGAAATCTCTCTGGACATGCCTTTCAACCCATTTTAATGGGTTTTGCCGATTAGTCCGCAATTCATTCGCGGGCGAGTCTGGAGCGAAGCCATTTCAGGTTCTTGAGAGATGAAACAGGCATCAGCAAAGCTTTTGGAATTCGCCACCGATATCATTCATTCGCGGGCGGGCTTGGAGCGGAGTCATTTCGGGATCTTGAGGGATAAAACGCTCGTCTACAGTACCTTTGGAATTCACCACCGGTATTATTCATTCGCGGGTGGGCATGGAGCGTAGCCATTTCAGGTTCTTGAGAGATGAGACATGCGTTAGCAAAGGTTTTGGAATTCAGCAGCAGTACTAACCTCGGGGACTTTGAATCCAGAAACTCTAAAGAGAACCAACCTTCCCCTTTCCCCTTTCCCCCACTCCCCACTCCCTACTCCCCACTCCCCACTCCCTTATCCCACTTCCAAAGGCAACCCGAAATCAGATTGGTGAGGATATGTGCCACGATCGGCACGAGCAAATTCCCGGTCGCCAGAGCGCTGTAGCCTAGGACAACCCCAATGATGGAAGCCCAGATGACATAAGCCCAGTGCTGAGCGCCGCTGAAGTGTAGAACCCCGAAACAGGCGCTCGAAATCAACAGCCCGAACCAGGTCAGCCCGATCGCAGGCAGCATCACCCCCCGAAACAGCATTTCTTCGCTCAGTCCAGGGAGTAGCCCGAGCCAGATCAAATCGACCCAGGTCAGGGGTTTGATCACCAGTTCCAGGTAGAAGTCGGAGCTTTGGCGGTAGGCTGGCCAGAGTTGGTAGGCGATCGCACTCAGCCCCGTAATCCCCAAGCCCACGCCTGCCCCCAACAGGATGGCCTGGAGCGACCCGTTCAGCGGCAGCATTTCAATTGGGTCAAACCAGAGCCAGAGCCGGGAAACCAGCAGCAGGACGATCGCCGTTAGCCCCATCGCCAGCAGGATTTGGGTGCGGCTGAGGGGTTCAACCTGGGGATTGGGAGGGGTTTGTTGGGTCACGGGTGGGGGAATCTCGATAAGGGACAGGGAGGCGATCGAAATGACGATCGGTTGGCCTTGGGTTTTGGCCAAGAAGCGAATCGCCGTTTGAATCTCTGCAATACTAAGAAAAGTTTAGTTTTTATCAGACAGATTCAATTGGCAGATTCAATTGGCAGATTCAATTGGCTAGTTCAATTGGCTAGTTCAATTGGCTAGTTCAGTTGGCTAGTTCAGTTGGCAAGTCCATCTGGCAAGGTTCAATGGGCAGATTCAATGGGTCAATCAATTGAGAGACAGATTCAAGGAGCGGTTGGGGTTTAGTGTATCTCGCACCCTAGGTCTTGACTAGCATCTGAATTCTAACGGTTGAATTTCCCCCAATTCATCTGTCTCAGCATTTAGTCTGAAAACATTTAGCCTAAACTCATCATCCGATACCGTGTCTGAAATCAAAGGAGCAAATAAGCATGAGTCTACTACTTGGAGTTGCTTCTAATTTCCCTGTAGCCTTTACACTGGTCTATGTCGTTGGCTTTATTGCCGCGATCGCCATTGGTTCGATCGCCTGGTACAATTCCAAGCGCCCCCCTGGCTGGGAAGATCGGGAGCGGCCTGATCTGGTGCCCGAAGTCAAGACCGAAGAAGAAAACTCCTAATCCAAACACTCCTCATCCAGGAGAATCGATCATGGGTCATGCATCAGGTATCATCGGAGTTTCCAGATGCCCCCTGGTTCATGGCCAATGGTAGGTCAATGGTCGGTAAGCCTAAGCTTTAAGTTTAGACAGACAGTTTAGACAGACAGAAAGTTTGGAAAGACAGAGATAGACACAGAGACAGATAGTAAAGACTGAGCAACGCCATGCGGATTTCTTTGAATTGGTTACGTGAATTGGTGGACATTAACCTAACCCCGGAGGCATTGGCGGAGACGCTGACGATGGCCGGGTTTGAGGTCGAAGAAATTGAAGATCGGCGCACCTGGGCGGATGGCGTGGTCATTGGCAAGGTGTTGACCCGTGAGCCACACCCCAATGCCGACAAGCTCAGCGTTTGCACCGTGGATATTGGCGCAGACAAACCTTCCACGATCGTCTGTGGCGCGGCCAATGTCAGAGCCGATATCTACGTCCCGGTCGCCACGCTCAACACCTACCTGCCGATTGTGGATCTGAAGATCAAGCCCCGCAAGCTGCGCGATGTCCCCTCAGAAGGGATGATCTGTTCCCTGGCTGAACTGGGCTTGGCCAAAGACTCCGCTGGTATCCACATTTTTCCTCAACCCGATCTCAAGGTGGGTGCCGATGTCCGTCCCTATCTGGGCTTAGATGATGTGATCCTGGATCTGACCTCGACGGCTAACCGAGCCGATGCCTTGAGTATGGTTGGAATCGCGCGGGAAGTGGCGGCGATTACCGGGGCAGCACTGCATTTGCCTGAAGTGCCCGAACTGGGTGGACAGAGCGGTAGTGATTTGGCGGTGCGTGTGGCCGAGGCCAAGGCTTGTCCGATTTATATGGGAACTGCGATCGCCGGAGTCACCATCGCCCCTTCCCCGGAATGGCTCCAGCGACGGCTCCAGGCGGCAGGCACCCGTCCTATTAATAATGTAGTAGACATTACCAACTATGTCCTGCTGGAATGGGGGCAACCGCTCCATGCGTTTGATGGCGATCGCCTCCAAGCCATTGCCCAAGCCGCTTCCCCATCCGCCTCAGCGCTAACTGTGGGCGTTCGGTTTGCCCACCCCGGCGAAACCCTGACCACCCTCGACAGCCAGCAAAGAACCCTCCAGGAGCAAACCCTGCTGATTACCGCCAATGATCATCCCGTTGCGTTAGCGGGTGTCATGGGCGGTGAGGACAGCGAAGTGTTTGACGGTGTCGGGCTCAGATATGAGCAGGTTGGATGCCCGTCATGGTGATTAAAGCTGCAAGCTCGGTGCACACAATTGGTGTGTTTGAGTGAAGCGCGTGCGAGGGGGGATACTAAGTGGGAGACGATTGGTTGTGAAATACGACGACGGAGTGGTAACGAGCGAGCCGAACGCTCCCCTCGTTCACCAGTGAAAGCACTCCCCTTGGGCGTGGCAAGCCCCAGTCGCTGTGCTTGGTGGTGGTATGCTAACATATCTACTTT
>JALOOP010000541.1 GCA_025454315.1 Oculatellaceae cyanobacterium Prado106
CAAATAATTGGGCGATCGCCCCATCTCAAAAGCCACCCGATGCCACTTCCACAATCCATTCAATCTCTGCTTATCCAGATTCGACTGAGATGCTTTTTCTGGTTGCTCTTGAAAAATCAACCGTTCGTTCCAATCCTTGCCCAATGCAGGTCTAATTCGCTGCACTCCGGGTAACTCCTGCGCCAATCGCCACGCCATCAACTCCCCTGCTCGGTCAGCGTCAAACGCCACAGCGACCTGCCCTCCTGCATCTAGAACTTGTCGCAGCGCTTCCACAGGAACGAACCCAACGCCATCCGTTGAAAGGTAAATCGTGACACTTCCTGGTTGTCGATGGGGCTTGTCCAAGACCATCAGGGATAAAGCATCGATCGGGGATTCGGTCAGCAAGACTCGTTGAATCTCTCCCTGACCCAACCCAACCCAAAACCAGCCATCCTCGCGAGAGGTTCCCTGTGCTAACCCGTGGAATGGGCGTTCTCCCCAGGTGCCTCGCAAGCTGGCTCCTGTTGGCTCTCCCCGTTGCCAGGATTGCTGTTCCAAGTAGGTGGAATATCTCACAAAGACGGCATTCTGCATCGTGTCCGCGTAGATGAGATTGCGCTCATGGAGATGTTCAACTAGCTTCTCGGGTAATCTGCGAGTGTCTACCAGATATTCTTTTACGGCTGGCCATCGCTGTTCATTGGCTGTAGGCATTTCCAAGGGACGGGGTTCTTGGGATGTTGCAGGCTGCACACGGTAGGGCATTGGCTGGAACGATCGCCCCGACAACCACTGTACCGCCTCTTTGAAATCGACACCCTGAACATGCATCACCAGGTCGATCGCGCCACCGCCCCCCTTATCTGCCAACCAATCCATAAACTTGCTGTTGTCAATGCTGATGATGTGTCCCGCATCTCGCCACTTGTGGGAATCGTGGCGATCGCGCTCCAACCCCAAACTAGCAGCAACGGCTTCTAAATCTGCATCTCTAACCTGATCCGCAATCTCCTTAAGGTTCGGTTGGAGAATCTGAGTTTGCTGTTTTGCAGCCTGAGCAAATCTCTGTTCCAGAATATTGCGGGAGAAGATTTGGGCAAAGACGCGATCGCTCCCTCGCATTTCTCCGCCTCGAAACGGGTCTTGTACCGCAGTCTCCTTAAACTGAAGCTGCCCATTGTTCTGAATTGTGAAAATCATCTCCGAGTCAATGAAGAGATCGCCGTTTTGTTCCCGGTAATGCGTCAAGTACAGTTCATTCAAATGACGTTCAATAACCAGGGGAATGTAGGGGTTATTGTTAATTCGCAGATGAAAATCTTCTCCTGCCGTAACCGCTTCTCGAATTCCAGCCTCTTCCAGAAACCGAGCTACCCGCTTTTCCAGAATGCCGGATTGTTTTTTAGCTGGAGCAATAGTGAATGAATGGTTGTCCCGTTGCCGGCTTTCAGGAATTCGAGTGGGTTCTTGAATGACAGGAGCAGATAGGGCTGGTTCGCGATGTTCTTCAATCCTTGTGGGTTCGATGATTTCTAGCTGAGGTAACTCAATGCCCAGATAATTCCGTGCCACTTCTTTGTAGCTTTTGTCGAAGACTGCGAGTGTTTCTTGACGTTGGTTCAGAATGAAGTTGAGGACTTGTTCGATTCGATCGGGCGGTACGATGACTTCCATGCGATCGCCCACCGAATAGAACTCAGCCCCAATCATTGCAATCAACTGCTCATCTAGAAAATACTTGCCACCCACATCCCTGGTTTTGGGCGTTTGCAGCACAAAGCCATCCTTGAACATCTGAGCCTTGACCGTCAGAACCTCGTCTAAAGTTTGCATCGCTCCTCTACGCTCCGTCAGGTCAGTCAGAAAGGCCAGCACTTGGCGCGGTTCGCTAAACGCCACAGGTTCTTCTCGTAGGCTTTCCTCGATGTCAAAGCCCTTGGGCATGATCAATCCCTGGCGCACCTGTCCTTGATCGTCGGTGTAGTTTACCAGCTTGCCTTTCGGGTGCCTCTCAAATGCCTTGATGAGATTGCCCGTGAAAATCTGGCGCTCGGTGCGTCCAACTTGTTGACGTTGATCAAACAAGGAGTAGACATCATTTCCTGCCCAATCTCGCTCTTGCACATCGATGACGGCTGAGTTGTCTTTGCCTGTATTGATCTTGGAGAAAGGTAGGATGATTTGCTTGGCTGCATCGGTCACCAGAATTCTTAATTTCCAGGCGTTGGGAGCCGTTGGACTACCGGAACGCGCCTTGTGGTCAACCCCTGCGACAACCCCATAGAAGATATTGGCACTATTCGGGGTTAAGACGCGGACGGGAGTGCCGATAAGATGGCGCTGGAGGATGCGGGAGACTTGGAGCAGTTGTTTTTCCAGTTTCTCGTTGAATTGAGTAGTCAGGGCTTCGTCTCGCTTTTGGGAGGCGATCGCCTGTCGGTAAGCCCTGGTATCCTGGGACAAACGGCTGAGGGTTATGGATGCCTTTTGTTGGGCGATCGCCATCCCATCATTCGGATCATGTTCTTCCACAGAAGTGATCGGAGGCATTTCTAATTCTTCTCGAATTGCATTAATTACCTGAAGTTGAGTCAGTGGCTTTTCAGAGCTTTTGACGTTCATCACTTCCAGGTAGACGGCTCCTGTGAACTCACTTTTTACGGTGCTGCTATCTGGGATGACTTCCATCCGCGCTACCGTTCGAGCATCGAGATCCAGTTGATCGGCTTCCAGGATGCTCTCGCCCATTGCCCGTTGCTGTTCGACCAAATCTCGGTATTCGGATTCGATGAGGTTGTAGACGGACTCTTGCTGGGCGATCGGCAACAGGGGAATTCTGCCAGTCACCCGTTTGATCAATGCAATTTCCGAGGTGTCTGTTTCGGCCTGAGCCAGCGGAAAATCTAACATGGCATCCAATTCCAGGTCATTCCCCAGCAGTTCAAACACGACCTGTTCCCCGTAAGGATTCATGAAGTCCACGACGTTGGTGATAGAGATGTCGGTTTCTCGGGCGGCTGTTGTGTTGGCGTTCAAGCCTGCCATCTTGCGGCAGAGGATGGCTCCAGGACGTTTTTCGGCTGGGAGATCGCCCATGAGTAGGGTGTAACTGGGAAGTGCGACTTGTCCAGTGCGATGTACCCGTCCCAGCATTTGCATGAACACATTGATGTCTCGTTCGGCCTGAGCGACAATCATGTGCCGGGGACGTTGATCCGCAAATCGTTCGGAGGCGTGAAGAGAAATTCCGGTGGAGCCAGAGCAGTTGAGGATAATGACATCGGCATCGCCACGGTTAAACTCAGCGACCGCGTTAATCCTGGCTTTAGAAGTTCGTTCAGATTCGGGGCGGACTCTGTAGGTGGTTGAGCCATTGGGCAAGTAATCGAGGGCTGCGCTGCGGCCAGTGACTTCTCGAACGCTGTAGCCTGCTCGTTCTAAACCTTGGGTAATGTAGTCGATCGGGCTAACCGGGATGCCGCTAAAATCTCCTTCTTGAATCCATTCCAGGGCTTCTTCGTAGGCTGCGATCGCCTCTTCCCCCAACTCAGCATCGGTCAACCGTTGGCGAGTGGTTGTTCCCCGATAATCTTTGATGAGAACATCTCGCGATCGCTCCAAATACCGCGCCAATAAATCAGAGAATGAAATATCGATGACATTACCATTCTGAATTTCATTCATCTCAGCATAAGCCTGAATGAAGCTCCCCATTGTATTGGCAACCGCAATCACGGGTTTCTGGCCATTCTGAAGAGACTGGATCGCCTCCTGCACAGTGGCTTCTGCCTTTTGTGCCAGTAATCCTTGCTCAATGCAATTGTGCATCAGGGAGGTGAACTGTGTGCTTTTAACGCCGATCTCCCCGATCGCCGAATCCAGCCCCATTGCCTTTGCTTCAGCTTTCAGTTGTTTGTTGAGTTCTTTGATAGCGGATTGCTTTGCCTTATCGAAGTCCTTGATGGCTCGCATTGCTGCTGAGAACTGATCGGCCACTTCTCGATCAACCGGAACAACTTTGGCCTGAAAACTGATGCCCTCATACGATCGCTCCCGCCGTAACATCTGCCCGGATGCGACAAACTTGCTGGCGACAATTTGCTGAAGCGGAACACCGCCCCG
>JALOOP010000542.1 GCA_025454315.1 Oculatellaceae cyanobacterium Prado106
GCCTTCCGAGACATCAGCCAGCGCAAACAGGCCGAAGCCCAAAGAGTCCGCTTCACCCGCCAGCTTGAACAGCAAAACCAGATCCTCCAACAAACCCGAGATGCCCTCGCCGAATCCAACCGCACCCTAGAACAAAAAGTCCAGGATCGCACCGCCCAACTCTCCCAGGCACTGGAAATTCTCAAAGTCACCCAGGCCGAATTAGAACTGGAAAACTCGCTCCTCCGCACCGCCAGCCAACCCTTGACCTACGACTATCAAGTGGGCGGTAGCTTACCGATCGATGCGCCCACCTATGTTGTGCGTTCCGCCGATCGCCACCTCTACCGCGCCCTAAAACGCAGCGAATTTTGCTACATCTTCAACTCTCGGCAAATGGGCAAATCCAGTCTGCGCGTCCAGATTAGCCGTCGTCTGCGATCGGATGCATTTGCCGATGCGGCGATCGATCTATCCGAAATTGGCAGTCACTCCATCAGCGTCGAGCAATGGTATGCCGGGTTTGCCTATGTGTTGTTGAGCCACTTAGGGTTGAGTCAGGAAATCAATCTTTGGACTTGGTGGCAATCTCATCAGCTGCTCTCACCCGTACAGCGACTTGGCGAATTGTTCAGCGAAATCCTGGAGCGCATTCCCCAGCCCATCGTCATTTTCATCGATGAAATTGACAGCCTCCTCAGCCTGCCCTTCAGCATGGATGATTTCTTTGTCCTCCTCCGCAGTTGCTACAACAAACGCGCCGATCAGCCCGAATACCAGCGCCTCAACTTTGCCCTCTTCGGCGTTGCCGCCCCTTCCCACCTGATCCAAGACAAAACCCGCACCCCCTTCAACATCGGCCAAGCCATCCAACTCGACGGCTTCCAACTCCACGAAGCCCAGCCCCTCCTGCAAGGCTTGGTCGGCATTGTCGAAAACCCCGATATTATGCTGCGGGAAATCCTCAACTGGACGGGGGGACAACCCTTCCTCACTCAAAAACTCTGCAACCTCGTCGTCCAAAACGCCCGTCATGATCCCGCCCTCTCCGCCGCCAACCGATCGCTCCCCGACTCCCCCTCGCCCTTCCTGGAAATGCTCGTCCGCGACCTCTTGGCCGACTATGGTGAAATCGCTGACCAGGTTGCCACCCTCGTCCGCTCCCACCTGATCGACAACTGGGA
Organism: Oculatellaceae cyanobacterium Prado106; assembly: GCA_025454315.1. Classification (GTDB taxonomy): domain Bacteria; phylum Cyanobacteriota; class Cyanobacteriia; order Elainellales; family Elainellaceae; genus Prado106. Next base: position 1,164 of record JALOOP010000542.1, read on the forward strand.
AGCCCAAGACGAACCGGAGCATTTTCGGACGATTCGCGATCGCCTCCTCCACTGCCCCGAACAAGCTCCCACCCTCCTCCGCCTCTATCGCCAAATTCGCTCCGGCATCCCCGTCCCTGCCACCGCCAACCCGGATCAACAAGAACTCCTGCTCTCCGGACTCGTGATGAAACATCAGGGACATCTCAAGGTACGGAACCGGATCTATGAGCAAATCTTTGATGAACCGTGGTGCGATCGGCATCTATCGGCTCTGCAAGGACAAACTAGGTAAAGAAGATGAAATTCAGCAGATGAAATTCAGCAAGCTATACCCTGTCAGGCCATTGTCTTAAAGTTTGTAGTCGTGGCTTCAGCCGCTCAATGCCAACTGATAAAGGTTGACAATGAGTCCGTTCTGCAATGCTACATTGCCTACAACCAATATGGCGGATACTGCGTGCCGCAATCCTCGCACCATCGTCCTGCGGCTCAACGCATTCTCTCCGGAACCCTCTGGGAACCGAAAACGATCGCATTCATGATGACCTATTGCGGTACCGGGGATATTGTCCATGCTGGTACCTATTTCGGGGATATTGTTCCTGCCCTCTCTCAAGCTTGTGCCCCAGGAGCCAAGGTCTGAGCCTTTAAACCGAATCCCGAAAACTACCGCTGTGCGCGAATCACGGTAGAAATCAACCAGCTTCAGAATATTGAACTGATGAATGCAGGATTGGGCGCGCGCTCAGAAGTCGTTGCGATGAAGGTTGCGGATGAACAGGAAAAAGCGCTGGCAAATGTTTATCTAGAAGGTGATGGGACACTGTGCAATGGATCGAGCGTGCAAATAGGATTCGAGATATTTATTAGTTTTCTGGCAGATATTTGAATAAGTCATCCAGTATATTGTTTGCGCCTAATATACCGATTCCATTCCAAGCTTCATTGCTAACCACATAAGCCCGATTACTTTTAACAGCCTTCAATCTGCTAAACAAAGGCTGTTGCAAATAGAAATCAGGTGGTTGTCTCACGAGGTTCACAATGAATAAAATATCAGCATCATACTCATGGAGAAGTTCGATACTGATCATTGGCTTGATGTCTCCGTTACGAGATAAGAATTTATATCGCAGACCCACATCATTGAAGACAGCGGGAACTAGGGAGTTCATCTGGTTGCTGATTGTATACATATATCCTTCAGCATAGAAAATCACAGCAACCTTGAGTTGATCTAACTGATTTCCCAAGCGTTTCTTTAACTCGCTAACTCGTTGTTGGTATTGCCTTAAAACTGCTTCTGCTTTATCTTCTTGACTCAGCAGTTTAGCAATATATCGAAGATTCTGTTTAAAGAATACCTGATCTGCTGGTGCCTCATATGCATCAGGTACTAGAACAGTGGGTGCGATCGCCGGCAATAGCTTGTATTGGTAAGTCGAGGAGCGATCCAGAATCAAATCAGGTTTAAGCTTCAAAATTTTTTCAAGGGAAGGTTGAGAGGAACTTCCTAGATATTCAGCATCTGAGACATCACTCCATGAAGCACCAAAAAGCCCCTCCTGTCCATGAACATCTGTCAATGAGTAACTTGTAAATCCAACAGGTTCTGGTTCCCACGCTAGTATTCGATGGGTTGTAGCCCTCATTCTGTTCGCCCGTCACTACTACTTGAATTGCATCTTCCTCTGTAACTGTATCCCTATCCCCCAGCGTTACGATCAATGCTAATCCCTGCGCCTCTGCATTGATCTCCGCCCTAGGTGGCGCATCCGTTCCCGTAATCGTCACCCGGACTCTATCACCGGGCAACTGCGTCACGCTCACCCGCGCAATTCCCTCGGTCGGCGCTGTCTGGGAAAAGTCTTCGGCGATCGCGGCATAAACACCGTTAAACTACGCTGCATTCCGCTGCCGCCAATGTAGCTTTGCTCAGCGTTAATCAACACATGATCGCCGCTGTCTTCAATGCCGGATAACAGGACTTTGAATTGAATTAAATGGGGTTTTTCTGGTTCTCGAACGGTTAAATCCTGGTAGGTTTCATGAAAGATGGAGAGTTCCAATCCAGGGCATAGCTCAATGCTGCGACTATAGCCATTGCCCAGTTGCGACGGGAGGGGGTGGATGAGTTCTAGGCGATCGATGGAAATGGCGGGTGGACAATGGTGTTCGGCTTCGTCAAAAATCTCTTCAACTTGTTCAAAGGTGAGATCAAGGCTCATGGGGCAAGGAGGGGAGGACTGCTTTAATGAGAATCTATTTCAAGAATCTCGCTTTCAGGGGTAGAAGTAAAGGGATTCATCTGGAGCAAGACTTAAATAGCTATAACTACTAAATCGTCAACAAAAAAAGTTGACGTAATTTCACCCGATAGGCATTGACTGCTCTGGGCGATCGCTACAAGACCCTGAACTGACTACGCTCCCATCCCGCCCGTAGATGAATCATAATCTGACAGTTGCTGAAGTAATAGGAGTACCTCCCAGTCTTGCAAAGGAATATTGCAGAGATAGACCGCTAGAAAGCTATCCCTGCTCCCCACGTTATACTGATCCCAGTATCGTCCGGAGCGCTTTGCGATGATTCGCCTTGATGGAAATCCTATGCCTGTTGACCAAGCTATGGCTGAAGAGGCGGTTGCTGAAGAGGCGATCGCGGAAAAGGCCATTGCTGAAGAGGCCATTGCTGAAGAGGCCATTGCTGAAGAGGCGATCGCGGACGGTATTGAATTTCCGCCTTCCAATCTTGAAAGTGACGAGCCACCCTTGGAAACTGATCTTCATCGGACTCAAATTGATCTGCTGATTCGGCTGCTGCAATTCTGGTGGCAGGATCGCCAAGACTTTTATATCTCTGGGAATCTAACGGTCTACTACAACAAACAGCAGCTAAAGTCCCGAGATTTTCGGGGGCCGGATGTGTTTGTGGTGCTGGGAACGGAA
>JALOOP010000543.1 GCA_025454315.1 Oculatellaceae cyanobacterium Prado106
ACTTGGCTGATATTCAAGCGCTAACTGATGACTCAACCCTCGGAATTTTGACTCTCTACTAAAACTTAAGATAGGCTAATGCCCTGAGGCGGTCACGATCATGCTGCAAATTCCAACGCTCTTGAAAGCAATCCCATTCAAGTAGTGCTGTATGTCTCAATCGATTCAAGCACCCATTGCAACCTGGTTTCGAGCTTGTTTAGCGATCGCCGCTCTGTTCAATCTCTGTGGCGCACTCAGTTTTGCGCCGCCGCTTTATAATCTAGTGGCTCCATCTCTGGGATTGTCTAACTGGCTTCGTTGTTGGGTTATCGCCCCCCCGCCCCCAACTTTGGGGGAGCCGAGCTTTCACAGAGTCTTTCATGGGTTTTCATAGAAGTTTTCAAAGAGCGATCTTAGAAGCTTCATTGGATTCAAAGTCCCCCAAAGTTGGGGGAGCCGAGCTTTCAAGGAGTCTTCCATGCGTTTTCATGGGAGTTTTCTCAGGAGAAATCCTGGAAGATTCATCGAATTCAAAGTCCCCCAAAGTTGGGGGATTTAGGGGGCGAGAACCCCGAAGCGAAGCCGATCGGGAACTGGTATGTACAGCCAAAATTAGGGGATGGGAGGCGATTCTCTTAGGTGATACTTTGTGAACGGAGCGTTATTTCAGTGACAATTTCAGTGAGATTGAGTGGAGCGATCGCCATCCCTTTCCCCCATCCAGAAGATAGATAAGAACTCTTCTTAGACACACGAGCGTAAACGAGATTTGCAAAATTTCTAGAAAGATTTTGAAAAAGTTAATTCAACAATCAAGACAAAGATAAAAACGCTCAGGGTGATGACTTAGTGAATCATAATGACAAACGATCGCACTCTAAACAGCTTTGTAAACCAGTGTTATGATGCTTGGCTGTTGAAATGAGGATACGCCCATGCCTCGTCTTGCTCGGGACTTAAAAGCTGACTATTGCTACCACATTACGGTTCGCTGTAATAACCGCGAGTTTCGTTTGACTCGTGAAGAATGCCGAGAGCTATTGCTGTATAGCTTGCAGATTTATCAAGACAAGTACAACTTTAAGCTGTATGGGTTATGCATTATGAGTAATCATGTACATTACCTGTTGCAGCCGAATCAGCCCGAAGATCTGCCTAAAATTATGCAGGGTTTGAACTGGTATAGCGCGATGTGTTTCAACCGGATGCTGAATCGCAGTGGCCACTTTTGGGAAAAACGCTATCACAGCACTGGGTTTCCCATGAGCGATCACCGGCGAGCCTTGAATACCCTCCGCTATATTCATGCCAATCCCAAGGCCGCCAATATGCAGCAGGGATTTTTCTATGACTTCAGCAACTATGGGATCTACGATCGCCTCACGGAGGATGGACTCACCCAGTGGCATCCAGCCTTTTTGGCGTTAGGCAAGACCCTGGATCTGTGTGCAGCAGCTTATCGCAAGTTTTGCCAGAAGTATAAACCCAAGCCCAAGTCGGAGAAGTCAGAAAAGCGCAACCATTGGGGCAGTAAACTCCTGGCCAAAATTCGAGAACGAACTAAAGCCAAAAAGCGCACCCCTGGACAAAAAACACTCTGGGATGATTGGGAAACTCCAGCGGAAGAAATTCGGCAAGTGGCGCAAAAATTTGTTCTTGCAAATTGTTACGATCCCCAGGTCGCCAGTTTACGATTTGAAACGCTTGCCGCTCGACTGAGTGATCCCCGCCCTGATCCCCGCCTCAACCCCGCCCGAAGGACAGATCAAACGGTGCCCCAAAAGCCTTATCCCCTGCGGAATTGACTCGGTGCCAGGTCACGGATCGCTGAAATGGAGATAAATCATGGAATAGGCAAGTGTTTACAAACTTTAAAAAATGGTCAGGACTGTGTTTTGCTACAGATCACAGACCGCCATGCGAGAGAAGAGAAAAAACAACCCCACTCCACAATCCTATACCCAAACCCCCACCCTACCCCACCCCAAGGAGAAATTCCCTCGGGAGAGGAAAGCGAAAGGTTTCTTTTGAGGTCAGAATATTTGTATATCCACTTTCCTTCTTTTCTCCAACCGACGCGATCGCCAAACTCCCTCCAAATTTCATCCCCAGGATACTTGCCGTCCAGTTTAGCACCACAGTCCACATAGATTCGCTTTTGGACACTGAAGCCAAATCGTCCCTGGCTATACTTCACCCAGAGTTTGTCGATCGTCTTCAGATCCGTACAGGGAAAGTTCAAGAGTTCTTCTGATGTGAAATAATCTCCCTCCTTCTTCCCAACAGCCTGGATCATGACCCGGTAGGTTTCTTTATCGGCATCGACCCATTGCTCTGCTTTGAGCAAATCTCGGAGGTGCTGATAGTCAATGTTTCGCTCGGAGTCGAGTGTGTCTTCTAATGTGGGGGCTGGTGGATTCGACGGTTTCGCAGATGACTGATCCGGCTCATCGGGGGCAGGGGTGGGAGAGAGCGATCGCTCCACCGCCTCCACATCCGCATCCCGCAACCCCAGCAAAATCTGAAAATCTTTCAATATTTTTTGAGTGGCAACAGAGAAGGGAAATCCTTCCTCCTCGCAGGTTTCCTGAACCGTTTCGGTGTATTCCTGCAACTTCAAACGATACTCCCGCAGTGGTTCCAGCACTTCAGCTTCAAGGGCTTGAGCCATATGGGGCGGGAGGTTCAGGGTGGCCGCAAACCGATCGAGATATCGCCTTGCTGGGATGGAAAAGCGATCGCCCTCCACCCGATAGCTGCCCTCTTTGACATATTCCTGCACCTTCCGCCGATACTTCACCTGGGGGTCATCCTGGGGCGATCGCGCCAGAAAGATGCGGTAGCCGTCTCGGACGGGGAAGAACTGCGGCGTCATGGCGGGAGCGGCGGTTTTCACTTTGTCAAACACATATTGATGCAACTCATCCACCGCAATTTGGCCATCGCCATCCAGGTCGGCGGTGCCTTTGGCCAAGCCTTCTACCAGGTAGTGGGTGTAGACGGACAGCGGCAAGTCTGCGGGGGCAAAGGAATACTCAATGGAGTTGGAGGAGGTGAGAATGGCGCGGCCTTTGCCGCCCAACTGCTGATCCAGGGCAATGCTGCCATCGTCTTTGACGGTGAGTCCTTGAGCGATCGCCCCACTAAAGCAACAGTCAAAAATCAAGACCTGATGCTCCGATTTGCTCTCGGCCATTTCATCGTGGAGAAACTGGGCTGCGATCGCCGTATGCTTCACCAGTCGCCCGTTTTCCTTGCGCGTTTCGGGCAAGGCCAAATACAATTGCCCCCGGTCATCGCGCACACCATGCCCAGAAAAATAGAACAGCAGCAAATCCTCTTTCTGGCGCTGGGCAAAGAGTTGATGGATGGCATCCTGGAGGGTGGACAGGGTGGGATTGGGTAGCAACTGGATCTGATCGGGATTAAAACTGCAGATTTCTTCGCGTTTGAGCACCTGGGCGATCGCTTCACAGTCCTTGCTGGCATTCGGCAAGGGTTTCAAATCTGATTCTGCAAATTCGCTGACTCCAATCAGCAGGGCGACTTTGGCCATGAGGTGGTCATCCTTGCCGTTAGCGGTTTTGGTTACAGAAAGCGATCGCCTGTTGCAGTTGATAGTCAAAGTCTTCTCGGCTTTTGGCTTCCAGTTCCACTTCACTGCCGTTGGGGGCTTTCACCTTCATCTTCAGCGTGCGACCGTTGATCAGGCGATCGCCCACCCAGGCCACACCCTGCAAAATCTGGGAGTTTTCGACCAGGAACTTGAGGGCACCCGGGACGATCGCCCCAAAGGACTTTGATCCATCCGGTGTCTCAGCCTCGGTGAATAGTCCAACTTCCTCAATGCCCTCCACTTCTCGCAGCAGGGGCAGCAGATTTTGGGCTGACGCTTGCAGGCGATCGGCATCGTCTTCTGCATCCATCAGCGCCAAAATAACCTGAATTTCTGACATATTTCCTCTTCCAGCGGGTGGCTCACCCGAACATTGTAAGGATCGTGGATTAAATAAGGTGTAATTCTACCCTCTACATCTGTAAGCTAGAGAGAACGGTGAGTCACAGGTGAAATGATGCCATCCTACCCTGC
>JALOOP010000002.1 GCA_025454315.1 Oculatellaceae cyanobacterium Prado106
CTTTCACAGTCGCTCTTTCACAGTCGCTCTTTCACAGTCGCTCTTTCACAGTCGCTCTTTCACAGTCGCTCTTTCACAGTCGCTCTTTCACAGTCGTCTTTGTAGACTGTCCATCATTTGCTGTCTAACCGCTTTTGCCCAAGTTTCAAAATCAAGGACGGGGACGGGATGAATGGGGGAGGTTAGATTTGTAGCTGGTTGGGATTGTTGGGGTTGAGCCTTCATGGTAATTGCCCTAATGGATGCAATTCCTAGATTGACAAAAATCGGAGGAATAATAAATAGGGAGAATGCAAGAATGTCATCCGGGGTTTGTGATTCTTGCATGATGGTTCAGGGTTATCCAGTACGCCTCAGGACTTGAGCATCTAGGCGCTTGGGAGGCAGGAGCAGATATTGTTGCATCCAGCGGATTTGTCCGTCTTGTTCGAGTTGATTTAACAAGCGGGTGATGGTAACTCGGGTGGTGCCTAGGGTGTCGGCAATGTCCTGGTGGGTGAGGCGAATTTGGATGAGCGTTCCCTGATCTGAGGCTCGGCCAAATTTGTTGGCTAGCCAATCGAGTAGTTCTTGGAGACGCAGGGGCACCGATCCGCTGCGAACCCGGAGGAGTTCTTGGGTTTGGTGGAGGTGGGAGAGGACAATGTGGGACAGGTTGCGGCATTGATCGGTGGGGAGCGATCGCGCCTGTACTTCGGCTAGACATTCCACGATGTAGGGTTGAACACAGGCGAGAACCGAACCCACTGTGTCTCCCGTTCCCCAAAAGCCTAGAGCGATGATTGTGCCTTCGGTGGTGAGGGTGTAGGTGCGGACTGCCCCCGATTCAATGAACCAAAGCTGTTTGGGCGGGAGTATTACCTGTTCTCGCCGTTTGAATGAGCAGAATTCGGAGTCACCTGGCTTGGAGCAAATCAGACTGGAATTGACCATGGATGAGGATGGGGGGCAGTGGGGCAGGGGCGATCGGGGGGTGCGATCGCCAATATGAACGGTTCATGGTAGAAAAAGGGCGGACAAGTTCAATTTTGCGGGTTCTGAGTCTTCCGATATTGCTTTTATTGTAGAGTTTTTCACTGGAATGCTGGAGGTCTGTTGACCCACTCCATGCAGGTTTGGCATTTCCCGGCGACAGTTTTGGCATAACCAGTAAATTCCCGAACGGCGAACGTGGCGCAACAGCATTCCGTGGCAGCAGGGACATTGATTCACAGAGTTCTCCAAATTCTGGACTGCATCGGGTGTTTGGGATAGGGTTCCAACCGTTCTTCCAGATAGAGATTTCATATCGGCGATTGAGTTCAGTTAGGGGATTAACATTGTTTCTATTCCTTGAAATCTAAGGGTTCAGATCGAAGAGGAGTTAAACAGCACTAATGTCAGAGTAGCTTAACAAGTAGAGTCAAAATGCAAAACTCGGTATCTTCTGATACAGAATTTTCTTATTGAATCTATATCGATCGCTTTATAGATTTATCATGCCTGGTTGATGGAAAGTATCAATAGAAAATGATGACGGTGGATGGGAATTGACCCGTTCCTGACCGTCATCGATAGAGGTATTGGATTTGGAAATTAAACCGCAGAGACGCAGAGACGCAGAGAGCCAAGGCGACTTTCTGGGGTTTTGTGGAATTGGATGGGATTGAAGGATTAAGGGAGGAGGGCTGGGAGGAGGGCGATCCCCACTATTCCTAAAAAGAGCAGCGCAGAAGTGGTTTCTAGGACGGCGATCTTTTGAATGCGAGTGGTGCGATACCAATCTTGCCAGATGAGAATGAATGCAAATTTGACGAGGATGATACCTATAGCGAGAGATGTCGGTGTATTGAGCCAGCCCAAGTACCAGAGAATAGCGGTGAGGAGAGGGGCGATCGCATGATAAACCAAAGCTGGAGTCAAGGATGAGGTTTTGGGTTTACGGAGTTTGACGGTGAAGATTGCACTGCTGAAGAATAGAGTGTTCAATAGCCATAGTCCTAGAATGGAGACGGTGAAGGTTCCTGTGGTGACAACATAGGCAAACGGTGCGGCGAGACAGACTCCAGCAAAGGTGAGGAGTTCGTTGGAGATGGATTTTTGCTTGCGGTAGTAGACGGCGATCGCATCAATAGCGAAGGTGGCGATCGCACCCAAGTACACCCAGAGCAACACAGGGGTTTGTAGGGCGAGATAGGCTGAAAGGGTGAGGGCGATCGCGCTATAAACTCCACCCCAAACCAGGAACCGAGGCTTCCAACTGCGGCGCTGTTTAATCTGTAACACTAAGGGATGCTCTGCCTGAAACCCCGCGAATGCAGCGATTAAGGCAAGGGTTGTGGCTATTGTCCATTGCTGTGCGGCGGCGGCTCCGGTCAGGAAGGACACAAAGAGCATTACATAAACGCCATGCTCTGGGGAAAGGATTGGACGATACCAGGTCTGGGCTTGTGAGGAGGCTACAGAAGTTTCTGGAACGGGATTGGGTTGGGAAAGAGTCATTGATAGAGGCTTTGTTGTATCGATGTTGGTTTAAGTCAGTCCACCCAAACGAATTCCAGAGCCGAGAATCACAAACAAAACGGCTAATGTGGTGACTCCAATGATGTGATAGGCCAGGGAATTGAGGGTTTCTTTGGTGAGGTTGGGGATGATGAAAAAGCGGGCATGAAGGGCGAGAGCGATGGTACCCAGAAGTAAGCCTAACTTGATGGCAATGTAGGTGGAGAGGAACGAGTCGAAGGCCAGGAAGTTTTGGAAGCCTGGAAAGTAAATCCAGGTGAGCCATAAACCCGTTATTACTTGCAGCAGGAGCGCCGCTAGACCAAAGTTCTCGAAGTGTTCTTCAAAGTGGTGAATGCGATCGGGATTTCGCTGTTTGAGAGCCTGGGGAAGCACGGTGGCCGCCAGGACGAGATGTCCACCGACCCAGACCGTAGCTCCCAAGGTATGGAGAATGACTAGAATTTTGAACAGCATAGTAAACAGAATAGTAAACAAAAAAAGAGTCTGGTGGATCTCGTTTTTTCAGATGCAAATCAAGTGCAAATCAAGTGCAAATCAAGTGCAGATACTTTCCCATCCTAACTGAACTGAGTCTTGGTCTGTTCTAGGGCGATCGCTCGTGGAAACAGTAGGTTATTTTCCTTGTGAACATGCTGGTGCATGTCTTGTTCAAAGGTGGCAAGGCCATCGAATAGGGCGCGGTAGGTGTTGCAAGCCCATGCGGGTGGGGTGTAGTGGTGGGTCAGTTGTCGCAGTTGGGCGAGTGCGGCTCCGGCTTCGTCATGTTCAAATTCCATGCGGTGGACGGGGTGAGCGATCGTGCCACAGTGAAACATAGGCAGATCTTCGTTTCCTTCCAAGAGGCGAATCATCGGAAACAAAACTTGTTCTTCCTTGATTAGATGCGAGGCTAGTTCAGTCGATAGGGACAGGAAAATGTCCTTGATTTGGACGAGTTGAGGTTCCTGCGCTCCATGGACAGCCGCGACTTTGGTCACCAGTTGCTCTAGACGAGGAAGTTCGGTGTGTAAATAAGCATGGTGGATGCGTTCAATGTGATCGACGAGTTCGCTCAACGATAATGCGGTGAAATTGATCTGCAAGTTGGCCTGCGAAACGGTTTCACTCAGGGTCGAATCTTCCAACTGCGCCAGAAATGTTTGTGGATCAATGCCGCGCTGCTGGCAGGCTTCTGCTAATGTTTTTTTGCCCCCGCAGCAGTAGTCTACGTTCGCTTGCTCAAACAGGCGGGACAGGGCAGGATAATCACGGACGATCGCCCCTACTGTATCGTTCATCTGAAAAGTTGTCATCGTTTCAACCTCCATTCTGCAACTCTGAAGCTGCTGTGCTTTCATCAACCAGCTTAGGAGAATGGGCTTGGGATGACCTTGACTTAGGTCAAAACAAAGCTTGAGGAATTGTTAAGGTTGGGAGGTGAGGGGGTGGGGAGATAAAATTATTTCTGTTTGTATGTCTGAATTCACGCCTATGTGTATTTATCTGAATTCATCTGTGTGTATCTGTGTGTATCTGTGTTTATCTGTGTTCATTAGCTGCATTAACGAATTCTTAGATATCCGGCTTTTTCGAGGAGGGCTTGGCCTTGATTGGACAGCAGAAAGTTAGCGTAGGCTTCTCCCACCTGCTGCTCTTGTTTCCCATTCTGATGGATCACGACGTAGAGCGTGTTTTTTAGCTCGCTGGGATACTCTGGGTTGCGGAAAGCATCGAGGTTGATTTGATTTTTTTGGGTCTTGCATTGATCGGGCGGAATCAGCGGTTCTTTGTAGGGGGTGAGAGTTTGGCCGGAGGGGGTGGCGATCGCCAAGGTCTTCACACTACACTGCGGCACGGCTAGAGGGGCAGCAAACACCGCAAACCCTTGAGGTTCTTCAGCAATTTTTTTGATTTGGGCGAGGGGAGTGGAAAAGAACAGGATATTGCTGTTGCTGGGATCGGGACGGGATTCAAGGGTGTCGGGATTGACGTTGCGATCGAAGTATTGGACGGGTAGATCGGGGCCACCGAGTTCCTTCCAGTTTTCCACCTTGCCCAGGTCTAGAGCGATGGCTTGATCCGGGGTAATTTTGGTGAGGGGTAAGGATGGATTGACGATCACCACATCAAAACTATTCGCGACTGGAACCAGGCGGAGTTGAATGCCCTGACTTGCTAGTTTTTGCAAAAGTTCGTTAGAGGGCAGGCGGGAGGCCAGAGAAAAAGCTACTTTCCCTTGAGCTAAGAGGTCAATGCCCGATTGGGTTGAGGGGGAAACTCCGTCTTGTTGCACATAGTTTAAGCGAAATTCAGGTCTGGTTTTTTGGATTTCTAAATCAATGCTGCCGCGAATGGGTGCCCAACTGGTGCTGCCGCCATAGTTAAAAATGCCGCTGGGAACGTTTTGGACTTGGGAAAACTGCTCTACGGGAGGGAGGTTGCTTTGGGCTGCTGGGGTGGAATTTGAGAGGGCGGAAGTTGGGGCGGAGGTTGGATCGGATGGGGTGGAGGGGGCGATCGCATTTCTCAGAAACCAAACACATGAACCGATGAGTCCCACGGTCACTAGAAGCGATAGGATCAACACTCGCGATTCATTTTTCGTGGTCATGGCAGGAGCCTCTACACTGACTGTGACGATTTAGGGTTGTGATCCTTCTGGGCTGTAGCACTTCAGGGAAGGGGCAGCCTGATGAAAAGACATCATATCGCCAAAGGGATCAAAGCCCCGGTTTCCTTCCTGAACTCTTTCGTTTTAGTAGGTGCTGAGCTAACGGTCTGGGCTATTGCTAACGGTCTGGGCAATTATGAAATAAGCGTCCCGTCTGTCCTAAAGCATGGACAAGCGAGACGCTTACATCAGAATTACTCCAGATTTAGTTTTTACTGATGGCCATAACTCCGGGTGATGCCAGTGAGTTCTACTCTGCGGTTGCAACTTCGGCTTCAGATTTCGCAGAACCTTCCTCGGTGGATTCGGATTCAGCAGCTTCTGGCTCGGCAGCAGGCTCGGGTTCAGCAGCAGCTTCTGGCTCAGGAGCAGGTTCGGGTTCAGCAGCAGCTTCTGGCTCAGCAACGGCTTCTGGCTCAGCAGCGGCTTCTGGCTCAGGGGTTGGTTCAGCAACGGCTTCTGGTTCAGCAGCGGCTTCTGGCTCAGGCGCAGGTTCTGGTGTGGGTTCTGGCTCAGGAGTGGGTTCGGGTTCGGCGACGACTTCTGGCTCAGGAGTGGGTTCTGAGGATTTCCACCACAGGTTCCGGTTCAGCCGGAAGAGGAGTTTGTTTGGGCTTGGGCCCACGCATTAGAGCCATGCTGGTTGCAGGCTTGGCCTCTTCTTTGCCAAAGCCTTTGCGGCCTTTGCCGCCTTTTTCACGCCGATCGCCTCGATCGCCCCGGTCATTGCGATCGCCCCGATCGCCCCGGCTGCTGCGCTCCGCTCCATCATCGTCAGTTTTGACCCGGTCTTTGCTCAGCGTTGGGCGCGGTTTCTTCTCTCTTGGTTCCGAAGATTCGGCGACACTAGCGGTTTGGAATTGTTCTGTTTGGCCTTCAGTTTGGCCTTCTGCTTGAGCTTGTTCGGCTAGAATTTGGCGCTCAGACTTCTTAATTGGACGCTCGACCATTGCTTTCACCCGTTCCCCAAATCGATTCGGCTATATCACCCACGGATCATACCCTGTTTGGACGCTGATATTTTGGTAATGTTTAGGATTTTCCGCCATTACTTTCTATGCCTGACCCGACCAATGAATCCCTTTCAGGGAAACAGCCCCCCACCTGGCAACCCCAACTGACCCAGGATGGCTCCTTCACCTTCTTCTCGGAAACCTTTGGAGAAGCCTTCCACAGCAGCCAAGGAGCTAAAACGGAGGCATTCCAAAAATTTGCCGCTGCCACCCAACTGGCTGAGCAAGCCAGGAAACCATCGCTGCGACTGCTGGATGTCTGCTATGGTCTGGGCTACAACACGGCGGCAGCATTGGAGACGATCTGGCAGATCAACCCCCACTGTCAAGTCGAAGTATACGGACTGGAACTTGACCCGACGGTGCCGCTGGGTGCGATCGCCCCTCCCCTCCTGGAAACCTGGTCGCCTCCCCTCCAGACGATCCTCCAATCCCTGGCCACCTCCCAACAAGCCCAAACGCCATCCCTCAACGCCCAATTGCTTCTGGGGGATGCCAGACAGACGCTTCAACAGGTACGGGCAATCGCCTTTCAAGCCGACGCTATCTTTTTTGATCCCTTCTCGCCGCGCCGCTGTCCCCAACTTTGGACGGTGGAATTTTTTCAGGGGGTGGCCGATTGTTTGGCCTCCACGGGCAGATTGGCGACCTACTCTCGGGCGGCCTCGGTGCGATCGGCGTTGCAACTGGCGGGTTTGCAGATTGGCAGCATTCCCTTGAAACACTCAGAATCCTCCCATGAATGGTCACAGGGCACGGTCGCCGGGTTTGAGCCGCAGTCCGATGCCCTTTCCCCGATGGAACAGGAACATTTGCAGACCCGCGCCGCTGTTCCCTACCGCGATCCTTCGCTATCCGATTCCATGGAGGAGATTCTAGAACGGCATCGGCAGGAACAGGGGCGATCGCTCTTGGAATCCACCTCAAGTTGGCGACGCAGATGGGGAATCCATTAGGAAAAAAGGCGGAAAAGGCTGGGGGAATGTTATGGGCAAACCCTGCGGGTTAGTTGCTTGGAGGGATAAAGCTCGATCTGTTCAGCGCCAAACGCAGGTATCCGAGTCAAACGCTGAGTCAGGCGAAAGAAAAGACTGGGTAAGTGGATTGGAAGGGCTGAGTAAGTCGAGCTTTTAACTCGGTGAGTCGAGTTAAAAGCTCGGTAAGTCGAGTCAAAAACTCGGTGAGTCGAGTTAAAAAGCTTGGTGAATCGAGTTAAAAACTCGGTGAGTCGAGTCAAAAACTCGGTGAGTCGAGTTAAAAAGCTCGGTGAGTCGAGTCAAAAACTTGGTGAGTCGAGTTAAAAGCTTGGTGAGTCGAGTTAAAAGCTTGGTAAATCGAGTTGAAAGCTTGGTGAGTCGAGTGCTGTAGGTTGGGTGGAGCGTAGCGCAACCCAACCTACAGCCGTAAATCTTGATCCGGTGCCAGGATCAGCGAATCCACTCCAAGCGCTCTAGTAGGGTGTTAGGTTGCGCTTTGTTCCACCCAACCTACAATTGTCGCTTGGTGAGTCGAGCGGAAAGGGAATCCCCATCCTGCTGTTGAGTGCCTAACGTTTTTAAAGGCAAGACTGTGACGGGGAATGGATCACCTCTTTTGACAACAATTCTTTTGCTTTCCATTACACTGTAGACACCGTTACTCCCAGATCGTCTCATCCAGGTTACCCCTATGGTCACCACACCCCGCCCCCAAATCCGTTCCCTTGATATTCGCTGGGAACGCCCCCCAGCCGACTTTCAACTCGACGATACACCCGTGGAAAACACCGGACAGCCCCTCCTTGCCGGAGCATTGCGCGAAAGCCTGGAAATCACAGGACGCATTCAGCCGCAAACCCTGATCGCCTCCAACTTTGGACTCTGTGCCAAGGTCAATGGAGAACTCGTGATCAAAGCTCCTGACTGGCTCTACGTCCCCAAGGTCAATTCACTAGAGCACAATCGTAAAACCTACACGCCGCATTTAGAAGGAGATCTGCCCGTCCTCGTTTTGGAATTTCTGTCTGAAACGGACGGTGGCGAATATTCTCATCGCACGATTCCCCCCATTGGCAAGTGGCACTTCTACGAAGCCGTCCTCAAAGTCCCGGCCTACGGCATTTTGGAACCCGAGAGTGGGCTGCTGGAAATGTATCGTTTGCAGGGCGATCGCTACGTCTTGGAAATGCCTGATGAAAATGGTCGCCATTGGTTTGAAGAACTTCAGCTTTTCCTAGGCACCTGGCACGGCGAAAAAGAAGGGCGATCGGGCTACTGGTTGCGCTGGTGGGACGGACAGGGAAATCTGCTGCCCTGGGCAATCGAACAGGTCGAGATGGAGCGGCAGCGCACCGAGGTGGAGCGCCAACGAGCAGAAGCAGAAAGCCAACGGGCAGAAGCAGAAAGCCAACGGGCAGAAGCAGAAAGCCAACGGGCAGAAGCAGAAAGCCAACGGGCAGAAGCAGAAAGCGGGCAGAAGCAGAAAGCCAACGGGCAGAGCGACTCGCGGAACTGCTGCGATCGCGGGGCATTGATCCAGATACAGTTCGCTAATGCTTCGCTGATTTCAGCAGCGATAGTTTGCCTCAGAAGATGGCATCGACATCTATTGCCTCGGCAACAAAAGAAACTGCGACAAATAAAGTGAAGGTGGGGTGGGAGGTGCTTCTCATCCCCCACCCCACCTTCACTTTATTTGCTAAGGCAATATAGCCTAAATACTCCAGCCTCTTCAGGTTCCTGGCCCTGCGGTCACAATCACCATTTGATCTGGATGGATCAGATCCTGGATGGATGACTGAACTTCTGACAGGGTGACGGCGGCGATACGCTGGGGGAATTGGCGAATTTCTTCGCGGCTGAGGCCGTCGATCGCATTGCTGGCAATCTCGCTGACCAGGGTACTAGGATCGGCGAGATCGACCGGGTAGCTGCTGATTAGCGATCGCTTAGCATTCTCCAGTTCGGCTGCGGTGATGCCTTGCTGGAACTGTTGCAGGAGGGCGATCGTGCTGTCGATGGCTTTGTTGGCATCTTCAGGGGCGGTTTGCATGGAGATGATGAAGGGGCCGGGGTTGATTCCGGTCTGGAAGTAGCTGTAGATGCCGTAGGTGAGTCCTTGGCGATCGCGCACTTCAGTTCCCAGACGGCTGGCGAGGGTATCTCCACCCAAAATCTGGTTCATCACCAACGCCGCGTAGAATCGAGGATCTTTCCGGGCAATGCCGCCATAGCCCATGAGCGTGACCGCTTCAGCCTTACCGGGCATAGTTGGATTGATGCGCGTTGTTCTGCGGGGTAGATTAATGGACGGCATCACTAACGTGGGGCGGGTGCCTGTGGCTTGCCAATTCGAGAAAGAAGTTTGGAGGAGCGATCGCACCCTTTCAGGATCAAAATCACCGACCAAGGCCAGGACGGTTGAATCTGGACGGTAGTGCGTTTGATAGAACTGTTGAATCTCCCGTTGGGTAATCCCTTTGAGACTGGCTTCGGTGGGGAAGGTGTGGAACGGGTGATTGGCGGGATAGATTGCTTGCTGGAAGGTGCGTCTGGCCAGGAACTGCGGATTATCAAGCTGGGCTTTGAGTGTGGTCAGTTCCCGCTGGCGGCTCAGTTCTACCTGGTCGGTGGGGAAGGTGGAAGTTTGCAGGACTTCGGCCAGGGTTTGCACCAGATGGGGCAGGTCGGTGGCTAAAGCATTGCCTTGAATGTTCACGCCTTCTCGGTTCACCCCGAAGTTGAGGCTCGATCCACGATCTTCCAGGGCGGTGGCCAAAGTCAGAGCGTCCTGGTTGCGGGTGCCGTTGAGCAAGTTGTCGGCAGTCAGCAGCGCTAATCCGGCCTTGGCCTCGCTGTCGTAGGCTGATCCTGCGTCAAGGTGGCCACTGAGGTTGACCGTGGGGGCACTGCTATCCTTGAGCAGCAGCACTTTTAGCCCATTGTTTAGCGTCACTTCTTCGGGCAGGGGTTGGGGTGTGGTGTCGGCTGCGGCCAGGGCAGGTGGCAGATATCGCGCCACTTCAGCAGGATCGACGGGTTCACCGGGGCTGAAGTTTTCGGTGATGCGGCTAGAACTGCTGGAGGAGGTGCCGGGTTGGCCATCTGCCAGGGTGGGTTCAAATTGCCCGACGGTTTGCTGAGTTGGGTCTAGGTAAGTCTGGGCGACTCGCTGAATGTCGGCGGGGGTGACTTGGGCGATCGCCTGGAGATAGCGATCGCTGTATCGATAATCCCCCGCGATCGTTTGGTTATAGGCCAACTGACTCGCCTGACTGCTAATATCCTGATTCCCCAGAACAAAGGAGGCTTGCAGTTGGGTTTTGGCGCGCTGCAATTCGGCCTGACTAACGGGTTGCTGCTGAAGATTGGTCAAAGCTTCTTGCAAGGCGGTCTGAACTTGGCTCATCTCTTTCCCTTGAGCCACGGTGACCGAGATATCGTACCAACCAGGTTCAATCATTTCAGCCGGATAAGCACTGACGGCACTGGCTAAGCCCTTTTCCACCAAGGCTTGATAAAGTCGGGAACTGCGTCCGCCTGTGAGAACCATATCCATTAGATCGATCGCAGGCACATCGGGATGCTGAATATCGGGTAAAGGATAGACCACTTCGAGGAGGGCTGCGCTGCCGGGTTCCTGGAGGACAATGGGCGATCGCGCCACCTCAGTTCCAGTCGGACGGGTCTGGGAAGATGTCGATTGACCAATTCTCTGAGAAGATGCTTGAGCGGATGCATGATCCTCGGCAGTG
Source organism: Oculatellaceae cyanobacterium Prado106 (assembly GCA_025454315.1). GTDB lineage: Bacteria > Cyanobacteriota > Cyanobacteriia > Elainellales > Elainellaceae > Prado106. The sequence continues at coordinate 10,901 of JALOOP010000002.1, forward strand.
CCCCGACGCGGCAACTTGCCAAAGTCTTGTTCAATGGTTTTCAGCGTGGAGGCGGTGTCAAAATCCCCGGTCACAACCAAGGTGGCATTATTCGGCGTGTAGTATTGCTGGTAATAGTCCCGGACTTGCTCCACGGTAAAGCTTTGGACATCGGCCTTGGTGCCACCCACGGGCAGACCATAGGGGCGATCGGGAAAAGCCGCTTTCATCACCGCACGATCGAGGCGATAGTTGGGACTATTTTCGTACCCCTGAAGCTCAGAAATCACCACGCGCTTTTCGCTGGTCAACTGACTGTCACCAATCACGGAGTTTTCCATGCGATCGGCTTCTAGTGCCAGCAACGCATTCAGCTTGTCTCGTTCAACCGTACCGAAGTAGGCGGTTTCGTCGTAGCTGGTGAATGCATTGGACTGACTGCCCAGGGCGCTGAATAACCGACCGAATTGGATGGGGCGATCGCTCGTTCCCTTAAACATCAAATGTTCGAGCTGGTGAGAAATGCCATTTTGTCCGGCAGGTTCATTGCGCGACCCGACCCGATACCAGACCTGCACACTGACCACGGGTGCAGTATGAACTTCCTTCGTCAACACGGTTAGACCATTGGCTAATACCGTTTTCTTAACCCCTTGTGTAATCGATAACTGAGTCGCCGCTTGAGCCGGAGAGAAGAAGAACCGCAACGTGGGATCAGTCGTCAGGAAAACGGTGCTGAGTAAAATGCAGAGAAACAGCACAAAAAGCCGATAAGGGCGGAATTTGCGAAGGAATGTCATAAATTTGTAGCGTGGAGGAGTGGAGAATCGCCAAGCCCCTCCCAGTCACTGTGGAGCGGATTGACCTCGCTTACAGTTTAATTTTTATCCAACTGATTTGTACTTGAGATGTCGAACGGATGGCAATCTTAGTCTAAATTTAAGATTTTCAGCTTTTCTATAACGACGGTGAAGATGCCCATGGCTGAAGCCACTGCCGCCAAGGCAAAAGCCGCTTCCACCGGAAAGGCAAAAAAGATAATCGTGACCGAAACCAAATATCCCGTCACGCCCCAAATCAAAAAGCGAGGATTCTTGCCCCGATAAAGCCGATCCTCTTTCGGATGGCTTAAGTCGATCGCCGCCTTCGTCACCATGCGAATCGAAGCGCCAATCAAAGCAATACAACCCAACAGCAATACAGCAACCATATTTTGTCCACTTCTGCGCGAAAGATAGGCTATTGTTCCCCGCGTTTCACCGTTCCATACAAGCCTTTGGTCGCATTGTAAACTGGGATCATTGACTAGAATCACTACTCCAACAACCAGGCAAACAGATCCCCAACCGTCAGGTGAAGATCATTCGCAAATGGCGGCATGGAGAGCTTTTCATCCGGCGCATCAAAGACTTCGGTTTCCCGCTTAGTGCTATACACAAACACCGTTTGCTCATCCGGATCAATCAACCAACCCATTTGAGTACCATGCTTCAGGCAATGAAGAATATTTTTGACTACTCTGGTTTGACTTTGATCAGGGGAAAGAATTTCGATCGTCCAATCCGGGGCAATCGTCACGGTGTTGGCAATTTCCCCATTTTCATCCCGAGGAATTCGTTCCCAGGTTAAAACGACGATATCTGGAACCACCGATCGCCCCCCAAACGTACAGCGCAGTTCTGGAAATGCCCGAGCAATGCGAGTCGGTTTGGTGATGCGATTAATGGCGGGTACCAATTCTCCTTGAATGGCACTGTGTTTTCCTTGAGGCATTGGCTTTTGGATGATTTGACCGTCGATATATTCGCTGGCTGGCTTTGTTTCTGGAAGTTTCAGAAACTCCGCTAAGGTTAGAAACTTGGAAGGAATTTGTACCATTGTGAGCCTCCCTTGAATGCTGTCAGTCTAAGTTATACCTTGGTTAGGCTGAGAATATTGTACTGAGAATCGGTTCATGGCAATCAATTCATGAGAATGAGCCATGTTCTAACCCCTTCTAAAGGTTTCGGGCAGATCATCCTTTATAAGGAGGTTCGGCAGCTCAAGCTTTTCTAAGATCGCGGTAATTAGGCGGATCTTTTGTTTTCCTCTAGAGCTTGTGGTTTATGACAAATATTCCGGTTTCTCCCTGGTCGTTGATGTCACAGACCTATTTCAAAGTATTGCCAGAGGTGCGAAACCAACTCCGCCACTGGCAGATCCAGGCACAGCGAATCCCCAATTTAGAACTTCGCAAACAAGCTTTGGCCAGTCTTTCTGCCAAGCGATTTCACTGTGAAGGTGGAGCAATTTATGGTCTGTTAGCCCAAGAACATTGGCGGGATGCGATTCGGTTTATTGTAGCCTATCAAACGATTAGCGATTACTTGGATAATTTGTGCGATCGCAGCACCTCCCTCGATCCTGAAGACTTTCGATCGCTACATGGAGCTTTACTGGATGCACTAACCCCGATCGCCACCCCCGAAAACTATTACCGACTCCGCCTGGATCAAAATGACGGCAGCTATTTAAAAAACATCGTTAACACCTGCCAGGAGATTCTTGGATCGCTTCCCCATTACGACAGCATTGCCCCCACACTGCATGAATTCGCAAACTATTATTGTGATCTCCAAGTTCACAAACATGTGCAAGTCGAAGACCGAGTACCGCGATTAAAACGATGGTTTTCCTTGCATCAAAAGCGATTACCTGAAATGCACTGGCATGAGTTCTCAGCCTGTGCTGGATCAACACTGGGAATTTTCTGTTTAGTCTCCTCTGCCTTTCATCAGGAATTACCTGAGCAGTTCACTCATCAGATGAGAACGAGTTATTTCCCATGGATGCAAGGATTACATATTCTGCTCGATTATTTGATTGACCAAGAAGAAGATCGCATTCATGGGGATCTCAATTTCTGTTCCTATTACCAAAGCAACGATGAAATGATGGGTCGGTTTCAACACTTCATCCAAAACACGAAAAGAAGCGTCGCCCAACTGCCTCACGCACAGTTTCACCAGCTTATGAGTCAAGCGCTTCTAGGCGTTTACTTGTCTAACAAAAAAGTCAAACGGCAGCAAGATGTCCAACAAATGACAAAGCAGTTGATTGAATGGGGCGGCAGCTCAGCTTCTTTCTTTTTTCGGAGCCGATTACTGCTATCCCATTGATCAACATTGATTAATGTCACTGAAATAACGAGCCGAACCGCCCCCCAGCCCCCAACTTTGGGGGAGCCGAGCCTTGAAAGTCCCCCATTTTGGGGAATTCTAGGGGGCGGTTCGTCGAGGACTTTGGCTGATTTCAGTGACATTGATCTCATTGATCTCATGGATGTAATCTCATGAAGAGCAGACATCAGAAATCCCATCCGCCGATCGTCGCAAAGCCGCAAACCTAGGCTGATCGGGATATTTCCGACTGGCTTTGAAGGCTGCGATCGCCGCTTCCTCGGGTCTTCCTAGTTGGTAGAGCGCTGCAATTTCGTAGAGGCGAGTACGTTGACCTTCTGAGGCGGGAGTATTGGCGAGTTCTAGCTTTTGAGCCTGCTGAAGAGATTGCAGGGCTTCGGGGTAGCGACCCAGTTGGTACAGGGCATAGCCGCGATCGCACAAAATATGAGAACTGTTGGGTTCATAGCGAAGAAAGCGATCGAAGGACTCCACGGCTTCGTCATAGCGATTCAGTTCCAGTAAAGCATCGCCCCGTTCATGGGCAAAGTCGCGCAGGTCGGGACGCAGGGCATAGGCTTGGTCGTAGCTGGCGATCGCCTCTTCAAAACGCCCTTGTTTTGCCAGAATCAGTCCGCGCTCTTGCCAGAGACGGTAATCTTGGGGATGCTCAAGGAGGGCTTCGTCGTAGATGGCGATCGCCTGGGGATAATCTTTCTGAGCCTCAAACCGTTTCGCCGCCCGAACATAGTGCAGCGGGTGAGCGGAGGGCTGAAATATGGAATTGTGATTTGTCTTGGAGCGAGTTTTACGGGTTCGCTGATGCTGCCACGCCCAACCTGCGGTTCCAAGCATGACTAGAAAGATAGCCCACCCGCTGCTTGAGCTATTCATCACCTGAGTAGACCCCAATCGCATGAGGAGGGTATCAGATCCGGTTGGAAGTTGGGCAGGCTGACTGGCTTGTAGAATACTTTGTTGCAGGTTGGATGGGGCGATCGCAGCGTCATTGCCATGAAACAAATCTATACCCAGGTTCATACTGAATCGATGGATGTAATAGGAGATACACCTATCTTATCCGATCCTTTCTAACCGCAGAGACGCAGAGACGCGGAGAGGAGGAAGGCGAAAGGGGAAGGGCGAAAGGCGAAAGGAGGACTCCCTGAGTTTTTGGATTGATGCATGGATGAGAACCAGAAATTCTCTGGCCTCTCCCTGTTTTTCTCCCTGAAACCCCTTTCCCCTTTCCCCCCACTCCCTACTCCCCACTCCCTACTCCCTCAAACATCGCCTCAAACCCTCCCCTTGGTGTCCAGCGAATTGCGCCTTCTTGTTCGGTTTGGTAGAGCTTCGTTTTGGGGTGTTGCTGAAACCAGGTTTGGGTGGGAGGTGGAAGGGGGGATTTGGAGGCGATCGCCACCCTCGGCTGCAATTGGTTCAACATCTCTTCCAACAACGATCCGCCTGTCCACCACAGTACATCCGCATGGGGCAAACGAGATATCACTCGTCGCTGCTCTGTGAATGAAAGCGGTGGCAATAGTATCCAGGTTTTGCTCTGCACCTTAATTTGAAGGATCGGCGGATTGGTGCTGACGAGTTCAATAGTTTGTGTTCCTAGGCGGATTCTTTCCTGCCCGGAGAGTCGCATCGATACGCCTTTATGGGTTTTGATGGAAGCGTCAAGTTCTCGAAGATGGGTGGTGAGATCGAACGAGGATGAGTTTGAAGATTCTTTTGAGGATGATTTTGAGGAGGCTTCAGGGATTTGGTAGAACATGCGAATGGGGAGACTGGTGATGAGTTTTTGCCATGCGGGGATTTCGGAAGATTTGAGGTGAGGTGCGATCGCCCAATCAATCCGATTCACGCCCTGTTTTCGTAAGAAAGGAACCACCGTAAATTCCACATCCTTTTCACTGCCACTGTTTACCAGCATGACTCGACTGCGATCCTGCAACACAAATACGGCATCGTCAGTTGTGGCTAAAATACTAACCTGAAACTGGTGAATCGCATTGTAGCCGACTGGAACCGCAATCAATGCAACAACCGTCAGACTGGCAATCCAGGTATATCTTCGCCATTTTGTTTGCCACCAGATCAACAAATAAATTCCGTAAATTAGCAAAACTTGAGACGCGCTGATAGTACCGATCGCCCAATTGTTAGCAGGCAAGCGATCGCCCCATTCCGCCAACTTCAAAAAAGCTATCATCGGCAACTGCAATAACCAGGCCGAAGCACTCCCAGCAAGCGGATGAGCCAATGCGGCTAAGGCACTGAACATACCGCCAATGCTCAGAACTTCAATCAGCAAGGTGCTGAGAATATTGATGCCGATGCTGTAGGGAGAAACGATGCCAAAAACATAGAGTTGCAGGGGAATTGTCCAGATGTAGGCGGCGATCGGCACGGCTAACATCGGCGCAATCCGAGTCGGCACCCAATCAAACCAGGTCGTCAAAATCGGTGCTGTCACCATTAACCCCAGCGTGGCCAAAAAGCTGAGTTGAAACGCTAAGCTCCAAATCCAAATTGGATTCCACATCAGCATGGCCGTGGCTGTAAATAAGAGAAGTTCGATCGGTTTCACCTTCCGTTCCCAGGTCAGAGCCAGAAATACGACCGCTCCCATAATTCCAGCCCTCAACACTGAGGGTTCAAATCCGGTTAGTCCCATATAAATTCCCAGAGTCCCCAGCCCAATCCCTAGCCTCATCCAAGGCTTCAACCGCTGTGTCAACGCCAGTATTATCCCTGCAATCATCGACACCTGTGTGCCCGATGCCGCCAAGGCATGAGCTAACCCCACCCGAGCAAATCGATCCTGCACCTCGTAAGGCACATCCACGCCGCCGCGCCCCATGACGATCGCACTCAACAACTGTCCCGCCGTCGCACCTAAGCCTCGCACCTGCGCCTGGATAATGCGCTGCTGCACTCGCCACATCAGCGGAACTTTCTGCTGCTCAACATTTGGAAACCGAATTTCTTTTCCTTGCAGTCCAGCAAAGATGCCAGTCTGCGCCAGATATTTTTGGAAATCAAAACCACCGGGATTCGCAGCAGGTTTAGGTTGATAGAGCGTTCCGGTGATGCGAACTTGGCGATCGGGGTAGAGTTGGGCAGTTTGCGATCGCGGAATCGTCACGTACAGGATACCTTCCACCTGATCTCCGACCGGGTTCACAGTTCCCTTCGAGGATTTCTCTGAGAGATCTTCGGGAAGTTGCGTGGATTTTGTCTGCGAAGCGGGTGCCTTTCCGTCTGAGTCGCTGGATTTAGAGGGTTCAGGCTTGGGAGCTTTGGATGATGCAACGGATATCTTTGCCGCTCCGGGTTGTGGAACGCTTGATGAAGAGGCTTTGGTTTTTGGGGATGCTGATGTTGCAGGTTTAGCGTTGGGCGACTCTGTTTTTGGATTGTCCTGAGAAGCTTCAGGGATTAAGGTCGCTTGAGTCACCTTTAGCTCAAACTGAGTTCTACCACTGCGAGTCAGTCGGGGTGAAGAGTCCAGGGTTCCCTCCACTTGCACCGACACAGAAATATCCGGCGAAGTTAACAGATGACTAATATCGTTGAACGTAGGTTGGGGCAAGCGCCACGGGTAATAGAAGGTCGCAAACAGACCCAAACATCCCGTAATCAACCAAACGAACCGAGGCTGGTCTGTTTTCCAAAGACGAGGGAGCCAGAAGAATGCGATCGCACTCATCACCACAACAGCGATCGCCCCCACCGGAACCCCCCAGAACCTCCAGGGCAACCCAGTCAACAACAACCCAACAAGATACGCCAAACAATAAACAACACCGCTGCCCCAATTCAACATAAATCAAAAGAAAATTCAGGAGTTCAAGTTCTGGTAGCGCACCTGAATATTCCTGACCACGAACCGATCGCCACCCACTGATGGCTCAATTCCCCTAAAACAATCCAAAACTAAGACCTTACCCGATTCGCTGTCCTAACATTCCCAAAAACCCCACCTAGTCTCGAACCCAAAACCATTTATTTCTCCCAAATCTCTTTATCTCCCCCAAATCCCTCTGCGCCTCTGCGCCTCTGCGCTTTAAAAACAAACCGCGAGCCACCCCTCCAAAGAGCAACCCGCAATATTCCCATCATTAAAGCAATCAATATTTTCCCACCGATTCTAAATTGAAAGCCCCAATTTCAGACCAAATACCCCATGAACCAAGAGGAGTGCGATCGCCGCCGTTCCCAGATAGGCATGAATGTTCCGAAAAATGCCCTTCTCTTTACCAAAAGCCGTCGCTGCAATCACCGCATTCACCGCCAGGATAAAAATGGCGATCGAACCCGTAATAAAGTGAGGACTCTGCAAAATCGGCTGATGCTGCATCACCAGCGACAACACGCCGCCCGTGTAGCCCAAGGCAATGAACAAAAAGGTCAGCGGAGCTAATTTGCGGTGATCCATCCGGTTCTTGGTAGCCACTTCTGGGTCTGTAGCCAGACGACTTTGCCAACCCGCATAGGCCACGTATCCTCCCATCACCACGACCACAATGCCCATCATCACCGGATGCCCCCAATGGACGATCGGCTCAGGGGTACCAAAACTTCGAAATACTTCGGCGATCGGTTCTAGCGCTTCACTTAAGCTCGACATAGCTGACTTCTCCCTCAATTCTTAAAGAATCATTAAGTTTATTCTACGCCTTTTGACAGAACTCAGCGAGTGGAATTTGAGTTAAATGCAACGATTGTTTTTACAGAACGTAACAAGTTTGTTTTAGTGCGTTACGAAAGGTTTTAGACTGATTGAATTGCCCGAAAGGATTAGGTCGAGAGAATTAGGCCAAGAGAAACAGGCCGAGAACATTTGGGTTTTCCCATCCGATTCTGCTATAGATGCACCAATCCTGACTTGCTTCCCCTCCGGGCTTTCGCGCCCCCCAGCCCCCAACTTTGGGGGAGTCGAACTTTCGATGAGTTTTCATGGAAGTCTTCAAAAGAGCAATCCTGGAAGATTTCATTGAACTCAAAGTTCCCCAAGGTGGGGGGACAAGAGAGAGACAGTTCGGGGGCGAAAACCTGGAAGCGAAGCCGATCGAGACACCCTCTAATCTTGCTCTTTTAGTAAATTCACTAAACCTATGTTCCCAATCCAACGCCCTCGTCGGTTACGCAACCATCCCCAACTCCGCCGCATGGTGCGCGAAAACATTCTGACGACGAGTGATTTAATTTATCCCCTGTTTGCTGTCCCCGGCGAAAGCTTTGCCAAAGAAGTTAAGTCCATGCCTGGGGTTTATCAACTCTCGATCGATAAAATCGTCGAAGAAGCCAAAGAAGTCTACGACCTGGGTATTCCCGCCATCATCCTCTTTGGGATTCCCGCCGACAAAGACAACGATGCCACCGGGGCCTGGCATGACCACGGCATCGTCCAACAAGCCGCCACCGCCGTCAAAGAAGCCGTCCCCGATCTGGTGGTCATCGTCGATACCTGCCTCTGCGAATACACCGCCCATGGCCACTGCGGCTATTTGCAAACCGGCGACCTGACCGGGCGCGTCCTCAACGATCCCACCCTGGAACTGCTCAAAAAGACCGCCGTCTCCCAAGCCAAAGCCGGAGCCGATATCATCGCCCCGTCCGGAATGATGGATGGCTTTGTCCAAGCGATTCGCTCCGGACTCGATGAAGCCGGATTTGAAGATATCCCCATCCTCTCCTATGCGGCCAAATACGCTTCAGCCTACTACGGCCCCTTCCGTGATGCGGCAGAATCTGCGCCCCAGTTTGGCGATCGCCGCACCTACCAAATGGACCCGGCCAACGGCACCGAAGCCCTCAAAGAAATCGAACTCGACATCGCCGAGGGCGCAGACATGCTCATGGTCAAACCCGCCCTGGCCTACATGGACATCATCTGGCGCGTCAAACAGGCCACGAATCTCCCGGTTGCCGCCTACAATGTTTCGGGCGAATATTCCATGGTCAAAGCCGCTGCCCTCAACGGCTGGATCGACGAACAAAAAGTCGTCCTGGAAACCCTGATGGGCTTCAAGCGTTCCGGCGCAGACCTGATCTTGACCTACCATGCCAAGGATGCGGCGCGTTGGCTTCAGGGTTAGGCATAAGAGGGGAAAGGGGAAAGGGTTGACGTTGAAAGAACGTTGAAGGGTTCATTGTTGGCTCGATGCTTTTTATCCTGAGTCTTTCCCTGACTCTATTTTTGTACCGTCTAGGAATCTAATCCTACGTCTGTGTCCCCTCGGGAACTCTGCAACTCTACCCCAGTTCCCCCCTTTCGCCTTTCCCCTTGTCCCCTTCGCCTTCCTTTCCCTTAAGCTTTGTATCAGAGTCTCGATCGCTGCCGCATCCCAAATCATTCTGGGCATCCTATAGGGGCTTTTCCCTCTGTCGCTTGTCTGGAGTCGATCGCTTTATGTCGCGAAGTTCCAAGGTTCAATTCGCGTACTGGTTGCTCGTCCTAAGTAGCTTGGCGATCGCCCCTCCCAGTCTCGCTTCCCCCTATCCTGCCTCCTCCTCAGATCATCTGCCCTATGAACGCCAGTCCAACTGGCCTCATGTCCAAGGTTTTCGCCCCCTAAATCCCCCAAATCTGGGGGACTTTGAAAGCTCCTGGCCTCCTCCTAGAGTGCTTGGCTCCCCCACTCCCCACTCCCCACTCCCCACTCCCCACTCCCCACTCCCCACTCCCTACTGCCCACTCCCTACTCCCCCTCTCCCCACCGCCCAAATCCCCCCCACCGCCCCCTCCCGTCCCGACTCCAACTTCCTCCAACCGCCTCCCCCTCCTGCGCCCCTCGCTCCCGTTGAAATTGTCCCGATCGCCCCTCAAACCCCGACTCCTAGCCCTACACCGGAGTCCGTTCCCGAATCGCCCCCACCTGAGCAGCCAGAAATTCTGGTGAATCGCATTGAAGTTTCTGGCAGTACCGTTTTCCAGGAAGCAGACTTTGCGCCAATTGTTGCTCCTTTTGCCGGACAATCTCTCACCCTAGAAGCCCTGAGAACTGTCGCCGATCGCATCACGCAACTCTATCTCGATGCCGGATATATTACGTCTAGAGCAGTCTTGGTCGATCAGACGATTACCGATGGTGTAGTGCAGATTCGGGTCGTGGAAGGTTCAGTTGAGGCGATCGAAATTGAGGGCAATCAGCAGGTCAACGCGGCTTATATTCGGCAACGGGTTCAGTTGGGCAGTCAGACTCCTTTGAATCAGGGCAAGTTGGAAGATCAACTGCGATTGCTGCGCCTCGATCCTTTATTTGCCAACGTAGAAGCTAGTCTTCGGGCTGGAACCGGATTAGGTCAAAGTATTCTGACCTTGCGCGTCACGGAAGCCGATCGGCTGATTGGCAGTGTCAGCGCCGATAATTATTCCACGCCCACCGTCGGTTCCGAGCGTCTTGGAGCTTCCATTGGTTATCGCAACGTCACGGGCAATGGAGATACGCTGCTGGCCTCCTATTTTCGCTCAACCACAGGCGGAGCCAACCAGTTTGACTTCAGCTATCAGATCCCGGTTAACCCCATGAACGGGACACTGTTACTCCGCTATTCGCCGGACAATTACCGCATCACCAGCGACTTCATCGGCTTCGACAACCTGGATATTCGCGGTCACTCTAGCCAATACGAACTCAGCTTCCGTCAGCCCTTGGTGCGATCGCCCCGCGAAGAATTTGCCCTCTCTCTCGGCTTCACCCACCGCCAGGGCGAAACCCTGATCAACGATTTTCTAATCGATGACAGCACCACCAGCGTCTTTAAGTTCGGCCAAGACTATCTCCATCGCGATCCCCGAGGAGCTTGGTCAGTGCGATCGCAGTTCAACATCGGCACCGGGTTACTGAACGCCACGAGCGATCGCAACCCCGACGGCGAGTTCATCAGTTGGCTCGGACAACTCCAACGGGTACAACTCCTCGGCTCCAATCATTTATTAATCGCCCAAGCCGATCTCCAACTCACCCCCGACCCGCTCCTCTCCTCCCAACAGTTCATCATCGGCGGCGGTCAATCCCTACGCGGCTTCCGCCAAAATGCCCGAGCGGGTGACAATGGCTTCCGTCTATCCATCGAAGACCGCATCACCCTCGCTCGCAACGCCGCCGGAGCCGCCACCTTCCAACTCAATCCCTTCGCTGATCTCGGTGCCGTCTGGAACATCGACCAGGATTCCCGCCCCACCCCTGACCAAAACCTCCTGGCAGGCATCGGCATAGGCTTCCTCTGGCAGCCTATCCCAAATTTCAATGTCCGGGTGGACTATGCTTTGCCACTGGTAAACTTGGGCGATCGCGGCGAGAATGCCCAGGATGACGGCATTTACTTTAGTGTCAATTACCAGCTTTGAAGAGGGGGAAAGGCGAAAGGCGAAAGGGAAAAGGCGAAAGGGAAAACATTGATAGAGTCGTAGACCGCTGGGCAATGTGTAGATGAACACAGGTAGAATCACGAAAAAGGTGAAAGGTCAAATAATGAAAGATGAAAAAAATGGTTTAAAGTCCGGGTGACGGTCACTGAATTTCAATAACTCAGATCCCTGATTTCTGGACACCGATCGCCCCTTTCCCCCTTCCCCTTTCCCCTTTCGCCCCACTTCCCACTCCCCACTCCCCACTCCCACTCTTCTCCAACAAAATGTACGTCTTCCCCAAAAACTGGGAATGCTTGATGCAGAAAACGACCAGAGTCGGAATGGGGTTTGAATCAGATTGGCATCGGATCGACAGTGTCTGGGAAAATCATGGCATTAAATCCTAGGATTGACGATTTTACAAACAGGTCGGGGGGAGCAGTCGCGTTTACCATTGCTCTGCCCCGACCTTAATCTTTTATTGCATTTGTGCGTTCATCGCGTTTGTGATTGATCTGAATTATGGTGCTTAAACGACTCTATTCCTGGCACGGAAATCTTCAGAAATACTGGAAAGAAAAGATTCAAAGCCGTTTACCAGAGGGAACTACGGCGATCGCCTGCATCATCCTGACAACAGTTGGGTTAACGCTCGGACTCAAGCATTTTGGACTGCTAGAATCATTAGAACTTCGAGCCTACGATGCCTTTGTCAGGTTACGTGCCGACCAAGGAACCGATCCACGGCTGTTGATTGTCGCGATCACTGAAGATGATCTACGGCAACAACAGCGATCGACCATGACCGACCAGACGATCGCCCAAGTCCTACAAAATCTGGAGCAATATCAGCCGCGTAGCATTGGGCTAGATCTCTACCGTGATTTACCCCAAGAGCCTGGAAATGCAGCGCTGCGGGAAGCTTTGAAGTCACCGAATATCATCACTATCAAAAAGCTGGGCAACACCGAAAGCGATACCATTCCCGCACCGCCCGGTGTGCCCGAGGAGCGCATTAGCATTAATGATCTGCTGATTGACCCGGACGGCGTGATTCGGCGAAGTTTGCTCTTTGGCAAAACCTATCCTGCTTTTGCACTAGGACTTGCATTCCAATACCTGGAAGCCGAAGGCATCGTTCCGCAAGCCAGCCCGCAGAATCCAGATGATATGCAGCTAGGCGCGGCAACTTTTGTTTCTCTGGCGGCGGATTCCGGCGGATATCAATATAACGATGTCCGAGGCTACCAAATGCTGTTGGACTATCGGACTCGTCGAATTGCTCGTCAGGTCACCCTGACTGAAGTCCTGGAAGGCAAACTCAAACCAGAATGGGTAAAAGATAAAGTCGTGTTAATTGGAACGACAGCGCCCAGCGGCAAAGATTTGTTCTATACCCCCTTCAGCGCCCAAGCCCAGACCGACCATCAAATGCCTGGGGTAGAAATTCATGCTCACATCGTCAGCCAAATCCTCAATGCAGCCTTGAATCAGCGGCCTCTGGTAGGTTTTCTGCCTGAATGGAGTGAAGGAGTATGGATTGGCCTATGCGCGGTTCTAGGCGGTGCACTGGCCTGGAGAGTTCGGCATCCGGTGATGTTGGGGCTGGGGAATCTGGCTTTGCTGACGGCTTTAGGCAGTACAAGTTTTGGGTTGTTAACGCAATCAATTTGGTTCCCTGTGGTGGCACCGACGATCGCCACCACTCTCGCCGCCGCAGGTACGGTCACCTTTCGGGCACAGCGATCGCAACGCCAGCACCAAATGGTCATGACCTTACTGGGACAAAACACCTCCAAAGAGATCGCGGATGCTTTGTGGGAAAACCGCGATCGCCTCTTAGAATCCGGCAAGCTCCCCGGCCAAAAACTAACGGCCACGCTCCTTTTCACCGACCTTCAAGGATTCAGCAGCATTTCAGAGCAAATGCCCCCCGAAGCGCTCCTGGAATGGCTCAATGAATTCCTCGAAGTGATGACCGAGGAAGTCCAAAACTATCACGGCATCATCAACAAATTCACCGGGGATGGCGTGATGGCGGTCTTCGGCGTTCCCATTCCGCGTACCCATCCTCAAGAGATTGCGATCGACGCTCAGCAGGCGGTGGCTTGCGCGTTAGTCATGGGCGATCGTCTCACCACGCTCAATCAATCCTGGCAACAACGGGGTTTATTTTCCGTACAAATGCGAGTCGGCATCTACACAGGCCCCATCGTCGTAGGCAGCTTAGGCGGCAAAAATCGTCTGGAATACGGCGTTATTGGCGATAGCGTCAACATTGCCTCCCGTCTCGAAAGCTGCGCCAAAGAACGCCATGTCGAAGGCTGCCGAATTCTCATCGCCGAAGAAACCCTGATTCACCTCCAAGATCGCTTCGAGGTAGAGTCCTGGGGCGCAATGGCACTGCGGGGCAAACAACAATTGGTCGAAGTGTACCGAGTCGTTAGCCAACATCCATCATCCGACAGTTAACCCCTCACACCATAAAACCCAGCCTATAAAACCCAAACCATAAAACCCAAACTATAAACCAATACCCACCCCCTCTGCGTCTCCGCGTCTCTGCGGTTCAAATTAAAATTCCAGCATACCTCCTCCCCTTCAAACACAAAGAAGTCATGTCAGAAACATCGTGAAATTACGGGCTTGCTCAATGTGACGCTTTAGACAAACTTAATTAAAAAATGAATCAAAACGTTGATATCTCAGGATATTTCTTGCGGGATCAGCGGATACCGTTTGTATTAATTAGTAAAGGACTGTTTGATTGAATGCAATCATACGCTAATCTATTAACCCGAAAATCTCTCTCGACCATCAAAAACTCTTGATACCAAGGAAAAAGATTCGGGAATGTTGAATTTTGGAAGCCCTCCCTGATCGTCTAGTCGGTTACCGGGTCACCGTTCCATCTCGTGGCCTATCCGTGACCTGTCAACAGATCCAACTCCGGACCTTATCTGCGACCTCTTATCCGCAATTTTGCTATGCCTAATCAACCCATCAAGTTCCGCAATGCTATTCTGCTGACCCTAACCCTAGGCGTTTTGCTGGGGAGCTTCCCCCTCGAAGCCTTGGCACAGCGCTTTGTGCCCCGCGATCGCGGTCTTCCCGGACGACGCGAAGGTGGCGCAACCCGAGGCGACTGTGTTGCGGTTCAGGCCACTTCCCCTGATCAACTGTCCTTAACGGCGCTCATCCCAGATAAGAATCTGGGACTCACCACTTCGACCACCCCGACTTTGTTTTGGTATGTCCCTGAAAACTCAGCCAATGCCGCAGAATTTATCCTGATGGATGACCAGGACAATGAAATCTACAAAGCTCGATTCCAGATCACGGGTGAAGCAGGCATCATCAGCCTCAGCCTCCCCGAGGAAGCCGGGTTGCCGCCCCTACAAGTCGGCAAAGACTACCACTGGAGTTTTTCACTAATGTGCGCCACCCAGGACACGCCCGACAACTCCGGCATCATCTTCACCGAAGGCTGGATTCAACGCATCGAACCCGACGCAGCCCTACAGCAACGCCTCGCCAGCGCCACCCTCGAAGAACGCCCCAGCATCTACGCTGAAGCAGGCATCTGGCAAGAAGCGATCGCCTCCCTCGCCACCCTCCGCCGCACTCAACCTGACAACACCGCCATCACCGCCCGCTGGGGAACCCTTCTGGAATCTATCGGTCTGGGCAATCTCGCCGCTCAACCGCTGATGCAACGCTATCAGTTAGCCGCCTCCCAAAGCGCTCCCAGCCCAGCCCAAACGCCGCAAAGTCAAACCCCTCAACCCCCTCAAAACTCCTCTCCAAACTCATCGACACAAAGCCAATCGGAACCTGCACCCGCTCCTCAGCCCCAATCGATGCAGCCAACCGTTGCCCCCAGCCCAACCGCCGCTAATGTTCCCCAAGCTCAGGCGGATGCGCCTCGCTCTCGATCGCCCCGTCAGCGTCCGGCTAGACAAGCTGATCGACGATAAAGGGCGATCGCTCATTCATCACCAGCTTCTAGAAACAGCTTCTAGAAACAGCATCGAGATGGGTTTCAAACTCATTCGATGCTGTTCTTTTATGGATATTTTTACGAGTATGCTCTAAGGTAATGCTCACGGTAATGAGGACTAAAGTCCTCACTACGAGCAGGCTTGTAGTAAGGACTTTAGTCCTGACAAACTCGTAGAATGAACACCGATCGCACTTCATCGAATCCCGCTTCATCAAATCTCTGTTATTTCATCACCTATTTCATCACCATTTCTTCAGAGCTAAATACTTGCACAGACAGATTAATTATGGTAGCCATCCTGGCCATTTCTGTTTGTTTTGGTAGGACAACGGGAAATCTATTTAACATCCGGCCTGTGAAATGGGCTTGATGATTGCGATCGCCCACATCATGTGCGTTTAGAAAGCGGACAATAACCTTTCTAATCATCGCAGTGAGTTTGAAATTCTCAATTTTGCCGTTCAAGAAGCGTCCTAACTCTGTTCAGGGCTGATTGTCGTGCGAGTCAATGTTCTATTCCGATTTCTATTCCGATTTCTCTTTAAGGATACCTTGCTATGTCACTCGTCCTTTCTTCTGCTCTCGTTGCAATTAGCGACAAGATTGCGAATCATTCTACGCTGATGGCAGGTCTTCTACCTGGAGTTGAAGCAATCTTAATCGGCTCGCACCGCGACGGCATTGAACAAATTACGGAGGCGTTGCAGGTTAAATCTTATACTCATCTTTACATCATCGCGCATGGTCGTCCAGGATATTTGGAAATTGGCGATCGCCCCCTCACCCTCGACACCCTCAACGAGTATGCGCCAGCGCTCAGCCACTGGTTTACGGCACCAGCCTCACTGTCCATCTATGGATGTAACGTCGCAGCAGGCGATGCGGGTGCTGAATTTTTAGAAAAACTGCATCAGATGACGGGGGCTGCGATCGCCGCATCACCCCACCCGATCGGTAACTCAGCACTAGGCGGAACCTGGGATTTGGACTATCAGTTGGGGGAAAGTGCGATCGCCCCTCTTCCCGTTGAGCCTGCTGTTTTAGTGGACTACGCGGGAATTTTGCCTGCTACTATCACTACGATTACCTCCTCAACGGCAAACGGTAGTTACGGAGTCGGTAGTCCAGCGATCAATATCCAACTCACCTTTAGCGAACCTGTTGTCTTAGCAGGGGGTGGTACGCTGGTCTTAACCCTGAGTTCTGGCGCAACGGTGACGATTCCGGCCTTCACAGGGCTAGCGGCCAGTGGCTCCTATACGGTGGTGGCTGGAGAGAATAGCGCTGATCTGACGGTTACCAACATCGCCCTATCCGGCGGCACCTTCACCGATTTGATTGGAGGCGCGAATGTTGTTTTCCCGATCGCCATTGGATCGAACTTGGGGGATACTCGGGCGATCGTCATTGATACCACTGTTCCAGGAGTGACCTTAACATCTGCATCACCCGCTGATGTCAACGGTGTGTTCTCCGTGACCGCGACCTTTGACGAACCTGTGGTTGGTTTCGGCGTGGGGGATGTGAATGTCAGCAACGGAACGGTCAGCAACTTTGTCGCTGTTTCTGGCAGCATGTACACCTTTGATGTCACGCCCAGTAGCAGCGGCGTGGTCGATGTCAATGTGGGCACAGGCGCTGCCCAGGATTTGGCCAACAACAGCAGCACTGCCGCGACCGTTTTAACACGCAATGCGGATTCAGCCGCTCCAACCTTAGTTTTAAGCACTCTTGAACCGATCAACGTCAACGGTGCGTTTTTGGTTACGGCCATCTTCAATGAATCAGTTATCGATTTTGATATCAATGATGTCCAGGTCACTAATGGCAACGTCAGTGGATTCAGTGGTTCTGGCGACACCTACAGCTTCACCATTACCCCAGCGGGCAATGGGGCAGTGGATGTCAGTGTCCTCGCGGGTGCGGCCAGAGATGCGGCCAATAACAACAGCATTGCGGCCACCTTACCGACTCGCATTGCCGATCTCACACCTCCCGGCGTAACCTTTACCTCCGCTGCTCCCCCGGATGTCAATGGTGCGTTTGTCGTCACGGCCACCTTCACCGAACCTGTTACGGGTTTTATTGCAGGCGATTTGTCTGTTAGCAATGGAACGGTTTCGGCTTTTAGTGGTTCAGGCGATGTCTACACATTTACCGTCACGCCAACCACCAGCGGACTGGTGACCGTCGAAATTCCAGCCGATGCGGCTCAGGATATTGCCACTAATGGCAACCTCTTGGGTAATTTGACACGCAATGCGGATCTCGCTGCGCCGACGGTTGGCCTCACTTCGACTTCACCCATTAATGTCAATGGCACCTTCAGCGTCACGGCTACTTTCAATGAACCTGTAATCAATTTTGTTGCCAGTGACATTTCCCTGTTTAACGGAACGCTGAGCAACTTTAGCGGATCGGGAACGACCTACACCTTTGATGTCACCCCGATCGCCAATGGCACGGTCAATGTGAATGTCAATAGCAACGTGGCGCAGGACATTGCCAACAACGGCAACACGGCGGCCACCGTGTTGACCCGCACAGCGGATTTGGTTGCTCCTTCCGTCCTTCTGACCTCGACTGCACCCGCCAACGTCAACGGAGCGTTCACTGTCAATGCCTTCTTTAGTGAAACCGTAACGGGCTTTAGTGACATTCTCACCGACATTGTGGTGACGAACGGAGCGGTCAGCAGCCTCACAGGTTCAGGTTTAACCTATAGTTTTATCGTCACCCCCACCCTTAGCGGAGCTGTCACCGTTGCCGTTCCAGCAGGTGCGGCACAGGATGTGGCCAACAATAATAGCAATGCGTCTCCACTCCCCATCTTTACTCGCAATGCCGATTTGGTAGTTCCCACCGTGGCGCTGACTTCGGCGGCTCCTGCCAATGTCAACGGTGCCTTTAGCGTCACCGCCACCTTCAGCGAAGCCGTCACCAATTTTGTCGCTGGCGATGTCTCCCTGACCAACGGAACGATCAGTGGATTCTCTGGATCGGGAACAACCTACACCTTCAATGTCACCCCCACGACGAGTGCCCCTGTGACGGTTGGGGTGGCGGCAGGGGTGGCTCAAGACATTGCCAGCAACCTCAACACAGCGGCTCCTACTCCCATCACCCGCGATGCGGACTTGGTGGTGCCGACGGTGGTGCTGTCATCAGCCGCACCGACCAATGTTAACGGTGTCTTTTCGGTCACCGCAACCTTCAGTGAGAATGTCAGCAATTTTATTGCCAGCGACATTACCCTCACCAATGCCACCGCGAGTAACTTCACAGCAGTTTCGGGTTCGGTTTACACCTTTGATGTCACCCCGATTAGCAGCGGCACGGTTAGCGTTAATCTGGCAGCAAACGTCGCCCAGGATATTGCCAACAATAACAATACGGCGGCAACCGCCCTCACCCGCAGCGCCGATTTGGTTCGTCCCACCGTTGCCCTGTCTTCAATCGCACCCGCGAATGTCAACGGCGTGTTTGTTGTCACCGCCACCTTTAGTGAAACGGTCACTGGATTCTCAACCGCCGGAATCAATATTGTCAATGGCACGGTGAACAACTTCACCCCAGTTTCTGGCAATATTTACACCTTTGAGGTGACTCCGACAGCCAGTGGCACTGTAGCCGTAAATGTGCTTGCGAATGGGGCGATCGACATTGCCGCCAACGGCAACCAAGCCTCTGCCAGTCTCAACCGCAGTGCCGATCTGGTCGTGCCAACGGTGGCGTTGACCTCGACTTCGCCCAATGATGTGAATGGAGTATTCACGGTACGGGCAACATTCAGCGAAGTGGTTTCGGGCTTCACTGTAGGCGATATTGCCTTGGTGAATGGAACGATTAGCAACTTCAGTGGATCAGGATCAATTTATACCTTTGATGTCACGCCGATCGCGGGTGGCGCTGTGACGGTGGATGTTGCTGCGAACGTGGCTCAGGACATTGCCAGCAACCCCAATACCGCCGCGTTAACCTTAACTCGAACGGCTGACTTGGTTGCTCCTACTGTGGCATTGAGTTCTACGGCTCCCGCCAATGTCAACGGCACTTTCAATGTGACAGCAACGTTTAGTGAAGCGGTCAATAACTTCTTGATTGGGGATGTGGCGGTCACGAATGGAACGGTCGGTAATTTTGTGGTGGTTTCCCCCACGGTTTACACCTTTGATATTACGCCGACCAGCAGCGGAGCGATCGCCGTCAACCTCCCAGCCGGAGCCGCCCAAGACATCGCCAACAACAACAGCACCGCTGCCGCCACGCTAACCCGCGATGCCGATATCGTAGTGCCAACGGTAACCCTGACTTCGACCGCTCCTGCTGATGTGAAGGGCATGTTTTCGGTTACTGCAACCTTTAGCGAGACAGTCTTCAACTTTGATGCTACCGATATCGGAATCTCGAATGCTACCCTGAGTAACTTTAGTGGTTCCGGGACGACCTATACCTTTGATGTGACACCGACGGGTAATGGGGCGATCGCCGTTGATATTGCCGCCAATGCCGCCCAAGATATTGCCAACAATGGCAATGTAGCGGCAGTTCCCCTCACTCGTATGGCTGACCTAGTGCTGCCAACCGTGGCGCTGACCTCAGCGGCTCCAGCAGATGTCAATGGCACCTTCAGCGTTACCGCCACCTTCAGCGAAGCGGTCAATAACTTTGTGGTGGGCGATATCACCGTCGCCAATGCCACTCTCAGCAACTTCTCGGGTTCTGGTTCCACCTATACCTTTGATGTCACCCCCATCAGTGACGGCTTGGTAACCGTTGATATTGCGGCCAATGTCGCTCAAGATGCAGCCACCAACGACAATACGGCGGCTCCTCAGTTGACGAGAAATGCGGATATCACGCTGCCCACCGTCACCCTCGCTTCAATCGCTCCCACAGATGTCAACAGTCCCTTTAGCGTCACCGCCACCTTCAGCGAAGATGTCACCAACTTTGTCTCGGGTGATATCACGATCGCCAATGGCATCATCACCAATTTCATCGCTGTTTCACCCACCGAATATACTTTTGATGTAATTCCTGTAAGCAGTGGTGTGGTGACCATTAGCGTGGGTGCAGGTGCAGCACAAGATATTGCCAACAACAATAATCTGGCCTCTTCTCCACTAACTCGCAATGTCGATTTAGTCATTCCCAACGTCGAACTAAGTTCGACAGCTCCCACGAATGTCAACGGAGTCTTTAGCGTCACCGCCACCTTTGATGAAGCCGTGATCGATTTTGACGGGAGTGATGTTGCGATCGCCAACGGAACGATCAGCAACTTCAGCGGATCGGGCGCGGTCTATACCTTCGACGTGACACCCACTGCCGATGGCATGGTGACCGTGGACATTGCTGCAAATGTCGCCCAAGATCCAGCCGGAAATCTCAATACCGCTTCTAACCAACTGAATCGCACCGCCGACCTAGCGCCACCGACCGTTAGCCTAACGTCAGTTTCTCCGACCGATGTTAACGGATTGTTTAGTGTGACGGCAATCTTTAGCGAGTCGGTGAGCAACTTTGCGGCAACCGGAGTCACCGTCACCAACGGTACCGTCAGCAATTTCAGCGGTTCTGGAACAACCTATACCTTTGATGTCACGCCCACGGGAAGCGGTACCGTCACGGTAAATGTGCCAGCCAATGTGGCTCAAGATATTGCCAATAACAATAACTTTGCCTCGGTACCGCTGACTCGTGAAGCCGATCTCGTCGCTCCCCAAGTTGAACTCACCTCAACAGCCGCCGCCAGCATTAGCGCTACATTTACGGTCACGGTCACATTTAGTGAACCTGTGTTGAACTTCACAGATGCCGATCTGACGGTGGCCAATGGTTTTGTAACCAACTTTTCTGGGGTTGGCAATATTTATACCTTTGACGTAACCCCGATCGCCGGTGGAGATCTCACCATTGATATTGCAGCAGGCGTTGCACAGGATTCGGTTGGTAACCTCAACCTGGCGGCGACCCGATTCAGCCGAATCGTAGACTTCACGCCTCCCACCGTCGAACTTACGTCTAATGCGCCTGCGGAGGTCAATGCACCGTTTAGCGTCACGGCCACCTTTAATGAAGAAGTCATTGACTTTACCGCCAGTGATATCACCGTCACCAACGGCACCGTCAGCGACTTCACGGGTTCGGGCACAACCTACACCTTCAGCGTCACGCCCACCGCAGCCAGCGGCACCGTCTCGGTGGACATCGCCGATAATGTGGCGACGGACATCAGCAACAACCCCAACACAGCAGCCCCAACGCTAAGCCGCAACATTGACACAACCCCGCCACCCGTCCCAACGATCGCCCCGATTTTGGCTCCCGGAAGTGACACCGGATCTTCTCCTCAAGATGGGATTACCAACAGCACCCAGCCCACCTTTACAGGCAGTGGTGAAGCAGGCGGAACAGTTCAGGTGTTTTCTGGTTCAACTTCATTGGGCAGTGTGGTCATCGATCCCAATGGTCAATGGTCGTTTGCACCCACCACCCCCCTTCAAAATGGCCAGTATGCCATCACGTTCAGAGTCACCGATGTGGCTGGAAACACCAGCCCAGCTTCGCCAGCCCTAGCCTTGACGATCGACACCGTTGCCTCCAAGCCGCTGAAGGTAGAGATCACACCAGATGTTCGGGAAACGGGAGCGGACGGCATTACGATCCAATTCAACGAAGCGGTCAGTAATTTTGATGTCTCTGAGCTAACCCTGACGCTCGACGGTCGTCCGGTTGCCCTCACAGGGGCTACATTGACCAGTTCAGACAATATTACCTGGACATTGGGCAACATTGGCGCTCAAACCACCGCCGATGGCACCTACAAACTCACCCTCAGCCAAGGCAATATTACCGATCTCGCGGGCAATCCTTTGGAGATTGGCGGAGACGAAACCTGGCTCACGGGCAAAACCGGGACGCCTTTGCCGCCGATTAACTTCAGTGGACGCACCAGGAGCGATCGCCGGGGTCTACGTCGCAAAGGCACGTCAAAGAGTGAGCGGATTTTGGGCACTCCCAAAAATGATGACCTTTGGGGCGGCAAAGGGGACGACACGCTCTTGGGTGGCTTTGGCGTTCCTCTGTTTGGACGCGATCGCCTCTCCGGTGACGATGGCGATGATACCCTGATTGGCGGCGGCGGCAACGACTGGCTGAACGGCGGTAAAGGCAACGATCGCCTCTCGGGTGGCGTTGGCCGTGACCTGGTATTGGGCGGAGAGGGAGACGATCGCCTGTTGGGCGGCAGAGAGGATGATGTGCTGGTGGGCGGCAGAGGCAAGGATATGCTGACGGGCGGCAGCGGCAGAGATACCTTTACGTTCAGTAGTTTGGATGAGGGCGAAGATATGATTCGCGACTTCTCATCGAAGGAAGACCTGATTGATCTACGACCAATCTTTGCTAGGTTGCCAGCAGGCCAGAGTGCCTTTGCGCGGTATCAACAGTATGTCCAGTTAGAGCGATCAGGCAGTGATGTGAAGGTGAATATTATTCCGAGTGGAACTGCGAGAGGAAATGCCATTACTCTGGCGGTGGTTCAGAATACTGCGCTGAGTGATATTGGCTCTCGTAATTTCTTGATTCAATAGCGTTGATCGAAAGCGTTCATTGAAATTTGCTGAATCGAAATTGATGGGATGGGAGGATGCGATCGCCCGATCGCATCCTCCCATTTTTTTTCATTGGGGTTCTGATGAGATTCAGCGATTATAGATCGGCTGTAAGGAGACGTGAAGAACCATGAATTTTTTAGAAGAAGCTTCAACTTTTGGGTGGATGTAGTGCTTGTTACGGCACGTTGGGGTGACCTGCTGAAGGATAGGGAAAACCAGAACCGGAGTTGATATGGCCAGTTACAAAGTGACCCTGGTGAATCCGCGCCAAAATTTCAGCCAAACGATCGAGGTGCCTGACACTGAATCGATCCTCAATGAAGCCGCTGAGCATCACATTAAGATTCCGTTTGAGTGTGTGATGGGGGCTTGTGCGACCTGTCAGGGGAAGCTGATTGATGGAATGGTGGATCAATCGGAGCAGATGTTTTTGAGCGATCGCCAAATCGAACAAGGCTACGTCCTCCTCTGTGTCGCTAAACCCCTCTCCGACTGTACCCTGGCTGTTGAACTGGAGAATTATCTGTAAGCCTTAGTGGATTTGTGGGTTTAGATATTGATGTAAGGTGTGGTCACATTCTTTGCATCATGCCCTGGATTAAGGTTCTGGTCGCTTCCAAGGTGAGCGCCGGATAAGTCCACATTAAAATCCACTGATCGCCTGAACCTATGAATTCTAAATCCGTATCTACGCCGGGTTTTCCCAGAGCCTGAATGGCCAGTCGGGTGAGGATACATTGACTTTCGACCTGGCTAAGGACAACGCTGGTGAGAACGCTGTCTGGTTCATCTAAAGGTTCTTGGTGAATACGCTCAATGTTCATGGCAATGACCGATGAGAGGATGCTGTTAGGATATAAACTCATCTTCGCCCAAGCAGTCATCTGTGCTACGAAATTGCGGCTTCGATTTGGATTCAGACCTCTGTAAACCCCTATTACGGCACTGGTATTCCCATGATTACACTCCTAGGCATTCCCAAGTTTGAGCAGCATGTGTTTAATATGGCTCTGGTTCATTTGTGCGATCGCGAAGGCTATGTCGGAGGGCTAATGCGCGGCAGTATCAATGAATCAACAACGGATGAACCCACGGTCGATCCCTGGACTGCGCTGCAACAAATCACCCTCTACATTCCCCACCCTGAACAACAATATGATGGCCTGTCCCTGGAAGCTGGACTGACGCAGGGCTACAACCTTGAAGTACAACCGGGCGATCGCAGTCGGATTCCCTATCTGGTTCCCAAGGGGGCGCAGTTTGTCCGGGTGTTACGGCAAAAGGGCATTGATGCTGGGTTTGGGTTAGCGGCGATCGGGTTATTTATTCGGCCTTTGGCGCTGTTGAAGCTGGATTGGATTGTGGATGCGGAGCAGGCAGAGTATCAGACTCTTGCTGTACGTCATCCGGTGATTCGGGATTATCCCAGTGATTGGGAACAGAAACTTCAGTTATATCTTCAGCAGGAGATTCCGGTTGAGGCGCTGCCGGACTTGGCAGGTTATGTCGATCGCACGTTGAATTCTGAGTACAATCCTCCGAATTGGACGCAGATTTCCGCTGAACGGTAATGGAATCTTGATTCAATGCGCTAATAACGCTACCCTTCACGGGTACTTGCCAAGTAGTCGTCAACGTCTTGCTTGGGCTGATGGGTAACGCCGAAAAATGAGCGTGGATCAAAGGCTGTTTCTCAGTTGTAGAGAGGGGCGATCGCATCATCAAGACTCCACCATTTCTCTGCAATTGGTTCAAGGATAATGCGGGGCGATCGCAATATCTCAGATCTTGGGGTGCGGTTAGGGGGTAATTAGGGCATTGATGGCGCATCCAACAATCGTTAACGCTTCGCTAATTGCCCTATTCCATCGTTGTTAAGCTGAGAAGCTGACAGCTTAGGTCTTGCTCCGTTACACTAAATTCAGGCCAATCCAGACTTGGAGATTCACACCTATGATTGCCTCGCCCCAGCGCCAATTCATGAGTCCCGAAGCTTATTTGGAGTGGGAACCCCTCCAGGAATGCCGCTACGAATACATCGACGGTGAAGTTTTGGCCATGACCGGGGGCACCAAACCCCATAATCGTGTGGCTGCCAATCTGTTTACAGCCTTGGATCAACACCTCGGTGGTCGCTGTGAGGTTTACATCGCGGATGTCAAGGTTCAGGTCACGGCGAAGGGGCCTTATCATTACCCTGACGTGGTAGTGAGTTGTGATCAACGTGACCAAAATACGAACCAAGTCATCTGTTATCCCTGTCTGATCGCAGAAGTCCTATCACCTTCCACTGAGGCGATTGACCGGGGTAAAAAATTTCGGCAATACCGTCAGGCGCAGTCGCTTCAGGAATATGTGCTGATTCAAGCCGATCAAAAAGGTGTGGACTGCTTTCGCAAAAATGAGGCTGGACTATGGGTGATGCAAAGCTACGAGGCAGAGGATGAGTTATGGCTCGAAACGGTCGATTTAACCCTACCCGTGGAGGCTCTATACCGCCAGGTTCGATTTGATGAACCAGAACCTAACCCTAAATCCCTCTCCCTATAGAAAAGGGACTTCAATCCCCAATCCCTTCTCCCCTAGGGAAGAAGGGATTGGGGATGTAGCTTGCTTCCCGATAGGGTAGACGGCTCGGATGGCATTCTCTATAACTGCCGAGGCAGTATTACTTCGTCAATTTCCATCAGTTCTGTGACTACAAACTTGTTCGTAGTTAGGACTTATGAGAGTTGACCGATTGATTAGGTTCTTAGTTTTCTTCTTGATTAAGGCGTAGAATTTTTGGAGAACTCTTCATGCATCCACCCATTCACCCAATCATGGATCGATGAGAAACAGTGAAGGATATATTGTATTCACTGTTCTCATCACCATCCTATCCTGATTGCATTAGCTGAGTTGTAAGCAGCCTTGTGTGACGGATTTGGCGAGCGATCGCAACATCGTAGCCGTGGTTGAAAAATCAACACAGGCATCCGTAATGCTCTGGCCATAGGTCAGCTTGCTGAGGTCTTTGGGGATGGACTGTTTTCCTGCCACCAGATGGCTTTCGACCATCACACCCATGATGGATTTGGAGCCGCCTGCGAGTTGTTCGGCGATGTTTTGCAGGACGATGGGCTGGCGATTGTGATCTTTGGCGGCGTTGTCGTGGCTGCAATCGATCATCATCCGGGGGGTGATGCCGAGGTGGTTCAGTTCTTTGGCGGCTTGGGCGACATGCTCGGCTTCGTAGTTGGCACCATGTTTGCCGCCGCGTAGGACGAGGTGACAGTCGGGGTTTCCGGTCGTGGTGACGATGCTGCCTAGACCATCGCGGTTGATGCCCAGGAAACTGTGGGGCTGGCTGGCGCTGACCATGGCATTGGTGGCGGCGTTGATGCTGCCATTGGTGTTGTTTTTGAAGCCGACGGGCATGGAGAGTCCCGAGGCCATTTCGCGGTGGGTTTGGCTCTCGGTGGTGCGGGCTCCGATCGCCGTCCAGGAAATCATGTCGGCCAGGTATTGGGCGGTGATCGGGTCGAGGAGTTCGGTGGCGGCGGGTAGTCCCAAATGAGCTACATCGATTAGCAGTTTCCGAGCCAGTCGCAGGCCAGTATTAATGTCAAAGCTGTCGTCCAGGTGGGGATCGTTGATTAACCCTTTCCAGCCGACGGTGGTGCGGGGTTTTTCAAAGTAGACGCGCATGACGATTTCTAGATCCTCTTCCAGTTCTTTGCGGAGATGGATGAGTTTTTCGCCATATTCGTAGGCGGCGTTGATGTCGTGGACAGAGCAGGGGCCGACAATCACCAGCAGGCGGCGGTCTTCATGGTTGAGGATGTTGCGGATGCGATCGCGCGTTTGGGTCACCAGTTCGGCAGCCGTTTCGGTGATGGGCAGTTCGTTGAGTAACGTTCCCGGACTAATCAGGGGGCGCGTTTCTACAATATGCAGGTCGTAAGTTTTACGCATAGGACTGGGATCATCGCTCCCACGACGAGTCTCAAAAATTCACAGCATTGACTATTCTACAACCGTTCCTGACTCCTGAATCGGGAAGGTTGTTGAAGAACCCGAATAGGGGCTGACGGAACAATAGGCGGACTGAGAATTCATCGAAAGCTCGGCTTCCCAAAGTTGGGGCGGGGGGGCGAAAACCAGACAACGAAGCCAGTTAGCTATTGGTTACAAAGTTGCCCAACAACCAAGATTTTATTCTCTTAACCCCTCACTGCTGCAAGGAGCCTTGGGCTTGCAACGCCACCGCCTCCACATCATCCTGAGCCAGGGTAGCCAGAGCTTCTTTAACTTCAGGGCTATCAAAATGACTCAGCGCCTGAGCGACTCTATGGCGGATTTGCCAGTCCGCATTGCTGATCTGAGGCAGAATGAGCGGGATCGCCCGAGGATCGCCCAATTCGCCCAAGGCCCCGATCGCCGCCGTTTTCACCAACTCAGTCTCAGACTCCAAAGCCTCTACCAAAAGCTCAAACCCACGCGGATCGCCCAATTCTCCCAAGGCCGCAACGATGCTAAACTTCACCAGCCATTCTGGGGTGCGGCGATAGATGGTTTCCAGATCGCTATAGGCATCCGTAAGACGCAGTGCCGCCAGAGAGTCCGCTGCTGCCGCCTGCACATCGGCTTCTGGATCTTCGAGCAGGCTGCGCCGCAGGATTTCTAGAGCCGCAGTTCGATCTTGTTCGCCCAGGGTAGAGATTTGGCTGACGGCAGCATAGCGGACTCGGACGTTTTTATCAGCGATCGCAGGTTGAATCATGGCAAATGCCTGCTTGGGGTCGAGTTGTCGCAGTTGATTGACACCACTCAGGCGTTGACCGAAATCCTCAGAATTTAGCAGGGCTTGAACCGACTCTGGCGTAATACTCATATTGATCTTTGCGAGTTTAAAGGTGAATTGAAGCAAGGAAAATTGCCATCAGGAGACTGGCAGAATTGAACGATGGATAGAACTATAGAGCTATGGATGGAGCTAGGGATAGAGCTATTGATTGGCCGCCATAAAGCGAATGATGTCGCCTCGGGTGAGAATGCCAACGACTGCGCCCTTCTCATCGAGGACGGGCAGACGATGAACCTTGCGCTCATGCATAATCTGAGCGGCTTCGCGGATGGGTTTGGTGGGTGGGACGGTGACGATATCGCGATCGGTCATCACTTCACCCACGGTTTGCCCCAGCGCCTTGTGAAGTTCGCGCTCATGCTTGGCGGGGTTTTCCAGATAAATCACACTATCGAGCAGCATGATATAGGCCGGAGGGGTCACTCCCGTTTCCTGCCACATCAGGTCAGTCTCAGAAATCACGCCAACCAGTTTGCCGCTCCCATCCACCACGGGTAACCCGCTAATGCGGTTGTCTGCCAAGAGCTTGATCGCCTGGTTAAGCGGCGTTTCAGGCTGCACCACGAGCGGCGCAGGGGTCATGATATCGGCAACGGTTTGAGTCATAGGAGTGAGGATGGAATTCGCATTAAGAGTACTCCATCGCTATTTTAGGAAATTCAGGGATCAGAAAGTCTTGAGATTTGTGTGGGAATGGGGAGGAGTGGGGAGTGGGGAGTGGGGAGTGGGACGATGATGAGATCGTGGGATGATGGAATGAGAATCATTGTGCCTTTTCCTTTCCCCTTTTCCCTTTCCCCTTTCCCCCTTCCACCCATGATCCCTGCCCAACAAGCCGAATCCCTCATCCTAGACCTGGTGCGATCGCCCATTTCCTCCGATCGCGAAACCCTTGACCTGCTCTCGGCGGCTGGGCGGGTTTTGGCGGTGCCGATTCAGAGTCATCTGGACTTTCCCCATTGGGATAATTCGGCGATGGATGGCTATGCGGTGCGGTATGCCGATGTGCAGGGGTGTGGGGAACAGGCGGTGACCTTAGACATTATTGAAGAAATCCCGGCGGGGTCTGTGCCCCAGAAACTGGTGCAGGCGGGGCAGGCGGCTCGGATTCTCACCGGGTCGATGATGCCCGAGGGGGCGGATACGGTGGTGATTCAGGAAGAGACAACAAGGACGGGCGATCGCATCACCATTCTCAGCGCTCCCCAGCCCCAAGCCTTTGTCCGCCATCGAGGAGACTATTACCGCGCCGGGGCGACGCTGCTGCCTGCTGGAATTGTTTTGGATGCACCCGATATTGCGGTTTTAGCGGCGGCTCAATGTGCCGAAGTCCCGGTCTATCGCCGTCCCCGTGTGGCGATTCTCTCCACCGGAAGTGAACTGGTCTACCCGGATCAACCTTTGCAGCCGGGACAGATTGTCGATTCTAATCAATATGCCCTCGCCGCGCTCGTCTCCAAGGCCGGAGCCGAACCGATCCCGCTGGGTATTGTCCCCGACCAGCCAGAACCGACTCGGGAAGCGATCGCCCAAGCCATCACCACCGCCGACATCGTTCTCTCCTCGGGTGGCGTATCCGTGGGCGACTATGACTACGTGGATCAAATCCTGGCCGAACTGGGAGCCACAATCCACATTCGCGCTGTCGCTGTTAAACCTGGGAAGCCCCTCACCGTCGCCACCTTCGACCCGCCTGCCCGTCCCGAATCCGGTGACTCTGCCGATTCAGTGCTTTACTTTGGCCTACCTGGAAATCCCGCCTCAGCCCTGGTCACCTTTTGGCGATTCGTCCAGCCTGCTATCTACAAGCGCTCCGGACGATCGGGTGGATGGCAACCTCAGTTTGTGGAGGGGCGATCGCTCCAGGAATTGCGATCGGATCATAAACGCGAAACCTACCTCTGGGGGCGGGCTGAAGTTCGCGAAGGCAGCTATGTGTTTCAGTTGGCCGGAGGTTCCCATAGTTCGGGCAATTTGGTGAATCTGGCACAGACTAACTGTTTAGCCGTGCTTCCGGCGGGGGGTGGGGCGATCGCAGTGGGGCAACCGATTCAACTGATGCTGACCACCTGAGAGGATGGGAGATGGGGAGTGGATGGGTAACAGGGTGGATGGGTGGATGGGTAAGGCAGGAGGAAACCATTCATCTTTTCAGGAATTTCTGCTTGTGAAATTTTTTGTGTCCAAGAAAAGGCATCACCTGAGATCAAGAATTTCTGCTTATGGAATTTCCTGTATCCAAGAAAAGGCATCCCTTGAAACACCCATCCACCCATCCACCCATCCACCCTTTCCCCTTTCCCCAAAAAAATGTACCGCTCTCTCCATTGACTGCTATACTATTTATTCGTTTGCCGGTGTAGCTCAGTGGTAGAGCACTCGATTCGTAATCGAGCGGTCGTGAGTTCAAATCTCATCACCGGCTTTGAGAAGAATTAGCGGTTTTGCTTGCTATGTAAGGGTTACGGCGATCGGCTTGATGGCGATCGCCGTACTAATGTTTGGGCAGTTTGGGGCACTTTAGGATAGTTTGGCACAGAATTGGGGGTAAAATTAAGGTAAAATCTGACCACAGAAAATAGGATTGGCTAAGGTTGAGAGGTAAAGCCCTTTTTGGTTTGATCCCGTACAACTGCCGCGACACATTTAAGGGGAAGTGACAGGAAATGCAGAGCCTGTTAACCAAGCATAATGGATGTGTTTGCGAAGTGTAATGCATTGTAAATTGACTTTACTAGCCCAGTAACAAGAAGCGAGTTATTAAGCGAGTCATCTTGCCCAATAGAGAAGGGGGGTAAGACGCTCAACGTCTCACCCCCCTTTATCAAGCTAACCTTTTTTGCTCAAGCAAGTCCCTCAAGCCCCTACCATTTCTTATAGGGAAGAAACTTCCCATTCATCGTCACCTGAACCCGATCGCCCTTGGGATCTTCCACTTTTTTGATCTCCAGGGTGAAATCAATGGCGCTCATAATGCCATCCCCAAACTTTTCCTGGATCACGTCTTTCATGGGCATTCCATACACCTGCATGATCTCGTAAAAGCGGTAGATCAGCGGATCGGTGGGGACAATGGGCCCTAGTCCCTTGACCGGGAACGCAGTCAGTTGGGGAACCCAGTCTTCGCTCAGTCCCAGGAGGTGCAGGAGTTTGCTGGCCTCTTCGGCTGAAGCGGCGGCCTGTCGATAAATCACGGCAGCAACCCAGACTTCATCTCGCCCGATCGCCAGTCCCAGATCGGAAAACGTGATTCCTTTAGTCTGTTTGGCTTCGAGGAGCTTGGCGGTGATGGGAAGAATTTCAGTCGTTGACATTGTTTTCTCCTAGAAGAGTGTTTCCTTAGAAAAGTGATTGATTAGCGGCGAATCCGCGACTCTTCGACAGCGCGGGTTTCGCAGGAGAGATGATGTTCCATCGCTGCTTTGAGGCTGTGGTAACCAGGATATTGATCCAGTTCTTCGCGCTTGCGGGGACGCGGGAAGGGTACCTCTAGCACCTGGGCGATTCTGGCGGCTGGACCTCGGGTCATCATGACGATTTGATCGGAGAGGAGCAGCGCTTCCTCAATGCTGTGGGTGATCAGGATTACGGTCTTGCGCTCCTGTTCCCAAATGCGCTCCACTTCGTCCTGTAAGAATCCGCGCGTCAGGGCATCCAATGCGCCAAAGGGTTCATCCATCAGCAGAATTTGGGGATTAATCGCCAGGGCACGGGCAATGCCCACCCGTTGCTTCATGCCGCCCGAGAGTTCATGGGGGTGCTTGGATTCGGCTCCCCCTAGCCCCACCAGGCCAATGTAATCCTGCACAATAGACTTTTGCTGGACGATCGACATCTGGGGATAAACGGTTTCCACGGCAAAGCGGATGTTTTCGGCGACCGTCATCCAGGGCATGAGCGCATAGTTTTGAAAGACGACTCCGCGATCGGGGCCTGGGGTAACCACCGGATGATCATTGAGGGTGATGGTTCCGGTGGTCGGCTGAGACAACCCCGCAATCATGTTTAACAGCGTAGACTTACCGCAGCCAGAGGGGCCAATAATGGAAACAAAAGTCCCTGCTTTCACTTCCAGATTGATGTCATCGAGTGCCACAAAGGGTCTGGAGGTGCGTTTCAGGAGTTTGTCGCTCCAGCGATCGCGCCCTGGAAAGACTTTGGACACCTGTTGCAGGGAGAGTTGTGCGGTTAGTTGTGCGGTTGGTTGTGCGGGTGACAATGGAGTTGCGGGTGAAAGGGTTTCTGAAGAATGCATGACTAGGACCTCTGGCCAAACGAGAACCAATGTTGCAGCAGACCGAACAAGCGATCCATAATCAGTCCGACCAAGCCGATCACCAGAATCGCGGTAATAATGCTGGTGATTTTCAGGTTGTTCCACTCATTCCACACAAAGTAGCCAATCCCGCCACTCAGCAGAATTTCAGCCGCAACAATCACCAACCAGGCAATCCCTAAACTGATGCGTAACCCGGACACAATCTGGGGAGCCGCAGCAGGCAAAATCACTTTGCTAATGGTGCGCCAGCGGGACGCGCCCAGGGTGCGTGCCACATTGAGATAGGTGGGATCGACCTGGCTCACCCCAAATTTGGTATTGATCAGGGTCGGCCAAATGCTGGTAATGGCAATGACAAAGAGTGCGGTTTTTTCGGAGTCGCGCATCAGGGCAAGCCCCAAGGGCAACCAGGCTAAGGGCGAAACGGGACGCAGGATTTGAATGAACGGATCAACGGCTTTGGAGACGACTTCGGAGAGGCCAATGAGAATGCCCAGGGGAATGGCGATCGCCGATCCAATAGCAAAGCCCATTAACACTCGTCGCAAACTGACCAACAGCAATCGACCAATGCCCTGATCATTGGGGCCGTTGTCAAAGAAAGGATCGGAGATCCAGAACCAAAAATCGGCGATCGTCTGGCTGGCAGAGGGCATGATGGGCAAAAACAGCTTAAGTTTTGCCCCCAACTCCCAAAGCCCCAGAAACGTCAGCAGCAGCCCAATGAATAGGAGCAATGCCTGCTGATCGGAACTCAACGTGAACCGCTTCGATTTCGGCAAGGCAGCCTCTAGCGTCTGATGGATCATGGCAATAAACCTGACTAAACTTTGAACTTCTGAATCTGTTCTTCCACATAGGCAGCAGGATTTTTCGGATCAAAACTGTCGTACTTCAACTGTTCTATTCTTTCGGTTGCGCTCGGGGGCGTTTTCCCCAGATCCTTCTGCACTTCAGCAGCGACATCGGTCAAAAAGATTTCTTGAGCAATCTTCTCATAGTCGGCTTTGTCCTTGGGCATCAGATCCCAGCGAACCAACTGCGCCGAAATCCATTTCGCAAAGCTCTTCCAAGGATAGGGATCAAAGCCAATCCGATCGGGCACATTCTGGGTATTGCCCAGCCCATCTTCAAACTGACCCGTCAGCACGGCTTCCACCACGGGCAGCGGTTGGTTGAGGTATTTGCGTTCGATCAAGGCTTTGGCGATTTCGGGACGGTTGGCTGGCACACTGGCGTAGGCGGCAGCATCAATAATGGCCTTATTGACGGCGCGGAAGGTGTTGGGGTTGCCGTCAATCCAGCTTTGGCTGGCGGCAAAGGCACAGCAGGGATGGCCTTCCCAGAGATCTTTGGTCAACAGATGAATAAACCCAACCTGTTCAAAAACTGCGCGTTGATTGAACGGGTCTGGCATCAGCATGGCATCCAGTTCGCCTGCTGTCATTTTGGCCACGCTATCGGGAGGCGGAACGGGCGAGATTTGCACGTCTTTATCCGGATCTAACCCTCCCGCTGCCAGGTAGTAGCGGATCAGCATGTTGTGCATGGAGAAGGGAAACGGAACGCCAATTTTGAAGCCTTTGAAGTCCTTGGCTTCTTTGACGGTGTCCTTGTGTCTCATGGCCACGGTGATGGCCTGTCCGTTAATGTTTTGGATACTGGCTAGCTTGATGGGGAATGAGGCCGATCCCAAGCCCAAGGTGATGGCGATCGGCATGGGGGAGAGCATGTGGTAGGCATCGAGTTCTCCGGCGATCGCCGAATCTCTCACCGCCGCCCAGTTCGGCATTTTCTTGACCTGCACATTCAAACCATACTTACTATAAAAGCCCAGTGGCTCAGACATGACAATCGGCGTGGCGCAAGTGATGGGAATAAACCCAATGGTCAGATCTTTCTTCTCCAAATTGGCAGGCACATCGGCAGCAGGAGACTGCTGGGCTGACTCGCCCGAGGGCTGCTCCGCACAACTGGCAATCTTCACCAGGGCAGCGGCCACCACCACCCGTTTGAGAAACTCTCTGCGGCTAAAATCACCCTGACGAATCGTATTACTAAAAAACTCTGTCGCATTTGCCCCAAACGCAGCGGCCATCACCTGATCCAATCCACCCGCTTCTCGAATCAGCTCCTGACAAAACCGCTCCCGCTCCGGATTACCGCCGCCAATCTGACGCAGCAGCAGCGCTTCCTTCATCTCCACTTCGGTCAAAGTTCTGGCCAAAGCCACTGTCTCAGGCTTATACAATCCCATGCGAACCAGATCATCGATCAACTCGCTCGGTTCCTGGGGCATTCCCTCCGCCGCCTGCCAGTGATCTTCCGGAAAATGAGTTCCCCCGCAGGGGCAACGGCTTAGCTCGGCTGGAGACTGCAATCCAATATTCGTCAATACCATAAGCTGTTGTGACTCCTCTTCAAAGTAATCGATTGTGTTCAGGGCAGTAATCTCTACTCAAGCCTTATCGAACTCCATTGAGTAATGCTCGAAGGAATATTATTTTTATTCAGGTGGTTAGGTCAGGTGAACGAGCGAAACATCTCTGGTAAACCATCTCTGTTCCCTCCTTTGATCAACCAGATTAGAATGTCAACCAGATTAGAATGAAAAGTCCAATACCCCGTAGCATATCAGCCATGCTCAAAGATCACATTGGATTCTTCTTTGCAAGAATAGGACTTTCTTTCGCTCTTTATGATTGCGATCGCCAGAGGATTTCCGCAACGAGTCTGCTGGCGACTCTCTAAGATACCCTTCAGAGCGCTGGCATCGGCTTCGTTTGCAGGCCGCCCGTAGATGAATCACGGGCTATAAGCCCAAAGTCCATTTTAA
Source organism: Oculatellaceae cyanobacterium Prado106 (assembly GCA_025454315.1). Taxonomy (GTDB): domain Bacteria; phylum Cyanobacteriota; class Cyanobacteriia; order Elainellales; family Elainellaceae; genus Prado106. Next base: position 45,998 of record JALOOP010000002.1, read on the forward strand.
TGGAATGTGGAGGCTGGAAAGCTCTATGGAGAGACCTTTCAACCTATTTATGAAGCTCGAAAATTAATCCAGGAATTGCTCTCTGAAATCACCGAGTTAGGACATTTCCAGGAAAGAAGATCCCAGATTTTTCGTGGTGTGGCTTCGCCACACCACGAAAAATCTGGGATCTTCTTTCCTAGAGATCACCTTATGTCAAGCTCCAACTCAGCGATGCTCGCAGCGATGAGGACTAAAGTCCTCACTACAAACAGGCTTGTAGTAAGGACTTCAGTCCTTACAAACCAGCATCTAGACCCATAAATCCAGAAGCTAGAATCTGTAAAATCCGGCGATACTGGGAATTACTCCTAGGACTCTAATTCCTTACGGTTCTCAGTTATTCTTCATCCTGACATTGAAGCAGGATTTATGGCTGTGATGTTGGGTTGCGCTACGCTCCACCCAATCTACAGGGACTGGTTTTACAGATCCCTACATGACTTGATCTCTACGCCGATCGCAACTGTACCGCCCTACGCCAAGACTGGGGAGAATCGTCGTGGACTTGTCGAAACTGGCGCGTGAAGTAGCCCACATCCGCATAGCCGATCGCTTCTGCAATCTGTCGTACCGATTGGTTGGTTTCTCGTAATAAATTGCGAGCTTGCAGCATTCGCCGTTCAATGATCCAGCGCTTGACGCTGTGCCCGGTTAATTCTTGGGTTAAGTTGGTTAAATAGGCCGCAGAATAGCCAGCAGCCTGAGCCACCTCGCTGAGGGTGATGGGCTGATGATAGTGGGTTTCAATGAACGCAAACACCTGGGATAAGCGAGGACAAGCAGGGAAAATGCTGTTTTCCGCCTGACGGTTGGCGGGGTGAGCCACCAGGCAATCGCGCAACTGTGCCTGACGGGCTAAACGGGCGGTAATGGCTGCAAGAAACTGCTCCAGGCTACAGGGCTTGGTTAGATAGTCATCTGCGCCCAGCGTCATGCCCTGGCGCAAATCTGGCATCGTTGCCATTGCGGTCAGAAAGATCAAGGGAATAGAGGCTGTGGCATGATACTGACGCATCGCCGCAAGCACCCCATAGCCATCAATGTCGGGCATCATGATGTCACAGATGACCAGGTCGGGTAAATGGGTTTGGGCGAGTTTGATGCCCAGGGTGCCATTCTCAGCTTCAAGCGCACAGAAGCCCTCATAGGTCAGGCACTTGATGAAAATATTGCGGGTTTCTGCCTCATCCTCAATGACCAAAATTTTTGCCATAGCTGCCTAATTCCCAGAACCTCCTCAAGTCCTGTAGGGTAGTCTTTAGTTCCTATTTCTAGCGGGACTGGAAAATCTTGTTCGTGTAGTAGGATACAAATTACTGGTTACCTTGGATTCATTCTGCATAGGATGCGCCAGACTGGAATGATCAAACTGAAATGAGCAGACTGGATTGAGCAAATGTAACGTTATGCGACAATACTATTGGTTACCCTCAGACCCACTTCGAGCAGACCCACTTCAAGTAGACCCACTTCAAGCAGAGCCATCTACAACGTCACCGACTGCTTCACCCACTGAGCCAACTCATGAGGATCTGGAGGCACTGCGTCGCCAGCAAAAACTGATTCTCAACTCAATTGGCGAAGGCGTTTACGGGGTCGATCGCCAGGGTCGAGTCACCTTTGTCAATCCTGCAGCAGCCACCATGATCGGCTGGTCAATCGAGGACTTGGTGGGTCAAGTCATGCATTCGGTCTTGCACCATTCCAAACCCGACGGCCAACCCTATCCGATTTACGAATGCCCTATCTATGAGGCGATCCGCGATGGCCGGGTTCACCGCACCTATACGGAAGTATTTTGGCGAAAGGATGGTTCCAGTTTTCCAGTAGAGTACATCAGCACCCCCATTCAAAACGAGCAGGGGGAATTGATTGGAGCAGTGGTCACCTTTCAGGATATTACTCAGCGGAAATGGGCTGAAGCCGTCCTCCAGAGAACCAATGAGGAACTGGAGTTGAAAGTGCGCGATCGCACCGAAGAACTCCAGCAGGCCAATGAGCAACTCCAGGAACTGAGTGAACTGAAATCCCGCTTTGTAGCCATGGTCTGTCACGAGTTTCGCAATCCGCTCAACAATATTTTGCTGTCGGCTTCTTCGCTCCAGCGCTACGACGCGCATCTCTCTAGCGATCAACGACTGGAGTACATTCAGAATGTCGAAACGAATGTGGAGCGCATGACTCGGATGATTGACGATATTTTAGTGATTGGCAAAATCGAAGCCCATCGTCTGACGCTGCAACCCGCACCCTTAGAGTTAATCCAATTTTGTCGTTCACTGGTGGCCGAAATGCAGTTTCTTGCTGCTGAACATCAGCTATCGATCACCAGTCGCCACCGTCAACTGATCGCCGAATTGGACGAAAAGCTACTGAGGTCAATCCTGACCAATCTGTTGGCCAATTCCATCCGCTATTCCCGCCCCCAAAACCAGATCCATCTACAACTGCTAAAACGCAACGACCAGGTGATCTTTCGGCTGAGCGATCGCGGCATTGGCATCCCCAGCGATGATTTGCCCCATTTGTTTGATCCCTTCTATCGCGGCAAGAATGTCAGCAATACACCTGGAACGGGACTGGGTTTAAACATTGTCAAGCGATTCGTCGATCTCCATCACGGACATATCCAAGTGAATAGCAAGTTGAACGTGGGAACTACTTTTACGCTGACGTTTCCCTGTCAAGCCACTGGATGAGATCGGCGATCGCAGGGGTTTAACACGCACTAGCTCTTTCCAGGCGCATCAAGCAAATGGTTATGTTCTGATTGGTGAACTGGCTCAGTTAGGGCGTGTGTGTATGACGACACCAATCAATGAATGGAGGGGGCGATCGCCGGTTCAGGAAATTCGCTTTTAGGGTTTTCGCTGGGTCGTTTCACCTGGGTAGGACAGCCTTTGGGACTCCAATTGCATCTGGTATAATGCAACCACGATGCTGAGACTCCCCCGATGGGTGTCTAATGGCATTTTCTTTGAGAAGACTTGCCCCTCATCCCTGAACTCTTCCCATGCCCCCTACCCCGCTCACCTTCACACTCAACGGCCAAACCCTGTATCTCCAGGATGTCTCTCCCTCCATGACGCTGCTGCGCTATCTTCAGCAGAGCGATCGCACGGGCACCAAAGAAGGCTGCGGCGACGGTGACTGTGGAGCCTGCACGGTGGCCATTCTGGGTCAAGATGCCAACGGGAATCCGCAATACCAGGCGATGAATAGCTGCTTGATCCCTTTGGGGGCGATCGCCGGACGCCACATCGTTACTGTAGAAGGCTTAACCGTGGAAGGGCTAGCCGAAAGCGAACTTCATCCCGTTCAGGCGGCCATGGTGGCAACGGGCGGTTCCCAATGCGGCTACTGTACGCCGGGGTTCATCATGAGCCTGTTTGCGGCCTACTATGAGGGCAAAGTCGATGATCTGTCCGTCGAGGGCAATCTCTGTCGGTGCACGGGCTATCTGCCGATTCGTCGCGCGGCCCAGGCTGTCATGCAAGAACAAGCCGCCCGAGGATCGATTGCTGCACCGGGCGATCGCTTTGCCACCGCCCTCTCCCAGGCTCCCGTCTCCCTGCCGCCCCTCGATTACCGCAGCGTCACCCAGCAGTTCTACCGCCCCACTCACTTACAAATCTTGCTGGAACTGCTCCAGCAGCATCCCCAGGCTACCTTGCTGGCAGGTGGTACCGATCTGGGACTGGACATGAGTCATGATCGGCGATCGTTCCCTCTGCTGATCTCCCTCGAAGCTATCCCAGAATTGCAAGCCATTGAACAGACTGACACCCAGGTTGAAATTGGCGCAGCCGTTCCCCTCAGTCGCATTGAAACTCAGCTTCACGGCCTGTTCCCGGCTCTTGATGAAATGCTGCACTGGTTTGCTGCGCGTCAGGTTCGCAATCGAGCCACGCTGGGCGGCAACATTGGCACCGCTTCCCCCATTGGCGATTTGCCGCCCGTCCTGCTGGCCTTGGATGCCACGCTGCAACTGGCTAGCCTGCAAGGGACGCGCCGGGTGGCGATCGCCGATTTCTTCACCGGCTACCGTCAAACCATCCTCCAACCTGGAGAAGTGATTGTGTCCATCCAGATTCCCCAAACTCTTTTCCCAGGAGCAGTTCGGCGGATCAGCAACTCCTACAAAGTCGGCAAACGCGGCACCGATGATATTAGTATTGTCGCTGCTGCTTTCACGATTGATCTGGATGAGGGCGATCGCATCCATCATGCCAGATTGGCCTACGGTGGGGTAGCGGCCACTCCCATTCGGGCGATCGCAGTCGAAAACTGGCTGCTGGGCAAACCCTGGAGTCTGGACACTGTGCAACAGGCCAAACCCTTGCTGCAAGAAGTCTTTACTCCCCTCACTGATTTGCGGGGTAGTGCTGCCTATCGTAAACGACTGGTGGCGAACCTGTTTGAGAAGTTTTTTGTCGAGGAATCGTCATGAATCACCGCCGCAGCCACGAAAGCGCCGTTGGCCATGTCACGGGCAAAGCCATCTACACCGACGAGCAGCGTCCGCTCCTGGGAATGCTGTCGATTTACCCTGTGATTGCGCCCCATGCCCATGCCCGTATCACCCGATTGGACACCGCTGCGGCCTATGAGGTACCAGGATTGGTCAGGGTGCTGACCGCTGCCGATGTGCCGGGGGTGAATGATACGGGGGCGATCGTCCAGGATGAGGTGCTGTTTCCCACCGATACCGTGTCCTACTGGGGGCAAGCCGTCGCCTGGGCGGTGGCTGAAACCGAGACTGCTGCCCGGTTAGCCGCTGCCAAAGTCCAGGTCGAGTATGAGCCGCTGCCACCTATTTTGACGATTCAGGATGCGATCGCCACCCAAAACTTCCACACCTCGCCCCAGGTGATTCGTCGCGGCGCTCCCCAATCTGCCCTGGAAACCGCCGAACTGCGCCTGACCGGGGAAGTTGAGATGAACGGACAGGATCATTTCTATCTAGAAACCCAAGCCAGTTGGGTAATCCCCGACGGTGAAGGCCATTACCAGGTCTATTCCTCTACCCAACACCCGACCGAAACCCAACTGATTGTCGCCAGAGTGTTGGGCATTACCAGCAATCAGGTCACCGTCACCTGTCTTCGCATGGGCGGTGGTTTTGGCGGCAAAGAAACTCAGGCCAATCCCTTTGCTTGTGTTGCGGCGATCGCTGCCCAAATCACAGGCCGCCCCGTCCGTGTCAAACTCAACCGCCAGCATGACATGATGCTCACGGGCAAACGTCATGGCTTTCTGGGGCAATACCAGGTCGGTTTCACGCGCCAGGGATTAATCACTGCTCTTGATGTCGATCTTTACGCAGACGGCGGCTGGAGTTTAGATCTTTCTCCCCCGGTGCTGATGCGCGCCATGGTTCACATTGACAATGCCTATTACATCCCTAATCTGGAAGTGCGGGGACAAATCGCCAGAACCCATAAAGCCTCTAACACGGCCTTTCGGGGCTTCGGGGGACCGCAAGGAATGATTGTCATTGAGGAGATTATCGATCGCATTGCCAGAACGCTCAAGCTCTCCCCCGAACTCGTCCGCGAACGCAACTTTTACCACGGCAGTGGGGAAACCAACACCACGCACTATGGACAGGAAATTGCCGATAATCGGATTCAGCGAGTCTGGCAAGAAGCACAGATGAATGCACAGTTTTTAGAACGGAAATTGGCGATCGCCCAATTCAACAGCACCCACGCTTACCAAAAACGCGCCATCGCCATCACCCCCGTCAAATTCGGCATCTCCTTCAACAAAATTCAATACAACCAGGCCGGGGCACTGCTGCTGATCTACACCGACGGCAGCATCCAACTCAACCACGGCGGCACCGAAATGGGACAGGGCTTACACACCAAAATGCTCCAGGTCGCCGCCCGTACCCTCGGGGTCAGCCTCAGCCGCTTCCGGATGATGCCCACCAGCACCGACAAAGTCCCCAACACATCTGCCACCGCCGCCTCCAGCGGTTCCGACCTCAACGGCCAAGCCGTCAAAGATGCCTGCGAAACGATCAAAGCCCGACTCGCCCCGATCGCCGCCCAACTCCTCCTCCTCCTCCCTGACGAAATTCCCCAAATTAACGGCAAATCCAGCGAAGCCGATCTTCTCCAAGAACTCATTTTCGCAGAAGATACAATTCGCAGCCGGACTTATCCCGATCGCCAGGTTTCCTTTGAGGCCGTTGTGAAGCAGGCCTATTGCGATCGCATCAGCCTTTCCGCCACCGGATACTACCGCACCCCCAACCTATCTTGGAATCCCGAAACAGGCAAAGGCAACCCCTTCTACTACTTTGCCTATGGAGCAGCGGTCAGCGAAGTCGAAGTCGATGGCTTTACCGGAACCTTTAAACTGCGTCAGGTAGACATTGTCCATGATGTGGGTGAATCTTTGAATCCCTTGATTGATCAAGGACAGGTCGAAGGTGGATTTGTCCAGGGTATGGGTTGGTTAACGATGGAAGAACTGGTCTGGGACAACCAAGGAAGACTCAGAACGGATGCTCCTAGTACTTATAAAATCCCCACCATTAGCGAAATCCCAGAACACTTTCAGGTACATCTCCTAGAACGCGCCTCGCAACCCGGCGTGATCTACGGCAGCAAAGCCGTTGGGGAACCGCCGTTTATGCTGGCGATGTCGGTGAGAGAAGCCATTCGAGGGGCGATCGCCGCCTTCAGTCCTCCCTCTCTCGAACCCGACCACATCCCCCTCCCCTCCCCCGCCACCCCAGAAGCCATCCTCATGACCCTGGAAGCCTTGCAACAAAATGCATCCAGCGAAGTCCTGGTTAAACCCTGGTTAATAATAGAAAATCGATGAAAAACACTGGTTAAATCGCTTCCTTCAGGTGCTGACGAAAGAACTGGGTTAGCTCACGCCAAGCGTCTGCTGCTGCCCCACGATGGTAGGACGATCGCTCATCACAGAAAAAGCCATGATCAGCATCCGGATACACTTTCAAGCGGTATTCTTTACCCAGTACCTTCAGTCGAGATTCAATCTGTTCAACCCGCTCATGGGGAATAAACGGATCAATGCCACCGAAGAACAAATATAGGGGGACGGTGATATGGTCGATCGCATCCACCCACTCATCCAAAACCATGCCATAGAAGGGCGCTACCGCAGCAATTTGAGAAGACAGCTTGCAGGCCGTCAAAAAGCTCAATCCACCCCCAAACAAAATCCAGTCACACCAATCTTATCCGGGTTGACATCAGGACGAGACTGAAGATAAGCCAGTACCGCTTGTAAATCATTTTCCATTGACTGGCCAAAATCCAGCCGATACATCATGGACATGGCTGCTTCGACTTGATCGTAGCCAAATTTCTTAGGGGACAATTCTCGATAATATAAATCGGGGGTGAGAACCACATAACCCTCATGGGCAATACGAGCGGCAACATCCTGGATATGCGAGGTTAAGCCAAATGCCTCCATCAGCAAAAGCACCGCTGGTTTACGTTGAGGATCAGCGGGAGTGTGCAACATTGCAGGCATTTGTCCATCCGAGGTTGGAATACAGACATGTTGAATTTGAAGCGTTTCAGTTGCGTTCATGTTCTGCCTCGCTAGCATCGATGTCTGAAGCGTAGCGAGTTCGCGATCTGTATTTCTAGAAGAAAGTTGCGTGATTTTTTAAAATTCTTGCGATTACTGCTTTAGGAATTGTTTTGGAGACAGGCCAACAATTCGCTTGAACGATCGCGTCAAATGGCTTTGGTCACAAAACCCAACCTGAAGCGCAATATCCGCTAGACTCAGTGAACGATGCTGTAGTAAATATTTGGCTCTCTCTACTCGGCAGTGCAGAATATATTGGTGGAGGGTGGCCAATTCAAATCTGAAGTGCATCACCTAGAAGGTTGCTCTAGAGGGACTCATAGGGATAGTCTGATGTTTACGACAACAAAAAGGCACCCCCATGA
>JALOOP010000544.1 GCA_025454315.1 Oculatellaceae cyanobacterium Prado106
TCCAATCTAAAATTTGGGCTGCTGATTCCGTCAAAATCAGCAAATCAAAGACCACAGTCAATAAATGCCCATTCAATTCGAGGGTGCAAAGATGCTCACTCTCGCGAAAGCTAGGATTTTCAATTTGAAGAATGGTCGGAGCAACGCTTGTAAAAGCGTGAAACCATTGGCGAAGTTGCGGATCTTCTTGCAAGAAAGGCTCGATCGGTAAATCCATTTCCCACTGTTGCATCAGCGCATGAAATCGACTTCCTGCCGCAAGTCGCTCTCGCTGCTCGGGTGAATTCGCTGATCCCAACTGCTCTAGATAAGTGTGCTGAAATTTGCGCGGACACAATTCGAGTAAATTCAAATGTCCTTGAGAGATTCGCATTAGTTCTTCGTTAAAACAAACACACTGCCTTCATTGCCGCGCCCAATCCGCAAATCCTCATCCAGATAGGTAATATCCAACCAGCCCTTCTGCTCCCGGTTCGTAATCTGAAAGTCGATCGCCCGAAACTTCTCCCCCGAACCGATGCGACCAATAAAGGCATTGACCGAGCCATAGTCAACCAGCCTCTGTAGCCCAATAATCGATCGCTCAAAGTTCACCTTCACCCGCCGATCGGACTGGGGAATAAACTGAGCCACTACACTCACCATGCCCTCCAGGTAAGGCAGCCCATAAATTTCCGCCACATTATAGATGCGACTGGTTTCCGTTTCGATCGCCTGGTAAATCTGCCCCAGCTTGAGCAAAGGAAACTGGTCAATGCGAAGCAACTCCTGACTGGTGGTGAACAACAGCCGCCAGGTGCCGTTAAGTTTTTCGGGGGTTTGCAGGGGGTTGGGGTTGGGGTTGCGTTCTTCTAGCTGGGCGACTGCCGCCAAAATCGCCTTTTGGTCGGTGGCGGTGGCTAGAAGCCCCCGATTTTTACCTGCGATCGCCTCTAACAAAGCTTCTTTTCCCAGCATTTTGACTCACCTCTAGACGATTCCACCGTACACTATAAATAGGGATCTCCCAGGAGATCTTACAATTGCGCTGCAAAATTACTTTCAAAATAGCTTGACAGATCCAGGAATCTGCGTTATCACCTGTGTCTACAACTTAACGATTTCTCCCCAAGCTGGATTCATGGTTCTCCCTGTTTCTAGTGCCGCCTTAACCCATCATAAGTGAACCTTTCCCATGGAAAACCATAACCCTGCGCTCCACCAAGTTCCTCGAAGCCAACCGGCTACCGTCATTCCCCTTCAGCGCGATGCCTCCATCCTCGGCTGGCTAGAAGGCACCGGACGCTTGCTAGCGCGTGACACCCAAGACTTTGACTACCGCGACGAAAGCGACGAAGAAATCAACGATCTGATGACGGGCGAAGATAACTCGTTCGACGTTGACGATGATGACGATGATGCGCTCGACCTAGATGATTAGGGCTAGACCATTAGACCCAGACGATTGGATCTAAATTTCGATAGCTCGAATCAATAAATCTACTCCTAGTTTTAGTAGACCTTAGTTTTAGTAGACCTAGGAGTAGATCTGACCCACACGACTCGAAAGAAGGAGGAGTTCGTTGGGAACTCTGAACTGAAGGAGTAGGTTGCATTTCGGGAAATTTGGTAGCATCACGTTAAATCAAGAAGGATGCGATCGCCAAGCGTTTTCAGCCGTGACTTCTCCGCAAGTCTGCGAAAACCCAACTGATGTTCAAATATTCAAAGGATTCCTGAACGCAGGTTCCCTAATTCTTGAAACACTTCCCAGTTATCCCGACGAACCCTGCCCAAAAGCTTTTTTTCAAAGTGACGATTTGCAGTGACGATTTGAAGTAACGATCGCCCCTCATTCCAAGACCTTGTCTGCAAGATTTTGCGAGATTGAGAGGCTTGCTGAGAAGCAAATCATACATTCATCTCAGAAAATACCGATGTCGCGCAACGAAATTGTCAATAGAATCCGATTTTCGTCAGATTTGGTTGTCAAAATCCTTGACTAAGGCGGATGAGTGAGATTTAATTCTCTGTAAATTTTCTGGATTTATTTTCCGAAACGGGGCAATTTGCTCCTGTAGTGAATGGTGTGAAGTGAGAGAGTAAAAACTGTGGACGCAAAAATGCTTCCTGACAGACCCATCGGCGGGTCAGCAGGCTATCAATTATTTTTAACGTTAGGGACAGGACTGGCGATCGTCGCTCTGGTTCTCGATTGGTTCGCGGGACGTTCCCTTACAGAAGGTTTGGGTCTAACCCTGCCTCTGGTGGTTTCTGCCCTATTAACGGCGGGGATTGGCTACTGGGCGGTGCCCCTGCTGCGGGCACTCAAGGCGGGTCAGGTGATTCGTCAAGACGGCCCCCAGGCGCATCTCAAGAAAGCTGGTACTCCGACGATGGGAGGCATCTTTTTTGTTCCCGTTGCCGTTCTATTGGCGCTCCTGTGGACTGGGTTCAACTCCAATGTGCTGGCAGTCTCTGCGCTGACTCTGGGTTACGGGGCGATCGGCCTACTCGACGACTGGCAAATCCTCCTGAAGAAATCCAATAAAGGCATTTCTCCTCGGATGAAGCTGGCGCTCCAAATTTCCTTGGCTTCTCTCTTCTGTCTCTGGATGGCCTGGAGCCAACCTTGGGACATCACCACGATTCTGCTGCCCTTTGGGTTGGCCTTGCCGCTGGGTGTGCTGTTCTGGGTTTTGGCTGGGTTTGTTCTAGTCGCCGAAAGTAATGCGACGAACTTGACGGATGGTCTGGATGGATTGGCTGGAGGGACGGGGGCGATCGCACTCCTGGGACTCGGTGCTCTCATCGCACCCTCCTCTCCCGAACTAATGATCTTCTGTGCTTGCCTCAGCGGCGGCTGTCTAGGCTTCCTGGTTCACAACCACAACCCCGCTCGGGTGTTCATGGGTGACACGGGTTCCCTGGCGCTGGGCGGTGCCCTGGCCGCAGTCGGCTTGATGAGCCATTCCCTGTTTGGCCTCCTGATTATCGGCGGCATTTTCCTAGTGGAATCGCTCTCCGTGATTGCCCAAGTCGGCTACTACAAAGCCACCAAGGATCACAACGGCAATGGCAAGCGTCTGCTGAGAATGGCTCCCCTTCATCACCATTTTGAGCTAACGGGCTGGTCAGAAACGAAAGTCGTCTCTCGCTTTTACCTGATTGGCGGACTTCTTGCAGGACTAGGTTTGCTGATTCACTAGACTGCACTCTCTCCATCATAAATTTTAGAAAAGACCCGATCGCCTTAACTTAAGCGCTCTGGTCTTTTTTTTGTCGATTTGTTTAGACAGGTGCAGGGTGCAAGTGAAGGTGGATTGCACAGCCTAAAAGTCCACCTTCAGATTGTGATCTTTAATCCAGAATCAGCGGAATGCATGGGTTTCTAGCAGCACAACTGCCCCAGATCCATCTGTCCCTTGATTTGGCAACGCCTTTGTCCTTTGGTCTTTAATTTTTGGGAATTGATTTTCTGACAGTCTTGCGCTGGCAATCGCCTTAAGGATACTTTAGTGAAGTTGCATAAAGCAGTGTGGGTCAGGTGAGCTTCTAGAGTGAACGCTGAACTGAACTAATTTTGGATTTTGGCATAATGCAGTCTGGATTTTGTGACCTTTGGGTTGAATTTAATGGCTAGAGCCATAGGTGAGAATCAACCTTACCGGAATTGAAGTTAGACCTGGATGAAGTTGATCGGCGTACAAGCAGGCGATCGGTTGGTGCATCAATGTTGTCAGGGCAGAATTTATTGTGTTGAAGAAGTTATTTTTGTTAGGCATTTTGGCGGTCATGGTGCAGCTTTTCCGGGAAACAGCCTTCGCGGTTTCAAACCAGGCGGCTCCCGGCAATCCGGTGTCCCCTAGCAGCACAGTCTTTCAACTGCGTGATCCCCTCCTCTCCAATCTGCTGCTGCCCCTGCCGCCTCTGCTGCTGCCTGACCTGCTGTTTCCGCCCTACGATTTTCCTTCTTTTAATAGCCAGCGTCTCGATCAGGAATTGCAGTTGTATTACCGCTATCTGCAACGCTACGGCAGACCAGATGTGATGATTGTGGGCAGTTCGCGATCGCTCCAAGGCGT